>DASVWB010000090.1:0-4402 GCA_036389815.1 Pyrinomonadaceae bacterium | reverse complement strand
CTTCTGGCTGGCGAAGATGAACGACTTCAGCCGGGCGGGCGAGAACGTGAGGGACGAGGGGGTGGCGCTGGCGCGGGTGAGGAGGGCGGAGATGGTGCGGGCGTTTATCGAGTCCATCGAGTACCGCCGCCGCTTCCAGGGTGCCCCGGGCGGCAACCAGCCGAGCGCCCAGACCGGCCCCGATGCGGCCGCCCGTGCGCCGGACGGCGTGTGGGGCGGGACGCTCGGGAGGGCACTGCCGTACCTGTTCGGGCCGGCGGCCGGGAGGTTCTGGCTGCCGGGCTAAGCGCGCCGCGACAGTCGGGGGGCGATTCGCGCGGGGGCGTGCGCCGCGTGGGGCGGGCGCGGCCCGCCCCACGCGCCTTTTTTGCTGCGCGCGCCGCTTCACATGTGGTATAAGTGGCGCGTTCCCTGAACACCAAACCCCGACGCCTTGCACAATTCGCGTTACTCCGTCTCGGACGCAGTCTCTGATCTTGCCCGACTGCTCCCGCTGACGCGTCCGGACGCGCGCCCGGGCGGCACCACCGTCTACAAAAGGAGTTTTTACCCAATGTGGTTTAGAGGCAGAAAGTCTTTCGACAATGCTAAAGGCAGGCCCCACCGCCTGGCCGGCCTTAAGAGAACAGTCAGCGGCGAGCCGAAACGCGCGGGCGCAGGGGGGCGCCCCTCTCGGGGGAAGGTCTCGGCGCGCCTGCTCCTACTAGCGGCGGTCGTAACGTGCGCCGCCGGCTCGCTCCTCTTCCTGACTTCGGAGCGGCGCGGCATGCGCACGGCGCGCGCGGCCGCCCCATCTTCGGGGTCGATAGGCCCCACGGGGCCGATCACGCCGCCCGACGGCAAGTGGAAGGGCACGGCCACGGGCGGCGCCAGCGCCAGCGTCGACCCGCTCGACGGCGAGGCCGGCTGCGCCGAGGGCACGACCTGCGACACCTTCACGCTCACGGTGGCGCCCGGCGTCTACACGGGCAAGATCATCCACGTCGACGTGACCTGGACTTCGCCCTCCAACGACTACGACCTCGCCATCTACAAGGGCGGGACGTGCCCGGCGACGGGCAAGTGCACCGGCACGCTCGTCTCCAGTTCCGGCAACGGCGCCACCAACGCCGTGCTGACCGAGGAGCACGCGCAGATAGACCCGAGCGCGAGCGGCCCGGGCGTCTACAACGTCCGCATCATCTACTACAACGCGCCGCCCGCCGCGGCGCAGGCCGACCCGCCCAACGGCAGCTTCAGCCTCGCCAGCGTCGCCACCGCGCGCACCGCCAACTACATCCCCGGCGGCATCACCTTCAGCCCGAACGTGACCGTCAAGGCGCCCGTGGCCGAGGCCGACGGCGAGCCTTCGAGCCGCACCGACGTGCAGGGCAACTTCTACGTCTCGGGCATCCGCGGCTTCCCCGCGGGCATCGACCTCTGGTACTGCGACCTGCGCCCCGTCGTCGGTAACGCGGCCAACCCGGGCTACGACCCCTTCATGCGCAACTGGGTCTACCGCGGGCAGCCCGACGCCTTCAGCCCGGCCAAGGAGGCCGACCTCGGCGGCGACGGCGGCGGCGACGTGGACCTCGCCGTCGGCCGCCTCGACCCGACCACCGGCAACGTCACCGACCCGCCGACGCTGGCCTCGTCGAGCCTGATCCTCGCCAACATCTCGACGCAGAAGTCCACCGACCGCGGCCAGACTTTCGTCCAGAACAACCTCGGCAACTGCACGGGCGGCGTCTGCGGCGACGACCGGCAGTGGGAGGAGTTCCAGGGCAACAACATCGTCTACCTCTACTACCGCACGGTCGCGCCGACCGTCTCGCAGATTCAGCGCTCGATAGACGGCGGCCTGACCTTCGGGCCGGCGCAGACGGCCGGCGCCATCGGGCAGGCCGGCTACATCGACGTGCACCAGGCGACTGGCACCGTCTACATCAGCGGCAGCACCGGCCAGGTCTGCCACAGCACCGTGACGCTGCCGACGGGCGAGGCCGCCGTCTACCAGTGCGTGCAGGCCGCCAGTGACCCGAACGGCGTTGACCACATCTTCTTCCCCGTCAAGGTGGCCGACGACGGCACGCCCAACGGGACCGTCTACGCCGCCTACTCGAACCAGCACGACATCTTCCTCGTCCACTCGACCGACAAGGGCGTGACGTGGAGCGCGCCCGTGCGCGTCTCGAACGGCGCGGAGACGAAGACGAGCCTCTTCCCGTGGCTCGAAACCGGCCCGACGCCGGGCTCGGTCGGCATCGTCTGGTACGGCACCGACCAGGCGACGAACAACAACAACGCCAACTGGAACGTCTTCTACGCGCAGACCTTCAACGCCACGGACGACCACCCGACCTTCCGGCAGGCCAAGATCAGCGACCACTTCATCCACGGCAGCAACATCTCGGAGAACGGCCTCGACCCGACGGGCGAGGGCGCGAACCGCAACCTGCTCGACTACTTCCAGGTCTCGTTCGACCCGACCGGCGCCGCCGTCGTCGGCTACACCGACGACCACAACGACTTCGACGGCCACACCTACGTCGCGCGGCAGATTTCGGGGCCGCGCATCATCGGCGAGGGCAAGACGAACATCCCCGACCCCGGCCCGGCGCCCGCCGCGCAGACCGGGCCCCGCCCGCTCGCGGCCGACGTGGGCGGCGATCCGGGCGCGCAGGTGACCGACTTCCGGCAGGACGTGGCCGACGCCCTGCTCGTGCGCACGAACACGGACGACCCGCTCGACATCGTCTCCATCAAGTACTCCTGCGAGACGGACGGCGGCGGCGTGCCGATGATCGTGGCGACGATGAAGGTCTCGAACCTCGCGGTCGTCCCGCCCGCCTCCAACTGGAGGATGAACTTCGCGGCCAACGCGCCGTCCCCGGGGGTGAGCCCGACCGGCGACTACAGCTTCGCCGTCTCCGACCGCGGCGACCAGTTCTACTTCCGCGCCAACACCGACTCGAACCCCTCGGGCACCTTCACCTGGGGCACCGCCGTCCGCAACGCCGACGGCTCGCTGACCTACACTCAGCGGGGCACGGCCGACTGCGGCGCGTTCGACACGACCAACAACACCATCACCGTCAAGGTCTCCGTCGCCAAGCTCAACGCGTTCGCGACCAAGGGCGCCATCACGGCCGGCAAGGTGCTGGCCGGGCTCCGCGGCCAGGCGTTCACGAGCCAGGTCAACGGCAAGCGCGACAGCACGCGCGGCGGCACGGAGTTCACCGTCGGCAGTTGCGCCTCGACGCCCACCTCGGGCTGCGCGGCGGTCGTCACGCCGACGCCGACCCCGACGCCCTCGGGCACCCCGACCCCGACGCCGACCCCGACGCCTACGCCGACGCCGGCCGCGACCTCGACCTTCCAGTTCGACTCGGCGGTCTACGCCGTCCAGGAGGACTGCGTGCCCATCACCGTCCGCGTCCTGCGCGGAGGGCTGACGAGCACGCGCGCCACCGTCGATGTCGTCAGCAACGACGGGACGGCGAAGCAGAAGGGCGACTACCAGCGCGTCGTCGGCCGCCTCGTCTTCGAGGCCGGCGATACCGAGAAGACCTTCCAGGTGCTCATCAACGAGGACGCCTACACGGAAGGGCCGGAGAACGCGACGCTCGTCCTGCAAAACCCGCAGGGCGGGACGGTGACGGGCACGGGTAACGCCACGCTCCAGATAGTGGACGACACGGGCGAGGCGAATGGCACGAACCCGATAGACGACTCCCGCACCTTCGTCTGCCAGCACTACCACGACTTCCTCTACCGGCAGTCGGATCAGTCGGGCGAGGACTTCTGGACGGGCACCATCGAGTCGTGCGGCACGAACGCGCAGTGCCGCGTGGAGAAGAGGGCGGACGTGTCGACGGCCTTCTTCCTGTCGATAGAGTTCCAGAACACGGGGTACTTCGTGATCCGTGCGCACAAGGCGGCCTTCGGCAACGCCAAGAGCACACCCCGCTACGGCGTCTTCCTGCGCGACCAGCGCGAGATAACCGAGGGCGTCATCGTCGGCCAGCCCGGCTTCCAGGCACGCCTCGACGCGAACCGCCAGAAGTACCTCGAAGACTTCGTGACGCGGACGGAGTTCGTGGCGCAGTTCCCCGTGGGGATGCCGGCGGCCGACTACGTGGACAAGCTCTACGCGAACGCGGGCGCGACGCCGACGGCGGCCGAGCGCAACGCCGCCATCACGGCCTACGGGTCGGGCGACACGGCGGGGCGGGCCGCCGCCCTCAAGGCGGTGGTCGACAGCGACTCGGTGTTCACGGCGCTCTACAACCCGTCGTTCGTGCTGATGCAGTACTACGGGTACCTGCGCCGAAACCCTGACGACGCGCCGGACAACAACTTCGCGGGCTACGACTTCTGGCTGGCGAAGATGAACGACTTCAGCCGGGCGGGCGAGAACGTG
>DASVWB010000089.1:0-2993 GCA_036389815.1 Pyrinomonadaceae bacterium | reverse complement strand
GCATGTCCGCGGCCCCGCGAAAAACCCCGCACGAAAGCCGCAAATCAAACCTAACACCCGCGCCGCGAGCGCGTCAAGCTGATTTTCCGGTAAGGATTTAGGCCGCCCGCGCGGCTGGATTTCGGCGGCCGCGTGGAGCATAATATGCGCGCCCGGCGGCCCGGCCCGGGCGGATACGGGGGGCGGAAAACTCACGCATGACTTCGACGAAGGGGGCGCTCGACGCCTCGAAGTACGACACGGACAAGGCGGCGCACACGCACTACCTGCGCAACTACGAGGAGTACTTCCGCCCGCTCCTCGGCCGCGACGTGCGCCTGCTCGAACTCGGCGTCCTCAAGGGCGGCTCGCTCCTGCTCTGGCGCGACTACTTCGAGCGCGGCCTCGTCGTCGGCCTCGACCTCAACCCCGTCGAGATAGACGACCCGACCGGGCGCGTACGCTTCTACCAGGGCGGGCAGCAGGACACCGAGCTCCTCGACCGCATCGCGCGCGAGTGCGCGCCCGAGGGCTTCGACATCATCATCGACGACTGCGCGCACGTCGGCCACCTCGCGCGCGTCAGCTTCTGGCACCTCTTCGAGCATCACCTCAAGCCGGGCGGCCTCTACGTCATCGAGGACTGGGGCACGGGCTACTGGGACTTCTGGCCCGACGGCGTGCGCTACCGCGGGCGCGCGGGCGACGGGCGCGGCGACAGCCCCCTGCGCTACCGCCTCTGCCGCGCCGCCACGCGCCTGCAACAGGGCCCCCTCGGCCGGCTCCCGCTCGCCGGCCGCCTCGCCTCCAACGCCAAGCGCGCGCTCCAGCGCGGCCTCTACAGCACCCACGACTACGGCATGGTCGGCTTCGTCAAGGAGCTGATTGACGAACTCGGCGCGGCCGACATCACGCACCCGCAGTTCGGCACGGGCGGGCCGCAGCGCTCGTCGCGCTTCCGCGAGATGCGCGTCTCGACGAGCCACCTGTTCGTCGTCAAAGCCTGAAGGGAGTTTTCAGCGTGCGAGGGTCACGTCGTCTCCGGTGCCCGGCTTGCCGTCGGGGCCGTCGGAGGCGAGCGTGAAGGCGGCCGCGCCGCCTTCGTAGCGGTAGGGGTTGTGCCAGGGGTCGAGGCGGACGACGCGCTTCGCGTAGCGCGGGCTGAGGTGGTCGAGGAGGACGACCGAGTCGCGCGCCGCGACGTAGAAGCCGCGCTCGCGGCGGAAGGCTTCGAGCGCGGAGGCCAGCTCCGCCATCTCCGCGCGCGCGCGCTCCGCCTTGCGCGCGTCGGCCGCCCGCCACAGCGCCGCGAGGTCGCCCGCGGACTCGCCGCCCGCGGAGACTTCCGCGACGCGCCAGCGGCCCCGCGCGTCGCGCGCCAGCGTGAACTCGGCGGCGACGACCACCTCCGCGACCGCCGATGAGCCCATCAGAGAGAGCTGCTTAACGGTGAGCGCCCCGCGCGTCAGAGGCTCGGCCGCCTCCTGCTCCTCCTTCTTCTTATCCTTCTTCTTATCCTTCTTCTTACCGCCCGACTTGTCGCCGTCATCGTCGGCGGCGGCGACTTCAGCGCCCGCGCCCTCTTCCTTGTCTTTCGCCGCCGCGGCCTGCCGCGCCGCGAACTCCGTGACCAGCTCTTCGAGCGCGCGGCGCGCCGCCTCGACGGCCGGGGTCGAGACGAGGTCGAACTCCTCCCAGGAGCGGTCGCCCGTGCGGAACTCGACGGCGCGCCAGCGCTTCACCTTGAAGGCGCCGCCCGTCTGCGCCGCGCGCTCGTCCTCGACGCTCTCGAAGCGCACGGCCAGTGTCACGTCGGCGCCGACGCGGACTGGCTCCGCGCCGGCCGGGCTCACCTCCCTGACCTTGACGGCGCCGGTGCGCAGCGCGAAGCCGGGCGCGGCCGCGACGACGCGGCGCGCGTCCTTCTCCTTCAGCGCGGGCTTCGGCCTCTTCTGCGCGGACGCGCCCGCGCCGAGAAGGCAGAGGGCGAGAGCGACGAGGGGCACGCCGGCCCGCGTCAGCAAAAGAGGATGAGAGCCACCGTGTCTCTCATCCTCACTTCCGACTTCCGACTTCCGCCTTTCGCCTTTCGCCTTCACTCGTTCTCCTGCGGGGCGTTGATCTGGAAGCGTGAGAGGAGGCGGTCGGCGGCGTCGCGCGCCGCCTGCTCCAGCTCGTGCTGCGATGGGTAGCGGTCGACGCGCGGCGTGCGGACGGGGACGGGGATGCCGCCGACGCGCGACGTGCCGTAGTAGGGCCGCTGGTAGACCGTGTCTGTGAACTTGAGGTCGCCGGTCTTCGGCGTGTAGACGAAGGTGCGGATGATGAGCGTGCGCGAGTCGGCCCGCCCCATGCTCATGTCGCCCGCCTGCTCGTCGAGCTGGAAGAGGACGACGTACGCCTTCTCCTGCTTCCTGGCGGCGTCGCGCGCCTCCGAGCGCCCGCCCCTGCCGCCCTCCTTGATCTCGACCGCCGAGGAGAGCCCGAGCCGCTGGACGAAGGCCCGGGCGACCCCGTCGCGCGCCAGCGTGTCTATGCCGACGGCCGTCATGTCGAAGTTCATGACGACGAAGCTGACGAGCGGGTCGGGCTTCTTCGACTCGGGCTTGGCCGCCGCGGCCGGGTCGGCCGGCTTCGCCGCCTCGGTCGGCAGCCCCAAAGGCTTCTGCGCCTTGCGCCCGGACTGCGCCGGGGCGGCCGCCGCCGGGGCGAGGCAGAGCGCGGCCAGGAGCGCGAGGGAGGCGGCTCGGCGCCGCGGCGAAGGGTTCGGGTGTGTCATTGAAATCCTCCTCGTCCCCTCTGGACGTGGCCGCCGCGGCTTTAGCTCTGCTCGCCGCGGGACTTACTGATGAGCATGCGGAGCATGACCTGGAGCTGCGAGGTGGTGAAGGGCTTCGGGAGGAAGACGACTGCGCCGGCGGCGAAGCTGTCGGACGAGAGCTTCGGGTTCTGCTCGGCCGTCATCATCATCACCGGAATCTTCATCAGCTTCTTCTCGGTCTTCATGTAGCGGA
>DASVWB010000088.1:0-18444 GCA_036389815.1 Pyrinomonadaceae bacterium | reverse complement strand
TTGCTAGAGATTTTTTTAGTAAGCGCGGGGGCAGGAGGATGTAGCCAGGGCGACGGCGTCAGGGTGCCCTAAGTGCTGTCATTAAAGCAGATACGTGTGTTGTTTCGCGCGGCCGGACGGGAAGAGGAGACGCCGGCGAAGTCGGAAGGCAAAAATGCCTGCCGAAGCCCGCCGGCGGTCTTTTCGGGTATCTGGGAAGTATGACTACGGCTGCTCCGGGAGGGCCGCCCTACCCCTTCTTGGGGACGACCGAGTCCTTGAGGCCCTTGCTCAGACGGAACTTGAGCGCCGTCTTGGCCGGAATCTGGATGGTCTCGCCCGTCTGCGGGTTGCGGCCTTCGCGCGCCTTGCGCTCGGAGAGGACCATTTTGCCGAAGCCCGGGAGCACGAACTCGCCGTTGGACTTGACCTCGCTGGAGGCCAGGTTGGAAAGCTCCTCGAAAAGCTCCTTGACCTGCGCGCGCTTGAGGTCGAACTTCTCGGCGAAGTGGTTGATCACTTCGGACTGTGACATGCGCTTCTTGCCTGCTTTCGACGCCATTGGGTTGTGCACTACCTCCTGAAAATTCGGGAAGAAATCGGAAAAGCTTGCGTCAGGACATATATCACACCGCGCGCCCTTGCGTCTCGAAAAAATGCGACTTTTCGCCAATTTTCTTAAAAAATTGCTAAAAATTCCCCCGCCGACCGATTTCGCCCGTTTGTTTTGCCTCGCGGCCGGGAAGGGAATAAACTGTCCGCAAAGCTAAGTAGAGCGACAAACAGGGGGAGCGAGCCTTGACTCCGATGAGAGAGGGAAGCGTGCAGACCGTCCGGACGGAGCCCTTCGAGGGGCAGCGCCCGGGCACCTCGGGGCTGCGCAAGAAGACGCGCGTCTTCATGCAGCCCGGCTACCTTGAGAACTTCGTCCAGTCGGTCTTCGACGCCGTGCGCGTGGACGCCGCCGGCGGCTTCGGCTCGGAGACGCTCGTCGTCGGCGGCGACGGGCGCTACTACAACCGCGAGGCCATCCAGACTATCGTCCGCATGGCGGCCGCCAACGGTTTCGGCCGCCTGCTCGTCGGGCGCGGCGGCATCCTCTCGACGCCGGCCGTCTCGGCCGTCATCCGCCGACGCCGCGCCTTCGGCGGCCTCGTCCTTTCGGCCAGCCACAACCCCGGCGGCATCGAAGAAGACTTCGGCATCAAGTACAACACGCGCAACGGCGGCCCCGCGCCCGAGTCGGTCACCGAGCGCGTCTACGCCGAGACCCGGAAGATCGGGCGCTACCTCACGCTCCCGCACCCGGACGTTGACCTTGAGCACGTCGGGAGCGTGCGCGTCGGCGAGACCGAGGTCGTCGTCATAGACCCGCTCGAAGACTACACGGCCGTCATGGAGGAGTTGTTCGACTTCGACGCCCTGCGCGCCTACTTCGCCTCGGGGCACCGGATGCTCTTCGACGCGATGAGCGCCGTGACCGGCCCCTACGCCACGCACATCCTCGAAGGCCGCCTGGGCGCGCCCGCCGGGACGGTTCTGAACGGGACGCCGCTGCCAGACTTCGGCGGACACCACCCCGACCCGAACCTCGTCCACGCCGCCGAACTCGTCCTGCGCATGAGCGGCCGGGAAGCGCCCGACTTCGGCGCGGCCTGCGACGGCGACGGCGACCGCAACCTGATTCTCGGCCGCGACTTCTTCGTCACCCCCGGCGACTCCCTGGCCGTCATCGCGGAGCACGCGGCCGCGGCCATCCCCGGCTACCGCGAAGGGCTCCTGGGCGTCGCGCGCTCGATGCCGACGAGCACGGCCGTCGACCGCGTGGCCGAACGTCTCGGCATCAGGTGCTACGAGACGCCGACGGGCTGGAAGTTCTTCGGCAACCTCCTCGACGCGGGGCTCGCCACCGTCTGCGGCGAGGAGAGCTTCGGCACGGGCTCGAACCACGTGCGCGAGAAGGACGGGCTGTGGGCCGTGCTCTGCTGGCTCTCGATACTGGCGAAGACGGGGAAGTCGGTCGAGGAGGTCGTGCGCGACCACTGGCGCGAGTTCGGGCGGAGCTACTACCAGCGGCACGACTACGAGGGGCTCGACGCCGCGGCGGCCGCGGAGATGATGGGCGAGTTGAGCCGGAGCCTCCCCGACCTGGCGGGGACGCCGCTCGGCGGGAGCCGCGTCGAGCGCGCCGACGAGTTCGGCTACACGGACCCGGTGGACGGCAGCACGACCTCGCGGCAGGGCGTACGCCTCTTCCTCGAAGACGGCTCGCGCGCCGTGCTGCGCCTGTCTGGGACGGGCACGGCCGGCGCGACGCTGCGCGTCTACCTCGAACGCTTCCGCGACGACGGCGGCGTAGGCGACGTGGAAGAGGTGCTCGGCCCGCTGAAAGACGGAGTCCGGGGGATGCTCCGCCTGCGCGAGCGCTTCGGCACGGACGAGCCGACCGTCGTCACGTAGCACACGCGCGCGCCGCGGTGAAGGTTTTGTCCCACAATCTTCAGGCGAGGGGCACACAGACCCGCCGGGCGCAGTAGTAACATCCACGCCCAGTTATGGAAAGTCACGCTGTCTCCGAAGGAGCGCAGACGCTTGAGATGTCTTCGCGCAGGCGTCTGGCCGTCACGCTCGGCGTCATCACCGGCATGTTCCTGGCCGCGCTCGAAGCGACGGTGGTCGGGACGGCGATGCCGACCGTCATCGCCTCGCTCGGGGGCCTCAGCCACTACAGCTGGGTCTTCTCGGCCTACCTCATCACCTCGACCGTCACGGTGCCGGTCTGGGGCAAGCTCTCCGACCTCTACGGCCGCCGCCTCTTCTTCCAGCTCGGCATCGCCGTCTTCCTGCTCGGCTCCGTGCTGTCGGGGATGGCGAACACGATGACGCAGCTCATCGTCTTCCGCGCCGTGCAGGGGTTGGGCGCGGGCGCGCTCGTGCCTCTGGGGATGACCATCATCGGCGACGTGTACACGGTCGAGGAGCGAGCGCGGATGCAGGCGTTCTTCAGCGGCGTGTGGGGCATCTCCAGCGTGGTGGGGCCGGTGGCCGGCGGCTTCATCACCGACCAGCTCTCGTGGCGCTGGGTCTTCTACATCAACGTGCCGTTCGGCATCCTCGCCGCGCTCATCATGCAGCTAGCGCTCAAGGAGCCGCGCCGGCACGGACGGCCTTCGATTGACTACGCGGGCGCGGCGCTGCTGATGGCCTCCATCACGCTGCTGATGCTGGCGCTCGTCGAGGGCGGGGCGACGCTGAGCGAGTTCGCGTCGGCGCGCAACCTGATACTGCTGCCCGTGGCCGCGGGGCTGGCGGCGCTCTTCCTCTACGTCGAGCGTCGCGCGCCGGACCCCATCGTGCCGCTCGGGCTCTTCCGCAACCGCGTGGTGTCCGTGTCCGTGGCGGCCGGGTTCCTGGCGGGCGTGGCGATGTTCGGCGCCATCTCGTTCGTGCCGCTCTTCGCGCAGGGCGCGCTCGGCTCGACGGCGACGGAGGCCGGGTCGCTTCTGACGCCGCTGATGCTGAGCTGGGTCGGGCTCTCGATTGTCGGCGGGAGGCTGCTGCTGAAGGTCGGGTACAGGCCGACGACGCTCGCCGGCCTCTTCATCCTCACGCTCGGGTTCGCGCTGCTGTCGAGCTACCAGCGGACGACGCCTCGCGTGTGGCTCTACCTCGACCTGATACTGATCGGCGCGGGGCTGGGGCTGACGATGCTGACGCTGCTCATCGCCGTGCAGCAGTCGGTCGGGCGCGCGCAGTTGGGGATCGCGACCTCGCTCAACCAGTTCTCGCGCTCCATCGGCGGCGCGGTCGGCGTGGCCATCATGGGCGCGGTGCTCTCGGCCGGACTCGCCTCGCACCTGCAAAAGGTGGCGCGCACGGGCGCGGGGCCTCTGACGCCGGAGCGCGCGGCCGAGCTGGCCTCGAACCCGAACGCGCTCATCGAGCCGCAGGCGCGCGCCGCGCTCCCGCCCGAGGTGCTCGACGAGTTGCAGGAGGCGATGGCCTCGGCCATCCACAAGGTCTTCTGGACGGGGACGGCGCTCGCCGGGCTCGCGCTCCTCGTCGCCTTCCGGCTCCCGCGCCGCGGCGATTCGGCCGTCGCCCCGCCCGACGAAGAGTCCTGCTGCGCAGAGACCGGCGAGCGCATGGTCATGGCCGAGTTCACCACCCTCGAACCCGAGGAGGAGCCAATAGCCTCGAAAGGGAGTTAGACGTGACGTGCCTCGCCGCGTGCGAGTTTGAAAGTCGTGGTGTGCAGACTCAGGAAGTGGAGGGGAGTCGCCGGGCGGCGTGAACGTCTTCAAGGTGGGGTGAAAATCGGGGCGGAGGGATTCGAACCCCCGGTCTCTCGGCCCCAAACCGAGCGCGATACCAGACTTCGCTACGCCCCGCCGTCATCCAAGAGCGAATATCAGTTCTCTTCGCCGCGTCGGCATTCTAACAGACCGCGTCGTTCGAGGGTCAAGCCGCGTGTGTCAGGCGAAGCGCGAGCGGAGGTATTGTGCCGCTTGGGAGAGGGCGCGGGCGCGGTGGCTGAGCGAGTGTTTGACCTCTTCGGGCAGTTCGCCGAAGGTCCGTTCGTGGCCTTCGGGGATGAAGAGGGGGTCGTAGCCGAAGCCGCCCGCGCCGCGCGGGGCGCGGGCGATGCGGCCTTCGCAGACGCCCTCGAAGGTTTCGAGCGTGCCGGCGGAAGGGTCTGCGACGGCGATGACGCAGACGAAGCGTGCGCGGCGGTCGTCGCCGCCGGCCGCCTCCAGCTCGTCGAGCAGCCGCGCCATGCGCTCGGCGTAGGTCGCGTGCCGGCCCGCGTAGCGCGCCGAGTAGACGCCGGGCGCGCCGCCGAGCGCGTCGGCCGAGAGACCGGAGTCGTCCGAGAGCGCCGGCAGCCCCGTGCGCGACGAGTAGTGCAGCGCCTTGAGCGTCGCGTTCTCGGCGAAGGTCGTCCCGGTCTCCTCGGCCTCGGGCACCTCGGGGAATTCCGAGAGGAGGCGCAGCCGCAAGGGCAGGCCCGCGAGGAGCCGCGAAAGCTCCCTGACCTTGCCGGCGTTGTTGGTCGCCACCAGAAGTTCCGCCGGTCGGTTCATGAAGGGGTGGCCGGGCGCGCCGGCTTCGTTTGTGTGCGCGAGCGCGAAGGCCGCGCCGCGCGCTTCCGAAAAACTTTGCCGCCCGCGCCTTTCCTGTTTAGAATCAGGCGGGGCCGCCGCAGGCTCCAACACTCCCACGCTTTCGCAGTCATTCTAGAATCATGCCGCGCGGTTTGGCACGCGCGCGGCGGCCGAACGGCGGCCGGCCGCACGACGAGTGAGCGAACAGTCACAAATGCCCACGCCCCCCGAAGCCTTCCCGCCGGCGCAGGAGCTGGCCGTCTGGCTGCGCGCGCTCCAGAGCTTCTTCAACCCGGCCAACCACCCCTTCAGCGAGACGGAACGCGCCGCCCTCGGCGAGCGCAGCTTCAAGTGCGAGACGGGCGTCGTGCGCGACACGCTGCTGCGCTGCCTGCACCTGCTGGCGAGCGTCGCGCGGGGCGAGACGCTCGCGGGGCTCGCCGCCGAAGCGGGCGCGGGGCAGGGCGAGGCCGCGCTCGGGCTCGTCAGCGCGGGCGAGTCCTTCTCCGACCTCTCCGACGCCTTCAAGGACGTGAGCAGGCTGTGCGACTCGCTGCTCGAAGCGCCGTCCGTGGGCTTCGCCGCGTGGTCGAGCTTGGGTGGACTTCTCGGGCGGGAGCTGCGGCGCTCGCAGGCCGTGGGGCTCATCCAGGCGGCGGGCGACGCGGCGCGCGCGGCCGAGTTGCAGGAGCGCCTGGTCGGGCTGGCGCAGGGGCTCGCGCCGGAAGACCTGGGCGAGGACGTGCTCGAAATCTTCTACGCCTTCTCGCGCCTGCTCGCGCTCCTGCGCTTCGCCGAGCTGTCGCTGAAGGGGGACGCGCAGCTCAAGCGCCTGCTCCCGGTCTTCACGCTCGTCCACGAGGAGACGCGCGCCCTGCTCGACTTCATCGAGGGGCGCGCCCTGCACGTCGAGGGCGTCGCGCCCGGCGCGAGCGACATCCTCGACGCCACGGCCTACGCCGTCCGGATGGAGGTGCGCAAGGCGTTCGAGCACGAGCTGACGGGGCTGTGCTCGGTGCGGCAGCCGCCGCAGGTCTTCGCCAAGGTCGAGAACGCGGCGGGGCTTTTGCGCGACTGCTACCAGCAGTCGGTCGTCGCGCTCGCGCAGAGCTTCGACCCGGCGCTCGACGGAAACTCCCTCTTCCACTCCTTCAGGACGAAGCTCGAACAGTCGCTCGAACTGCGGCGCGAGCTGTGGGGGCTCGTCCAGCTTGTGCGGCGCGCCTCGGCCGGCGGCGGCGACCCCCCGGCGACGCGCGTGCTCGAAGCGCTCGCGGCCTTCGGCGAGGGCGCGCAGCGCTACCTGATGTACAAGGACTGGGACGCGCTCGAACGCTTCGCGGAGGAACTCGACTCCGCGCGCGGCGCGGGCGAGCTTTCGCGCACCCTCCACCGCTTCGAGGCGTTCCTGGAGACGCTCTTCGGCCAGGTCAACATGCGCGCCGTCCTCGCCGACCGCCCCTTCGACCGCAACCAATAGAAGTCAAAAGTCAAAAGGCAAAAGCAGGGAGATTAGAAACGGCGTGCCTATCATCATTAGCTCGACGAGAGGCACGCCGTCTTCCGTCTTCGCTTTCGCCTTTTGCCTTCACCTCGGCGTGAGTCGCGTGTAGAGGTCGCCGAAGAGGCCGAAGGCCGAGCGCGTCCTCTTCTCGAAGCCGCCCTCGACCAGCCGCGTCTCCGAGGCGCTGTGAGAGTGGCGGGCCAGCGCCGCTTCGAGCGCGGCCGGGTTCGGCGGCCTGCCCAGGCGCGAGAGCACGGCGCGCGCCGCCTCCGTGTCGTCCGTGAGCGAGCGCGCCGGAGCGGGCCCCTCCGCGAAGTCACGCGGCGCGCCCTTGAGCGAAGGGGCGTCGCGCAAAGTGTGTCCCGCGGCGCGCGCCGCGAGGCAGCGGCGCACGTCCGCCTCCGAGCCCGTCAGCAGAAAGTCTCCCGCGAAGGCGGCCGCGCCGCGCTCCGGGTCGCGCGAGACCAGAAGCTCCACGTCCTCCGCCCTCTCCGCGCGCGCGCCGCGCCCGAGATACGCGAGCGCCTGCTCGCGCAGAGCCGCGCGCTCGCGCACCGACGCGACGAGCACCTTGCCCTCGCTCTCGGCTTCGAGCCGCGCGGTCGCCAGCTCGCTCCCGCACGCGCGCAGGAACTCGCGCGGGTTCTCGACGCCGTAGGGCTGCGCCAGCCCCTCGAAGGCTCGCGTGATGAGCGCCGCGATGGACACGTCCACCTGCGACGAGACGGCCGCGTTCAGCCCGCGCCACGCGTTCTCCGGGCTGCGGAAGTTGTAGAAAGTTACCTGATATGTGTCCGCGGGGAGCAGCGCCGCGCCCCCTTCGCCCGTGCGCTCGGGGGGCGCGAGCGGGGCCGCGAGGCGGTCGGACACGCCTTCCGAGAGCGCGACGAAGTAGCGGTCTTCGACCTGCCCGCCCGCGACGCGCGCGCTCCAGCCGGCCGCCCCGAGCACGCGGCTGACGAGCTGCGGCAGCAGCGTCGCCGCCGCGCTCTGAAGGTGCGGCTCCTCGACGACGCCTCCGACGAAGGCCGGCGCGTAGACCTCGACCACCTTGGCGGCGCTCCCGCGCGGGGCGTACGCGAAGGCCAGCGCGCCCGCGCCGCCGAGGCGCGCGCGCATCTCGCCGAGCCCCGCGTCGCCCGCGAGGCTCGGGCGCGCGCCCCGCCTCACGTCGAGGCACGCGCGCACGGCCGCCTCGTCGTTGCCGACGACGGCGACGCTCCCCTCGACGGCGGCTACCACCTTCCGCCGCGACCCCGAAGTCTCGGCCCACTGGTAGAAGGGGACGCCGTCTACCTCCTTCCGCTCGAACGACGCCTCGCGGAACGTCCTGCGCGCGAAGTCGCCGACCAGCTTCTCGACGGCCGAACGCACGCGCCACCCGCTCGTTTGCGTCTCGGCGACGAGCGCCGCGCGCGGCGTCAGTTTTAACGTCGTGTCAGACTCCTCGGAAGCCTGGAAGCCGAGCACCGAGACGGCGACCTGCGCGCGCGAGATGACGACCGCGTCGCTCGGGCCCAAGCCCGTGAAGGAGAGGAAGGAGGGGAGCCAGCCCGCCCACGCGGGCCGCGCGTCTACGCCCGCGGCCGGCGCCAGCTCGCGCCACGCGTCGGTCGAGGCGAAGGCGTCGAAGACCTCCGGCAGGCTCTCCGCCTCGGCGTAGAGGATCGAATCCGCCGGGGCGTAGGCCGCCATGTCAACCTTCCGCGGGCGCGTCAGCCACATCCACGCGAAGACGACGAGTGCCAGAAGAAGAAGGCCGACGAGCGCCCTGCGGAGGTTGACCATACGCGTCCATCCTAACTTTCGCCCCGAGCGCGAAGCAAGAATGTCCGCCGCTCCGGGGCGAACCGAGGGGGTAAGCATTTGAAATTTGAGATTTGAAATTTCAAATTTGAGATTTCAAATTACTTATAATTTTGCCCCTGCGTCCCCGCAGTTCGGCCTCTCACCCGACGGAGAGTTGTCCGCAAAAAATTCTGGAAAAGCGCCCCTGACAATCCAGGAAAGCCAGTTAAATTAAGAAATACTGCGAGTTAAACCAAGCAAAATACTGGTTGACATAGTTTGGCCGTGTGGCTTATAGTCTCTGTGGAAGGTGTTTCGCCCACTCTCCGCCTTGCGGGCGGGGGGCACCGCGGCGGGCACTTTTGAGAAGTAGCGGCGGGCCGTCGAAAGAGCGTGGCTAAGCGGGCCGCGCCCGCCGCCGCCTTTGAAACTCGACCGAGAAAGGCACACCACGCGCGAGCGTGGGCCGCAAAGCCGACGGGAGTCGAAGACGGCGGACGTTTCGACTCGGCCGGGTTGCCGAAGGGGAGATTCTTAGAGCCGCGGCGGGGCCACCCAAAGCTCACGCCGGCGCACGCGACCCGCACCCTCCTTCGGACGCACGCAGCTTCAACCCAGACCAGAGCGACGGTCAGAACCCCTCCTCAAACGCCCGCGCGCCGGAGCGCAGGGCCAGCCCGCGAGAGATGAAATTCGACACGCCGAACGCGCACGCGCCGCGGCCGCGCACGACCCACGCGAGACTCCTGCGCGCGCGGGCGCGCCTCCGCCTGACCCACCGACAGAGACAGGGTAAGTCTTCGAGGAACGCATAAGACTATGTTCAGAAAGAAACTCGGCAACAAGGGCCTCGTGGGCCTCGACATCGGCTCAAGCTCCGTGAAGGCGGTCGAGCTGGCGGGCAAGCCCGGCGCGCTCTCGCTCGTCAACCTCGGCTTCGAGGGGCTCCAGCCCGACACGGTCGTGGACGGCCAGATCATGGAGCTGAACGACGTCTCGGGCGTCATCTCGGGCGTCTTCGCCAAGCACCAGTTCAAGACCGACCGCGTGGCCGCGGGCGTCTCGGGCAGCAGCGTCATCGTCAAGAACATCATCGTCCCGCAGATGACGCGCGAGGAGCTGGAGGGCTCGATAGACTGGCACGCGGAGGAGCACATCCCGTTCGAGATTTCCGACGTGAGCCTCGACTACCAGGTCGTCGGCTCGGGCTCGGACTCGCTGCACGTCCTGATGGCCGCCTGCAAGCGCGACTTCGTCGCCAACCTCAAGCAGGCCATCCAGCTCGCGGGCAAGCAGCCGGCCGTCATCGACGTGGACGCCTTCGCCCTGCAGAACTGCTACGAGGTCAACTACCAGCCGGCCGAGGGGCTGGTCGTGGCGCTCCTGAACGTCGGCGCCTCGACGATGAACATCAACATCCTGCGCGGGGTGCGCAGCGTGTTCACGCGCGACGTCTCGGTCGGCGGCAACCAGTACACGTCGCTGCTTCAGAAGGAGCTGGGGCTCACCTACGAGCAGGCCGAGGCCGTCAAGCGCGGCGGCGCGCCGCCCGAGCACGTCCGGCCCGAGGAGATCGAGGCGGCGCTGGAGTCGGTCTCCGACATGCTCGCGCTCGAAATCTCGAAGACCTTCGACTTCTACCGCGCGACGGCCGAGGACGGCGACGGCAGCGTCCAGCGGATTCTGATCTCGGGCGGCGGCTCGAAGCTGAAGGGGCTGCCCGAGTTCCTCTCGAACCGCTTCGAGATGCCGGTCGAGCGGCTCGACCCGTTCCGCAAGATCAAGGTGGACGCGCGCCGCTTCGACCCCGAGTACATGCGCGAGGTGGTGCCCGAGATGGCCGTGGCCGTGGGGCTCGCCCTGAGAGGAGTGGATGCTTAAATGATCAAGGTCAACCTTTTGGACTCCGTCACCGAGCGCCAGTCGAGCGCCGCGGTCGTCGAGGAGAAGGTCGCCAACCCGGCCGCGCGCTTCTGGATGCTCGGCAGCGCGGTGGGCGTCCTGCTCGCCCTCGGCGTGGTCTTCGACTACTACAGCGCGTCGGCCTCGCAGGCGAAGGCGAAGAGGGAGCTGGAGCGCCAGCAGCAGATCGCGCAGCAGATGGCGCAGGTCAACAAGGAGCAGGCCGAGCTGGAGAAGAAGTTCAAGGACATCCAGTCGCGCATCGAGGTCATCAAGAAGCTCCGCAGCTCGCAGCAGGGCCCCGTCTCGGTGCTCTCCGACATCAACGCGCGCCTGCCGCGCGACCCCGACTTCCGCCTCGACACCATCGAGCAGAAGAACGGCGAGCTGACCATCGTCGGGCAGTCGCCCAACGAGATGGCGGTGACGCAGTTCGGCCGCAGCCTGGAGTTCTCCGACGGCCTCTTCCTCAACGTGAGCCTGGCGGCCGAGCGCAAGGCGGCGCAGATCAACACGGCCGACTACAGCCCGGCCGAAGGCCCCATCGACCCGACCTTCAAGCCCGAGGTCTTCCAGTTCACCATCAAGTGTAAGTACGGGCCGAGCCAGCCGCCGGCCGGGGCCGAGCCGCAGGGCAAGGACGCGAAGGGCTCGAAGAAGAAGTAGCGGCCAACGCGCGCCGCGCGGAGCCGGAAGGAAACGAACGATGCTCAAACTCGACGCACTCCAAGAGAAACCCTGGTACATGCACCTCGCGGCCTTCGGCGGGGCCGCGCTCCTCGTCTACGGCGCCTTCTGGTACTTCGTCACGAGCCCCGTGCGCGGCGAGACGGCCGAGGTCGAGGCGAAGGTCGAGAAGCTTTTGAGGGACAACGCCGGGGCGGTCGTCGCCTCGCAGCGCCTCAACGAGTTCAAGGCCAGCTACGAGCGCGCCAAGGCCGACTACGAGGACCTCAAGATGCTGCTGCCCGAGCAGCGCGAGCTGACGATGGTGCTCCAGAACGTGCAGGAGCGCGCGCGCGGCCGCCTGACGCTCACGAAGTTCACGCCCAAGGACGAGGTGCAGCAGGACTTCTACACGGGCAAGCCCGTCGAGGTCGAGGTCACGGGCAACTACAACAACCTGGGCCAGTTCTTCGCGCAGATGGCCTCCTACCAGCGCATCGTCTCCATCACGGACTTCAAGGTCACGAAGCTGAAGGAGAATAAGGCGGCCGGCGCGGGCGCGAACCAGACGGTCGAGGCCGCCTTCCTGGTCACGGCCTACTACGTGCCGCCCGAGAAGCTCCAGCCGGCCCAGCCCGCCGCGCCCGACAAGAAGGGCAAGCCGGCCAAGGGCGCCAAGCCCGCCAAGGAGGAGAAGGCCGCCGAGTGAGGCGGGCGCGCGCGGCGGCCGCGAGGCCGACAGCGCGGCGCGCGCCGAAGACCGACAAGCCGGAACGCAGGATGAGGTTATGAGAAACAGACACACGACCCGCACGCTCAAAGGACTCCTGGCGGCCTCCCTCGTCGCCGCGGCCGCGGCCGCCTGCCCGGCGCAGACCGCGAGCACCACATACCGCGGCACGCAGCGCGACCCGTTCGCCAAGTTCAAGCCGGCGCTCAAGCGCAAGGTCGAGAAGAAGACGGCCACGCCCGTCACCCCGCCGGCCGTCCAGGCGCGCATAGAAAGCTACAAGGCGCAGAAGCTGGCGGCGATGAACCTCCGCCAGGCCGCGCCGAAGCCGACCACGGCGCTGCTCCTCTCCGAGGTGCAGGTCATCGGCATCTTCCGCACGCCGCGCGGCTACGCCGCCATGGTCGAGGCCACGCCCATCAAGCTCTCCTACGTCGTCTACCCCGGCGAGCAGTTCTACGACGGGATGCTCGTCGCCATCGAGGAGGCGCGCCTCGTCTTCCGCAAGCAGACGAAGTGGACGGACGGCCGCACGCAGGTCGCTGTCGAGACCAAGGCGCTGCGCCAGCCGAACGCCGTCGCCGACTCGCTGACGGCGCAGCGCGGCGCGCAGCCCGAGGCCGGCACCGGCGGCGGCGGCGCGACCGCCGCGGCCGGGCAGAAGTCCGAGTTGACGGCCCTCGTCGAGGCGCTGAAGGCGCTCGCGGGCGCGCAGCAGCCCGCGCAGCAGCCTGTGGCCCCCGGCCCGGAAGCCCAGCCCGCCGCCCCCGCGCAGGGGAGGCCCTGAAAGAACCCGCCGGGCGCGCCCTCCCGCGGCGCGCCCGCTTCGTGCTTCGAACGCGAAGCCCCGCCACGCCAGACCCTTTACGGAGGTGAAGCAGACCCGTAGTGCGGCCGCCCCCGCGGCGACTCTTTTTGACAACATGGCCGCGAGGCACCCCGCGTTGTGCGGCGCGCGCTTCAAGGGCCGGGGGATTCACGCGTGCGCGTGAATCCTTCCGCCCCGACGAGCGTTAGCGCGTGGCGGGAATGGCCGGGCGGCGATGCCCCGAAGGATAAAGAACATGTCACACATAAAGAACCTACCCGCGGCCGCGGCAGCCAGAGGCGCGCTCGTCCTCCTGCTCGTCGCCGCGCTCGGCCAAATGGCACTCGGCAACAGCCCCGTCGGCGCGGCGGCTGCCAAGCCGCCCGTCGCCACCTCCGTGCGCGCGGCCGTCTCGGGCGCGGCCACGCTCATCACCATCGAGGGGACGGCCCCGATGCCCTACACCGTGCGCCGCCCCGAGGCGCGCCTGCTCGTCGTCGAGCTGCCCGGCGTAGACGGCTCGCAGCTCTCGAACGCCTACGCCTTCTCCTCGCCGCTCGTCGAGTCGGTGACGGTCAGGCGCGAGCTGCGCGGCGCGGAGCCGGTCGCCAGCCTCCAGGTCGCCTTGCGCGCGCCCGTGCGCGACCGCTCGCGCCTCGAAGGCCGCCAGCTCGTGCTCGAACTCTTCCCCGGCGAGTCGAAGGACGCGCCGGCGGCCGGCGACCCCGCCCAGTCGCGCCCGACGCCGACGCCCGCGGCGAACCCGGCGCAGGCCACGCAGGCCACGCAGGGCGCGCAGTACGGCCAGCCCGGCTTCGTCGGCGAGCCCATCAACCTCAACGTCGTCAACGCCGACATCCGCGACATACTCAACTACATCACCGAGCAGTACGGCGTGAACTTCGTCGTCGACTCCTCGGTCAAGACCGTCCCCGTGACCATCAACGTGACGGACGTGCCGTGGAACTTCGCGCTCGACTCGATACTGAAGGCGAACCGCCTCGGCATCGAGGTCAGCGGCAACATCCTGCGCGTGGCGACGCTCGGGGTGCTGAAGGACGAGGCGAAGATCCGCGCCGAGGAGGAGGCCGCGCGCACGGCGCTGCGGGCCGCGCAGCTTGAGAACGCGCCGCTCGTCACCGAGTTCATCCGGCTCAACTACGCGCGCGCCTCGGGCTCGCTCGCCACGGCCGCGAGCGGCGCCGACGGCTTCACCGGCGGCGGCAGCTCCTCGGCCGGCGCGGGCGCGGGCGGCGACTCCGGCATCCTGCCTATCATCTCGCGCCGCCTCTCGCGCCGCGGCGGCATCGAGGTCGACTCGCGCAGCAACACGCTCATCGTCACCGACGTGCGCGAGAACATCGAGGCCGTCCGCCGCCTCATCCAGCTCCTCGACCAGCCCGAGCCGCAGGTCGAGATCGAGACGCGCATCGTCGTCGCCAACCGCAGCTTCAGCCGCGACCTCGGCGTCCAGCTCTCGGCTGCGGTCTTCAACCGCAACCGCGGCGGCGGCGTGACGTTCGAGAACTTCCCGAACACGCAGGCGGGGCTCCAGCCCAACGGGCTGCCCGGCGGGCTCGGCAACACGCCGCCGGCCGCGGCCGGCCTCGGCGTCCCCGGCGCGACGACCGTCATCGGCCTGACGACCGGCATCTTCGGCACCGCGCAGATCGGCGCGCTCATCACGGCGGCCGAGAGCCGCGGCCAGGCGAAGGTCGTCGCCACGCCGCGCGTCACGGCGCTGAACAACCGCTCGGCGCAGATTGAGAGCGGCGCGCAGATACCCGTCATCACGCCGCAGTCCGGCAGCGGCGGCGGCACCTCCGTCTTCACCACGACCTTCGTCTCCGTCCCGCTCCGGCTCTCCATCACGCCGCAGATCACGGACGCCGGCACCGTCATCCTGCGCGTGACGATGGAGAACAACCCCGTCAACCGCACCTTCGTCAACGCGCTCGGCACGCCGGGCATCGACACGCAGCGGATGCAGACCGAGGTGCTCGTGCCCGACGGCGGGACGACCGTGGTCGGCGGCGTCCTGAACGACCGCGAGACCGACACGCAGAACCGCACGCCGGGGCTCGCCAGCGTCCCCGTCCTCGGGAACCTCTTCAAGCGCAAGACCATCACGCGCAACACCGACGAGATACTCTTCTTCATCACGCCGCGCATCTACCGGCCGGACTACCAGGGGCGCCGCGTCGAGGCCGAGCCCGTGACGGGCACGCGCACGGTGACCATCCCGCAGCCCGTCCCGCTCGGCAACCCCTCGACGAACACGCCGGCCCCGTCCGTCCCCGCCGGCCCGCAGACGCAGCAGCAGCAGTCGCCCGTCGTCACGCCCTCGGTCGTCCTGCCGGGCACGACGACCACCGAGCCGCCCAACGCCACGACGCCGCCGGCGGAGCGCCCGTAAAGGAGGGGCCGAGAGAGAGATGTTCAAGCAGGCACTCACGGAGATAGTCGAACGCACGGAGGGCGCCACCGGCGCGCTCATCATGGGCATGGACGGCATCGCGGTCGAGCGGGTCTTCCTGCCCGAGGGCAGCGAGGCGAACATGGACGTGGCGGCGGCCGAGGTGACCTCGCTCGTCCGCGGCGCCATGCGCGCCGGCACCAACACCGGCCTCGGCGCGCCGCAGGAGCTGTTCGTCACCTTCGAGCACGCGCGCGTGCTGGCGCGCATGTTCTCGCCCGAGTACTTCGTCGTCCTCGCCCTCAAGCCTGACGGCAACCTCGGCCGCGGCCGCTACGAGCTGCGCAAGGCGGAACTCCGGCTCGCCCGCGAGTTCGCGCTGTGAGGAGTAGGCAGTAGACAGTAGACAGTAGACAGTAGAAAAACCGAAGGCGGCGCGTCCCGACTGATGCTCGGGACGCGCCGCCCTTCTTTTACCTACTGTCTACTGACTACTGTCTACTGCCTACTTCCCCTCAACACTGCGGCAGCCTCACCGCGTTCATGCCGCGGAGGATGACGCGCTGGCGGCGCTGGACGCGGCGGAGGTTCTTCTGCGGGTTGAAGACGTTGAGTGGCGAGGGGATCATCGCAGAGAGGAAGGCGGCCTCCTGCGGCGAGAGGTTCGCCGCCGGCTTGCGGAAGTAGACCTGCGCGGCGGCCTCCGCGCCGTAGACGCCGTCGCCCCACTCGATGACGTTGAGGTAGATTTCCAGTATCCGGCACTTCGTCAGCGAGCGTTCGAGGAAGTAGGTGATGGCCGCCTCCTTGACCTTGCGCGCGGCCGTGCGCTCCGACGAGAGGTAGAGGTTCTTCGCCAACTGCTGCGAGACGGTCGAACCGCCGCGCTTGAACCTGCTGAGGTCGGGAATCCAGTCCGAAGGGTCGTCGTCGCCCTCCTGCTTCGCCTCCCTTTCGGAGAGCTTCGAGCCCTCCTCCCACGCGCGCTGGATGGCCTCGTAGTCGAAGCCGTTGTGCGAGACGAAGTTGGTGTCCTCGCCCGCGAGCACGGCGCGCCAGAGGTTCGGCGAGATGCGCGAGAGCGGCACCCACTGCTGAACGCGGCGGGGCTCGCGCCCCTGCTCGCGCGCCTCCTTCAGCCGCGTCTCGATCATGCTGGTCGTCTCCGGGTTCTTCGCCCGCAGCTCCGAGACGCGCGGGAAGGTGAAGACCTCGTAGACGACGAAGACGGTGAAGAGCGCGAGCGCGACGAGCGCCCCGGTCCTGACAACTTTCCAGATGAGTCCCAACATGCGGGGCGAATTATATAACCGACCCGCTCGCCCCGTCGAAGACGGCCCTCGCGGCGCGGACGGTGTTGCAGTGAATCTCCACGGTGTCGTCGATGTCCGCGGCGTAGCCGCCCGACATGACGGTGGCGACGGGGACGCCGCGCCGGCGGCACTCGCGCAAGACCGTCTCGTCGCGCGCCCGCAGTCCCGCGACGCTGAGCGAGAGGCGGCCGAGCTTGTCGCCCACGTAGGGGTCTGCGCCGCCGAGGTAGAAGACGAGGTCTGGCGCGTGCTCGAAGGCGCGCGGGAGGTTGCGCGCCAGCGCCTCAAGGTATTCGTCGTCGCCCGTCGCGTCGGCCAGCTCCACGTCGAGCGACGAGCGGGGCTTGAGGAGCGGGTAGTTCTTCGCGCCGTGCATCGAGAAGGTGAAGACCGAGGGGTCTTCGGCGAAGATGTGCGCCGTGCCGTTGCCCTGGTGCACGTCGAGGTCGACGACGGAGAAGCGCCCGGCCAGGCGGTCGCGGGCGAGGACGCGGACGGCGACGGCCACGTCGTTGAAGACGCAGAAGCCCTCGCCGTGGTCGGGGAAGGCGTGGTGCGTGCCGCCGGCGAGGTTCGCGCCGACGCCCGCTTCGAGGGCGAAGCGCGCCGCGGCGATTGTCCCGGCCGTGGCGAGGAACGAGCGCCGCACGAGCGCCTTCGACCAGGGCAGCCCGAGCCGCCTCAACTCGCGCTCGGTGAGCGCGCCCGCGCGCAGCCGCGTCACGTAGTCCTCGGTGTGGACGAGCAGCACGTCCTCGACCGCGGCCTCGCGCGGCTCGAAAATCTCCGCGGGCGAGAGCGTCCCCTCCGCGACCAGGCGGTCGCGCACCAGCTCGAACTTGCGGATGGGGAAGACGTGCCCCTCGCCGATGTCGGCGTAGTAGCGCGGCGTGTAGCAGACTCGCATTATTCGGCTCAGCGCTTGCGCTGGCGCGGGTCGAGGTACTCGCGCAGGCCGTCGCCGAGGAAGTTGAAGGCGAGGACGGTGAGCGCGATGGCGAGCCCGGGCGCGAGCATCGCGTGCGGCGCGCGCTGGAGCGTGGCGAGGTCGCGCGCCTCTTCGAGCATCACGCCCCAGGAGGGCGCGGGCGGCGGCACGCCCAGGCCGAGGAACGAGAGCGACGCCTCCGAGAGCACCGCGCCCGCCATGCCGAGGCTCGCCTGCACGATGAGCGGCTGCACGGCGTTCGGCAGCACGTGGAAGAAGAGGATGCGCCAGTCGCGCGCCCCCAGCGCGCGCGCCGCCTGCACGAAGTCGTACTCGCGCACCTTCAACACCTGCCCGCGCATCACGCGCGCGTACCCGACCCAGCCGATGACGCACAGCGCGAGGATGAGCTTGTTGAGCCCCGCGCCGAGGAAGGCGACCATCGCGATGGCGAGCAGCAGCCCCGGGAAGGCCAGGAAGACGTTGAAGAGGTAGCCCGAGACGACGCGGTCGACCCAGCCGCCGTAGAAGCCCGCCATCGCCCCGACGGCCGTGCCGACGACCGCCGAGACGGCGACGACCACCAGCCCCACGCGCAGCGAGATGCGCGCCCCGTAGACCACGCGCGAGAAGATGTCGCGCCCCGTCGCGTCCGTCCCCAGCCAGTGCTCGGCCGAAGGCCCCTTGTAGCGCGCCAGCAGGTCCGGCACGCCCACGTCGTGCGTCGCGATCCACGGCGCGAAGACCGCCACCACCACGAGCAGCACGATGAAGACGAGTCCGAAGATGGCGAGACGGTTCATGAGACTCTGATGCGCGGGTCGAGCCTGCGGTAGAGGAGGTCGGTCAGCGTGTTGGCGAGGATGTAGGTGACGCTGATGACGAGGACGCAGCCCTGGACGAGCCGGTAGTCGCGCTTGTTGATGCCCTCCTCGACGAGCAGCAGGCCGATGCCGGGCCAGTTGAAAATCTTCTCGGTGATGATGGCGCCGGCTAAGAGCACGCCGAGCTGGAGGCCGAGGATGGTCACGACCGGGATGAGCCCGTTCTTCAGGACGTGCTTGTAGACGACCGTGCGCTCGCCCAACCCCTTCGCCCGCGCCGTGCGGACGTAGTCCTCGCCCATCTCCTCGATGACGGAGGAGCGCACCATGCGCGTGAGCAGCGCCGAGAGCGCCGCCCCGAGCGTGACGGCCGGCAGGATCGTCGCCTCCCAGAACTGGCGGCCCGACACCGGCAGTATTTGGAGTTGCACGGCGAAGACGTAGATCAGGAGTGGGCCGACGACGAAGCTCGGCACGCTGA
>DASVWB010000087.1:0-6783 GCA_036389815.1 Pyrinomonadaceae bacterium | reverse complement strand
AACCTCATCATCCGCGAGTACCGCGGCACGGAGCTCAAGCCCGACGAGGTCTTCAAGGAGATCGCCCCCCTCGCCGAGCGCATGCAGGCGTTCGTCACCGACACGACGCACTTCATCAACCGCGCCGTGCGCGAGGGGCAGAGCGTGCTCGTCGAGGGCGCGCAGGCGACGCTCCTCGACGTCGACCACGGCACCTACCCCTTCGTCACCTCTTCGAGCACGACCTCGGGCGGCGTCTGCGCGGGGCTCGGCCTCGCGCCGCAGAAGATCAGCGGCGTGCTCGGCATCGTCCGCACCTACTCGACGCGCGTCGGCGAGGGTCCCTTCCCGACCGAGATGCTCGAAGGCGAGGAGGAGATGGGGCAGTTGATACGCGAGCGCGGCCACGAGTACGGCGTCTCGACGGGCCGGCCGCGGCGCTGCGGCTGGTTCGACGCCTTCGCCACGCGCTACGCGGCCGAGATCAACGGCTTCGACGCCGTCGCGCTCACCAAGCTCGACATCCTCGACGCGCTCGACGAGATCAAGGTCTGCGTCGGCTACAAGCGGGGCGGACAGTCCTGCGAGTCCTTCCCCGCCGTCTCGCAGGAGCTGCGCGAGGTCGAGCCCGTCTACGAGACGCTGCCGGGCTGGCGCGCCTCGACCGAGGGCGCGACCGAACTCGGACAGCTCCCGGCGGCCGCGCGCGACTACGTCGAATTCATCTCCGCGCAGATAGGCGTGCCCGTCGGGCTCGTCTCGACGGGCCCCGAGCGCAGCCAGACGATAATCGTCCGCGACTCGGCGCTCGCGCGCTGGCTCGAACCGTGAGGGCGTCCGACAGTGCTCTAGAAGTGAACAGAAGACGCAGAAAAGTGGTGCGCGCGGCGACCGAACTCCCGGTCGAGTGGGGGCTGACGCCGCGCTACGAGTACCACGGCAAGATCAAGAGCCTGAGCCCCGGCGGCTGCCTCCTCCAGACCGAATCCATCCAGCCGCTCTACGGCAAGACCATCCACCTACGCATCCCGCTGCCCGAGGGCGACTGGTGCGAGGTGCGCGGCCGGGCGCTCTACTACCTCCGCGACACCGGCTTCGGCGTCGAGTTCGACGACCTCACGGACGAGGACGCCGCCACCCTCCGCCGCCTCATGCGCCACCACGGCGAGCGCCCGCCCGACGAGTGATGGACGGGGCTTTCAATCAAACACCGCGCGTCGGCCGCGCCGGCTGTCGATTGAACAAATGTTTTTTCGAGAATATAATCTCCGCACGTCGGCGCCGGCCGGGCCATTCAAACGAGGCATGTGCACCCGTGGCGCAATGGTAGCGCAAACGGCTTTTAACCGTTGGGTTGTAGGTTCGAATCCTACCGGGTGCACCAAACTTTTGCCCGAGCCGCCACGCCGCCCCGTCACGCCGTACGCGCCCTCTACCACTTCCCCTGCCCCCGACAGGCGGCGCGTGTTCGTGGCCTGATATTAGAGCCGACCGTCCTCGCCCGCCTTCATACATCAGTGTTCATACGGATGTGAGGCCAAAGGGGTCAGAACCACCCACGGCAGCGTGCGGGCCGGTGCGATGCGTGAGAACCATATCGCACCGGCCCGCGCGCTGCCGCGGGTGGTTCTGACCTTTATGCTGTAAGGCGCGGGGGGACTCAGGCCGCCGCGCACATGGAGGCGTCGGCGAGGACGGAACGCATGGAGACGTGTTTGAGGAGGATTTCGAGGTAGCAGGTGAAGCGGTGGAGGTAGAGGCGGAGGCCGCGGCGGTCGCGGAGTTCGCACAGCCCTTCGGCGAAACGCTCGCAGGTCTCGCGGTCTTTCTGCATGAGGTGGCGCAGGCTCTCCGCGCGGAAGAGTTCGAGGCGTTCGGAGAAGAGCCGGAGCGCCTCGGCGCCCGCGTGCCACTCCGCTTGGCGCGCGCTCTTGAGGAGCGCGCCGAGGTCTTCGTAGAGCCGCAGCGAGTCGGCGCGCTTGGCGCGGATGTCCTCGAAGAGTTCGGCCGCGTCCACCCCGGGGCGGAAAGTGCGCGCGAGCGAGACCGTAGACTGCTCGAAGCAGTTGCGCAGGAGGTCGTGCGCCTCCGCGAGCCGCGCGCGCGCCTCCGGGGCGTCCGCCGCCTCGTGCGCGCCGGGCAGCATCCGCTCGAAGACGGCGCGCAGCTCGTGGCGGACGGCGAACGCAGTCCGCTCCAGCTCCTCCGTCAGCTCGGTCGGCTCGGGCGCGCACGCGCAGAAGTATTCGAGGCCGGCGACGGCCGCCAGCGCCTCGCAGCGCAGCGCCTCGAAGACGAAGTGCACCTCCTCGTGCGCGCCCCCGGCTCCCAGCGCGGCGCGCACGCTGTCGAGGTAGCCGAGCAGACGCCGCAGGTCTTCAAAGACGCCGCGCACGAACTCGCGAGCCTCTGCGGGCTCGACCGTCTCAAGAATGTCTCTGAGTTGAGGCTGCATGGCGGCAACCTCCTTTCGCGGGGGGAGAGATGGGCAAGGCTTGTCACCACTTGCGCGGCCGCGTGCGGCGTGGAAGGCGGGCGGCCTTGAAGACCGGCCCGGCGGAGCTACATCAAACTTAACAAACGCGCGCCGGCCGGCACAAGCATTTTTTTCGCGCCCGCCGCCGCGCCGGCCGGACAACGGCGGCCAAGCCCGCCCGCGGCGGCGGGCGGGCCTCTGCGACGCGCTGGAGTCGCGTTGCGCCGGCGCGTCTTCAGAGGTCGGCCGCGTAAAGCCTGACTTCCGGCGCGCCGGGCGAGAGGCGAATCATGCGCTCGAACTGCAGGCCGATCTTTTCGAGCACGCGCCACGAGGAGGGGTTGTCGGGGCTCGTGATGGCGAGCAGGCGCTTGAGGCCGAGCCGGTCGCGCGCGTAGTCGAGCACGGCCCGCGCCGACTCGGCGGCGTACCCCTTGCCGCGGGAGGCCGGGAGGAAGGCGTAGCCGATGTCCACGCCGTCCAGCCCCTCGCGCCTGACGAGCCCGCATATCCCGGCCGCGACGCCCGCCCCCTTCGGCTCGACGAGCCAGAGCCCGAACCCGTTGCGCCGGTAGCTCTCGACGAAACGCTCCTCTATGAAGCGGCGCGCGTCTTCGAGCGTGCGCACGCCGCGGTCGGCGATGTTGCGCACGAAGTCCGGGTCGTTCAGCAGTTCGACGACGAAGGCGGCGTCCTCCGCGCACGCCTCGCGCAATGTGAGCCGCTCGGTCTCGATGACGTTCAAGGAATCCTTCCCGCCTCCGTCCTGAAGTGTCTCGACCCCGCGCGCGCGGGCCGGCGGGCATCATAACCCGGCCGCGCCGCAACCGAAAGACAATCTCTTCGCAACGCGCGCGGGGCGCGCCCGCCTTATGATGGCGCTGCTCTTCCCGAGTGCCCTTGCCTCGTTTGAAGCTCTCTTAAACATTCATAGTTCGCCGCCGCGCAGGGTAAGCACGGCCGCGCCCCGGACTGTCGCGGGGCGTCTCGGCCTTTTCGCGCGCCCCCGCAGCGGCACGAAGAAGTCCCCCTGCGGACGGAGGTGTATCCACGATGTTGAGAATGGGACGTTCCCCTAAAGTCGAGTCCGAAGAACCGAAGCCCGCGCAGCCCGCGCAGCCGCCCGCGCAGGCCCGCACGGCCCCGCACGCCCAGGCGCCGGCGCCGTCCCGCGAGCCGCAGGCGCGCGCCGCGACGACGCAGACGCCGGCCGCGCCCGCCGCCGCGGCCCCGGCGTCGCCCTCCGAGCCGCGCGCCGTCACGGAGTCCGAGGCGCTCGCGCGCGACCTGCGCGAGGGCGTCGTGAGCGGCTTCGTCGGCGCGGGCACCGTCGTCTCGGGCGACGCGGAGTTCAAGGGCATGCTCCGCATCGACGGCCGCTTCACGGGGCGCGTCCGCTCCGAAAAGGGCTCGCTCATCGTGAGCGCGGGCGGCGTGGTCGAGGCGAACGTCGAGGTCGCCTCCGCCAAAATCAACGGCACCGTCAACGGCGACATCACCGCCACCTCGCGCCTTGAGTTCGGCCGTTCGGCGCGCGTGCGCGGCAACATACAGACGCCCGCGCTCGTCGTCGAGGAGGGCGCAATCTTCGAAGGCGGCTGCCGCATGACGCCGCCGAAGGCCGACGGGAAGTAAAAGGCAAAGGGCGGAAGGCGGAAGTGAGGACGCGCCGGCGCGCGGGGAACTTTTATTTGACTTCCCGTTCCCCCCTTCACTTTCGCCTTCCGCCTTTTTACTTTTGACTTACTTACGCCACCAGGAGCCCCCGCGCCCCGGGGGCGGCCGCCGGCGGCGCGAGGGGCGCGGGCTCCGCGAGCATCCGGGCGACGGCGGCCGCGCTGGCGGGCTTCGAGAAGAGGTAGCCCTGCCCGTAGTCGCACGAGAGCGAACGGAGCTGCGCCAGTTGCGCCTCGGTCTCGACGCCCTCGGCGACGACGCGCATGCCGAGGTTGCGCGCGAGCAGGAGGATTGTGCGGACGATCTCCGTGTCCTCGTCGCCCTCGCCCATCCGGCCGACGAAGGAGCGATCCACCTTGAGCGTCGTCGAGGGGAAGTGGTGCAGGTAGGAGAGCGAGGAGTAGCCCGTCCCGAAGTCGTCGATGCTCGACTCGACGCCGAGCGCGCGCAGTTGCCGAAGCATCCCGATGGTCTTCTCCGTGTCGCCCATCACGACCGACTCCGTCACCTCCAGCTTCAGGCTCTCGGGCCTCAGACCCGTCTTCTCCAGCGCCCCTTCTATCTGCGCGCTCAGCTCGGGGCTTGCGAACTGTCGCCCCGAGAGGTTGACGCTCACGTACATCGCCGCCGCCGCCGGGAACTCCGCCTGCCACTCGCGCATCTGGCGGCACGCCTCTTCGAGCGCCCAGCGGCCGAGCGGGAGGATGAGCCCCGTCTCCTCCGCGACGGGGATGAACTCGGAGGGCGGGATGAAGCCGTGCGAAGGGTGGCGCCAGCGCAGCAGCGCCTCGAAGCCCTGCACCGCGCCCGCCTCCAGCGAGACGATCGGCTGGTAGTAGACCGAGAACTCGCGGCGGTCGAGCGCGCGCCGCAGGTCGGTCTCCAGATTCAGGAGGTTGACGGCGCGCGTGTGCATCTCCTTGTCGAAGACCTCGTGGCGCGACTTGCCGAGCGACTTGGCGCGGTACATGGCCGTGTCCGCGTCGCGCAGGATGTCGTCCGGACGCTCGTAACCCGTGGTCGAGGGCGCGATGCCGACCGAGGCCGTCGTGTAGACCTCGTGCCCGCCGAGGTTGAAGGGGAGCGAAAGCTCCTTCTCGATGCGCTCGGCGACGGCGATGACCTCCCGCGTGTCCGAAACGTCTTCGAGCAGCACGGTGAACTCGTCGCCGCCGAGGCGGGCCACCGTGTCGCCGGGACGGAGGCAGGTCTCAAGGCGGCGCGCGATGCCGACGAGCAGTTGGTCGCCGATGGCGTGGCCGAGAGAGTCGTTGATGACCTTGAAGCGGTCGAGGTCGAGGAAGAGCACGCAGAACTGCGCCGCGCCGAGCCGCTTGTGGCGCGCGAGCGCGAGCTTCAGGCGGTCGACGAAGAGCGCGCGGTTCGGCAGCCCCGTCAGCGCGTCGTGGAAGGCGTCGTGCAGGAGCTGGCGCTCGGCCTGCTTGCGGTCGGTGATGTCCTGCATCTGGAAGATGAGGCGGGGGCCGGTGCCGTGCGCGTCCCGCACGCGCGAGATGCTCAGGTAGAGCCAGACGACGTGCCCGTCCTTGTGGAAGTAGCGCTTCTCGGTCTGGCAGGTCGGCGTCCGGCCTTCGAGCATCTGGCCGACGTGCGCCTCGACGGACGCAAGCTCGTCCGGGTGCGTGATCTGCTGGAAACTCATCACGAGCAGCTCCGCCTCGGAGTACCCGAGTATCTGGCAGAGGCTCCGGTTGACCTGGAGCCAGCGCCCCTCGGGCGAAACCAGCGCCATCCCGATGGCCGAGTAGTCGAAGGCCGAGCGGAAGCGCTCCTCGCTCTCCAGAAGCGCGGCGACGTGGCGCTCGACCGTCTCGATGTTCTTGAGGTAGGTGTGGTAGGTCAGGTAGACGATGGCGATCATCGGCGTCGCCACGACGAAGGCCGCGAAGCCGACGACCGCGATGAGCTTGAAGACGGCGCCCGCGGCGGCCGCGCCGACGAAGTAGGTGATGGAGGTCCAGAGGTAATACTTGCGCCACGTCGGCCAGAGCCCCTGCCCCGTCCTCAAAGCCATGCCGGCCGCGACGAGCCCGGAGTTGACGGCGTACTGCGCCGCCGCCATCACGCAGACCGCCGTCACGAAGACGTTCGCGCCGCCCGCCGCGACCGACTCGACCGAGCCGAAGCAGAGGCGCAGCACCCAGACCGTGGCCGAGGTCGAGAGCGCCGTCACGGCGATGTTCGCCATGTAGGTCGCGGGGCGGCGCGAGAGGCGCAGCGTCGAGCTGAGCCCGTCGAGCGCCGCGAGCAGGACGGCCGCCTCGCCGCCGCAGAGCAGGACGCCGAGCAGCACGAAGGTGTCGGAGACCGAGACGTACGAGCTGAGGCGCGGAATCTTGACCGTGATGCGCGAGCCGACCGCGAGCGTGACGACGGCGAGCAGCAGGAAGTGGGAGTCCAGCCGCGCGCCGGGCAGCCGCAGGAGCGCGCACAGGAGCGCGAAGCCGCCTGCGGCGATCAGCAGCCTGAAGTATGTGCCGGCGTGGCGGTGCGGCGCGGGCGAGTCCATCGCGGGATTTTCCCCTTTCGTCCTGCGGACTGTCGCGGGGCGACCGGGTGAGGCGGGTCTTAAAAGAATTGCAGAATTGCCGGGGGCGCTGCCGGCCGGTTCCCGCGCGGGGGCGCGGCCG
>DASVWB010000086.1:0-110554 GCA_036389815.1 Pyrinomonadaceae bacterium | reverse complement strand
GAGTACATGGTGCCCTCGGCCTTCCACGCTGTCGCCGCGCTGCCGCTCACGTCGAACGGCAAGGTCGACCGGAAGGCCCTGGCCGGTCTCGTCGCGGCGGGCGCCGTGCAGGCCGAGGCGGCGCAGGAGGGCGCGGGCGGGAGCGTCGAGCAGTTGGGTCGCATCGTGGCCGAATACCTGAAGGTCGAGCGGCTTGAGCCCGAAGAGAACCTCCTCGACATGGGCGCCAGCTCCGTCGACATGATTCGCATCGCCAACCTCCTTGAGAAGGAGTTCGGCTTCCGCCCGCGGATAGACGAGTTCTACCGCGAGCCGACGCTTAAGGGGCTCGCGCACGCGCACGAACAGTTCCTCAGGCGCGACCGGCCGGCCGCCGCCGCGCAGACCACGGCGGGCGCCGCCGTGCGCTCTTGGGAGGAGCTGCCCTTCATCTCCGACCCCGCCGAGCGCGAGGAGTTCAAGCGGCGGCGGCCGGGCCTGCGCGGCGACGAAGGGCGGCCGCAGTTCCGCCTCCCCTCGGGCGAGCCCGAAGAGAAGCTCCGCGAGGCTTACCGCTCGCGGCGCACGCACCGCCACTTCTCGCGGCGGCCGGCGCCGCTCGCGCAGTTCTCGGAGCTGCTCGGCTGCCTGCGCCAGCTCTCCTTCGACGGGGAGCCGAAGTACCTCTACCCGTCGGCCGGCGGCATCTACCCCGTGCAGACCTACGTGCACGTCAAGGCGCGCCGCGTCGAAGGTCTCCCGGCCGGGACTTACTACTACGACCCCGCGGCGCACCGCCTCGTCCTGCTCGCGGCCGACGTGGAGCTGCCATCGGAGGCGCACGACGCCTTCGTCAACCGCCCCGTCTTCGAGGAGGCGGCCTTCTCCATCTTCCTCGTCGGCCAGATGGCGGCCGTCGCCCCCATCTACGGCAGGCACAGCCTGCCCTTCGCCACGCTCGAAGCCGGATACCTCGGCCAGCTTTTGATGATGACGGCGCCCGCGTGCGGCCTCGGCCTGTGCCCCGTCGGCGTCATGAACTTCGACCTCGTCCGGCAACACTTCGCGCTCGACGAGAGCCACGTCCTCGTGCACTCGCTGCTCGGGGGGCTGATCGACGACGGGGGCGCGGCCGGCTGGGCGCCCGTCCAGGAGTCTTACGACGCGGCGGCCGCGCCCGCCGAGGAGCGCGAGGAGTTCGAGCTATGAGCACGGTCGGACTCGTGGACATGAGCGCGGAAGAGCTCGTCGCCCACCTGCGCGGCGCGGGCGTCGAGCTGGCGGCCAACGGCGACCGCCTGCACTGCAACGCGCCCAAGGGCGTGCTGACGCCGGAGCTGCGCGCGAAGCTCGCCGCACTCAAGGGGGATATCCTCGCGCTGCTGCTGCGCGACGGCGCGGGCCCGGCGCCCGCGTCCGGACTCCGGCCCGTGCCGCGCGGCGGCGAGCTGCCGCTCTCGTTCGCGCAGCAGCGCATGTGGTTCCTCGACCAGTTGGAGCCGGCCAACCCGTTCTACAACATCCCCGAGGCCGTGCGCATCACCAACGCGCTCGGCGTCGCGGCGCTCGAACAGACGCTCGGCGAGATCGTCCGGCGCCACGAGGTCCTGCGCGCCACGTTCCCGACGGCCGACGGCGGCCCGCGCCAGCTCGTCGCGGAGCCGAGGGGCGTCCGGCTGCTGCTCGTAGACCTGACGCGTCTCCCCGAAGCGGCGCGCGAGGCGGAGGCGCGCGCTCTCGCCGTCCGTGAGGCGCGGCGCCCGTTCGACCTGTCGCGCGGGCCGCTGCTGCGCGCGGCGCTGATGCGCCTCGGCCCGGAGGAGCACGTGCTGCTGCTGACGATGCACCACATCGTCTCGGACGGCTGGTCGACGGGCGTGCTCGTCGGCGAGTTCATGGCGCTCTACAAGGCTTTCGCCGCGGGGCGGCCGTCGCCGCTGCGCGAGCTGAGCGTGCAGTACGCGGACTTCGCGCACTGGCAGCAGCGCTGGCTTCAGGGCGAAGTGCTCGAACGACAGCTCGCCTACTGGCGCGAGAAGTTGCGGGGCGCCGCCTCCGTGCTCGACCTGCCGACGGACTTCCCGCGCCCGGCGGTCGAGAGCCACCGCGGCGCGAGCGAGTCCGTCACGCTGTCGCCCGAGCTTTCGAGGGCGTTGCGCGCACTGAGCCGCCGCGAGCGCGTGACGCTGTTCGTCACGCTGCTCTCCGCCTTCCAGTGTCTGCTCCAACGCTACTCGGGGCAGGAGGACGTGAGCGTCGGCACGCCCATCGCGGGGCGCAACCACGCCGAGACGGAGGGGCTCATCGGCTTCTTCGTCAACACGCTGGTCATGCGCGGCGACCTCTCGGGCGACCCCTCCTTCAGCCAACTGCTCGCGCGCACGCGCGACTTCGTCATCGGCGCTTACGCGCATCAGGACCTGCCCTTCGAGAAGCTGGTCGAAGAGCTGCAACCGCGGCGCGAGCTGAACCGCAACCCGCTCTTCCAGGTGATGTTCCTTCTCCAGAACGCCCCCATCCAGCAGCAGGAAGCGACCGGCATCCGCATCGAGCCCCTTGACCTCGGCAGCGTCCGCTCCCTCTTCGACATGATGATGACCGTCGCCGACGGCGCCGACGGGCTCGCGGTACAACTCGAATACAGCACAGACCTCTTCGAACCAGAGACGGCCGCGCGCCTACTCTCCCACTTCCGCCAACTGCTCTCGGCCGCCTGCTCGGACCCCTCGCTCCCGCTCTCGCGCCTCCCGCTCTCGCCTCCCCAAGAGCTCGCCCGGCTCACCGCGCCCGCGCCCTTAGACTGGCCGGCCGACTGGCCCCCGCGCCCCGCCGCCTGCCTCCACCACCTCTTCGAGGCGCAGGCCCGCCGCGCGCCCGACGCCGTCGCGCTCGCCCGCGGCTCCCAGCACCTCACCTACGCCGAACTCGACCGCCGGGCCGACACGTTGGCGCGCCGCCTGCGCCGCCTCGGCGTCGGCCCCGAAGAGAGGGTGGGCGTCTTCCTCAACCGCGGCGTGGAGCTAGTGGTGGCCCTGCTCGGCGTGCTCAAGGCCGGAGGCGCCTACGTCCCGCTCGACCCCGCCTACCCGCAGGAGCGCCTGAGGCTCATGCTCGAAGACAGCGGCGCGCTTTTAGTCGTCACCGACTCGTCACTCGCCGAGAGGGTGCCCGACTCCGGCGCGCCCCTCCTGCTCGTCGACGACCCTGAGGCAGACGGCGAAGAAGCCCGCACGCCCCCGGCCGCGTGGCGACCGCCGCACCCGCACAACCTCGCTTACGTCATCTACACGTCGGGCTCTACCGGCAGGCCGAAGGGCGTCGCCATCGCGCACCATTCCGCCGCGGCCTTGGCCGCCTGGTCCCGCGCCGCCTTCCCCGCCTCCGCCTTCTCCGGCGTGCTGGCGTCTACTTCCGTCTGCTTCGACCTCTCCGTCTTCGAGCTCTTCGTCACCCTCTCGCTCGGCGGCGCGGTGCTCTTAGCCGCCGACGCCCTGGAGCTGGCCTCCGCCCCGTGGGCGGCCGGGCGGGTGACGCTCGTCAACACCGTCCCCTCCGCCTTGTCGGCGCTGCTCGGCCTGGGGGCGGTGCCCGACGGGGTGGAGGTCGTCGCGCTGGCCGGCGAGCCGCTGCCGGCGGAACTCGTCAGGCGCGCCTACGGGGCGGGCGCCGGGGCGGTCTACAACCTCTACGGGCCGACGGAGGATACGACCTACTCGACCTGGGCGCTGGTCGGCAGGGATGAGGGGCTGCCCCCGGCGATAGGTCTGCCCATGGGCGGCACCTCGGCCTACCTGGTAGACGGCGCGGGCGTGCCGGCGCCGTGGGGCGCGCGCGGCGAACTGCTGCTCTCGGGCGCCGGGCTGGCGCGCGGATACCTCGGTCGCCCCTCCCTGACGGCGGAGAAGTTCGTGCCCGAGGCGGGCGCCGGCACGCCGGGTGCGAGGGCGTACCGGACGGGCGACGTGTGCCGGGTGAGGGCGGGCGGCGAGTTGGAGTATCTGGGGCGGGGCGACCAGCAGGTGAAGGTGCGCGGCTTCCGGATTGAGTTAGGGGAGATAGAGGCTGCGCTGCGCGCCCACGAGGCGGTAGCGGGGGCGGCCGTCAAGGCGTGGGGCGAGGGCGAGCACAGGAGGCTGGCCGCTTACGTCACGCCGCGCGAGGGTTGTTCCGTCCCTGCCGCCGCGGGGTTACGGGAGCACCTGCGGGGGAGGCTGCCGGAGTACATGGTGCCGGCGGCGTTCGTCTTCTTAGAGAAGTTGCCGCTGACGCCGAACGGGAAGGTGGACAGGAAGGCGCTCAAGGAGCCGGGGTGGGGCGGCGGCGAGGCGGGGGGCGCTGGCGCGGGCGCGGGTAGCGTGGGGGTAGGCGTGTGGCGGACGCCTTCGGAGGAGGTGGTGGCCGGGGTGTGGGCGGAGGTGCTGGGCGTCGAGGGCGTCGGCGCCGGCGACAACTTCTTCGAGCTGGGCGGCCACTCGCTGCTCGCCACGCGCGTCGTCTCGCGCTTGCGTGCGGCGACCGGGGTGGAGGTCGAGCTGCGGCGGCTGTTCGAATCTCCGACTGTAGAGGGGCTGGCCTGGTGGGTCGAGGCCGGGTTGCGGGAAGGCGCGGCGGGCGAGGTCGGGAGGGTGACGCGGCGCGCGGAGACGTGCGAGGCGGCGCCGCTCTCCTTCGCGCAGCAGCGCCTGTGGTTCCTCGACCGCCTTGGGCCGGGCGGCGCCGCCTACAACGTGCCCGCGGGCGTGAGGCTCGCCGGGCGTTTGAACGCGGCGGCGCTGGAGCAGGCCGTCGGCGAGGTGGTCAGGCGCCACGAGGCGCTGCGCACGCGGTTCACGGCGGAGGCCGACGAGCCGCTGCAGGAGGTCGAGCCGGGCGCGCGGCTGTCCTGGGCCTACGCAGACCTGCGCGTGACGGCCGATGCCGAAAGACATTTGGAGGTTCAACGACTCGGCCGCGCCGAAGCCCGGCGAGGGTTTGACCTGAGCCGCGCGCCGCTGCTGCGCGTGACGCTCGTCAGGCTCGACGAAGAGGAGCACGTCCTGCTCCTGACGATGCACCACATCGTCTCGGACGGGTGGTCGATGGGAGTGCTCGTCTCCGAAGTCTCAGCGCTCTACGAGGCGTACGTCGCGGGGCGGCCGTCGCCGCTGGCGGAGTTGCCGTTGCAGTACGCCGACTACGCGGCGTGGCAGCGCGAGTGGTTGCAGGGCGAAAACCTTGAGCGTCAACTCTCCTTCTGGCGGGAGCGGCTGGCGGGCGCGCCCCCGCTTTTGGGGCTGCCGACCGACCGGCCGCGCCCGGCCGTCCAGAGTTACCGCGGGGCGGTCGAGTCGTTCGCGCTCCCGCCCGAAGTCTCGCACGAGCTGAAGGCGTTCGGCCGCAGGGAGGGCGCGACGCTGTTCATGACCCTGCTCGCGGTCTTCGAGGTGCTGCTGCAAAGGTACACGCGGCAGGACGACATCGTCGTCGGGACGAACGTCGCCAAGCGCGGCATGCCGGAGATCGAAAACCTCATCGGCTTCTTCGTGGACAACCTCGTCCTGCGCGCAGACCTTTCGGGGAACCCTTCGTTCGCCGAACTGCTCGGGCGCGTCCGGCGCGCCTGCCTCGACGCCTACGCGCACCAGGACATCCCCTTCGACAAGATAGTCGAGGAGCTGAGGCCGGAGCGGGACCTCGGCTACAACCCGGTCTTCCAGGTCCTCTTCGTGCTCCAGAACAACCCCGTCCCGCGGCTGGACGTCCCCGGCCTCGGCGTCGCGCGGCTGGAGTACGAGGCGGACGCCGTCCAGTTCGACATGGCGGTGGACGTCTTCGACACAGGGCGCGGGCTGCTCTTCAAGCTGCGCTACAACACAGACCTCTTCGACCGCTCGACGGCCGCGCGCTTCATGCGCCACTTCCGTTCGCTCCTTGAGGGCGCGGCCGCCGACCCCGCCCGGCCCGTCGCCGCGCTGAAGATGGGCGAGGAGGAAGAGGCGCGGGACCTCATCGCGGCATTCAACGACAGCTTCGACTAGAGGCAGCGCGAACCCCACCCGGGAGCTAACCCCGGAAGAAAGCGACCCCGGCCATGTCGAGAAACGACCCGCACACCATCTTACTGGGCGGCATCGGCGGCGACTCCCACTCCGTCGGGCTCAACGTCCTGCGCCAGGCGCTCATGGCCGAAGGCTACCGCGTCCGCTACCTCGGGACGCAGAGCCGGCTCGAAGAGTTCGTCCAGCTCTCCGCGCTGAGCAACGTCGTGATGATCTCGTGCATGGACGGCCACGCCTGCTACTACCTGCGCGGCTTCGCCGAGCTGAAGCGGCAGCTCGGAGGCCACCGCCCGCTCTGGTACCTCGGCGGCAACCTGCACATCGGCGACGGCGTCGGGTGCGAACGCGAGTTCCTCGAAATGGGCTTCGACCGCGTCTTCGGCAAATTCGTGGACGCGGCGCGCGTGCTCGAACTGCTCGGCGCGGACCTGCACGAGGTCGAGCCGCTGGCCGACGCCCCCGAACTCTGGCGGCAGTCGCGCCCCGCGGCCGCGCACCTGCCCGGCGCCGCCTCGGACGAGCTGATGGAGCGGGACGTTTTCGAGCGCGCGCGGCGCGAAGTCCTCCAGCACTGGAAGACGGGGCGCGGCGCGGCCGACCTCCACGGGAACGCCGAGTTCCTCGCGCGCCAGCCCTCGTACCCAAAGGTGCAGGAGGCGGTCAACGCCGGCGCGCAGCCGATGCTGATCCAGCCGCGCTCGGGCGTGCCCATCGTGCGCGAGCAGATCAAGCTCTTCAAGGCGTTCGCCTCCGCGGGCGCGCGCGTGCTCTCCTACCAGGTGGACTCGCTGACGCGCAACAACAACTACGCGCGGGCCGAGGAGGCCATCCGCGACAGCGCGGCCGCGGGCGCGGCGACCCTCAACGGCTTCCCCGTCATCAACCACGGGGTCGCGGGTCTGCGCCGCGTCATCCGCGAGGTCGGGACGCCGCTCCAGACGCGCCACAGCACGCGCGACCCGCGCCTGCTCGCAGAGATTTCTTACGCGGGCGGCGTCACCTCCTTCGAGGGCGGCGCCGTCTGCTACAACGTCCCCTACTACAAGTTCTACCCGCTCGACGAGTCGGTCCGCGCGTGGCAGTACGTCGACCGCCTGACCGGCCTCTACTACGAGAAGTTCGGCATCGTGCTGGAGCGCGAGTTCTTCGGGACGCTGACGGCGACGCTCATCCCGCCCTCGCTCGCCATCGTGACGAACCTCGTCGAGTCGCTCCTCGCCGTGCAGCAGGGCGTCAAGTGCGTGGCGCTGGGCTACGCCGAGCAGGGGCACCGCGCGCAGGACGTGGCGGCGGTGCGCACGATGCGGCGGATGACGGCCGACGTGCTGCGGCGGCTCGGCCACCACGACGTGCAGATCAACACGGTCTTCCACCAGTACATGGCCGCCTTCCCGCAGAGCCGCGAGCGCGCGGCCGAGCTGATCTACAACTCGGGCGTCACGGCCGGGCTCTCCGGCGCGACGCGCGTCATCACCAAGACGCCGGCCGAGGCCGTCACCATCCCGACGCTCGCGGACAACCTTGAGGGGCTCGACCTCGCGCGGCGCGGCGTCGCCGCCTCCGCCGCCGCCGCGCTCGACGAGGCGCGCGTCGAGGAAGAATGCGCCCTCATCCGCCGCGAGGCCGAAGCCATCTTCGAGCAGGTCATCCACGCGGGCGGCGGCTCCGTCGCGCGGGGCGTCGTCGAGGGCTTCCGCAAAGGCATTCTGGACATCCCTTTCTCGCCGAGCGCCTACAACCGCGGCGAGGTGATGACGGGGCGCGACGTGGAGGGGGCGGTGCGCTACCTCTCGTTCGGCAACCTGCCCTTCGACCGCGAGCTGCGACAGTTCCACGTCGAGAAGTTGCAGGAGCGCCGCCGCGCCGACGGGCTCCTCAGCCCGAAGCAGAACTACCTGCTCGTCGAGCGAGACGTGCTACGGCTCTCGCGCGGCGAGTACAGGGGCTGGCCGCTCTCCGGTTGAGCGCCGCGCACGAACCCCTCCGCCTGCCCACGCGCCGCGCCCGCCTTGCGAAGACGCGCGGCGAGAAAAGAGTCAAAAGCCCATGTCCACCGTGGAGACACGCCCCGCAGAAGACCTTAGCGAGAAGGGGCGGGACACCCGACCCGAGGGCCCCGCTTCGGGGCTGCCCGAACACCTCGCGCCGATGCCCGACCCGCGCTGGGCGCTCTGGCGCTGGGTCGGACTGCGCGGCGCGGGCTTCCCGGCCGAACTGCCGCTCGGGCTCGGCTCCGCCGAGTGCCTGGCGGCCGCCGACCGCCTGCTCGACGCGCGCGAGCGCAGCGAGCGGGCGCTGCGCGAGGCTTCGTTCGCGGTGCGCAAAGAGTTGGAGGCGAGCGAGGGCGGGGCGCGCGACGCGCTGAAGAAGGCGCAGGGCCGGCTGCGAAAGGGCGCGGCGCCCGAAGGCTTAGACGCCTCCTTCGGCGCGGCCCCGGCGGTCGAGGAGTTCCGCGCGGCGCGCGCTCTGGCCGAGGAGGCCGCGGCCGAGTTCGCGCGCGCCTTCGGCGCCGCCGTCGAGCAGGTGACGCGCGCCGTGAGGGAGGTCGCGGGCTCCGACAGTTTCCGCGAGGCCGTCATCTGGCAGAACCGCCACGCCTACCACACCGGCGTCCTCCCGCTCTGCGAACAGGCGGAGGCGGACGCGGCCCGGCGCGGCAGCAAGCAGCGCCAGCGCGAGGAGGCCGTCGCCTCCTACATGCAGCGCTACTGCCTGAAGAACGACACCATCGGCTTCTTCGGCCCCGTCGGCTGGGCGCGCATCAACCCCGAGGGCGAGGCGCTCTCGGCGCGACCCGGCGAGCGGCTCGTCGCCTCGCGCCGCGTCTTCTTCGAGAGCTGGTGCGTGAACGCGCTCGCCGAGGCGCTCAACGAGTCGAAGGAGCTGCGCCCCTGGATGGCGCCGCGGCTGCTGCCGACCGTCCACCTCGACGGGAGGAAGCTCTTCAGCCCGTTCCGCCCGGCGACGACCCTGCCCGAAAGACACGCCCTCATCCTGCGCGCGTGCACGGGCGAGCGCACGGCGAGGCGGCTCGCCGCCGACCTCGTGCGCGAACACCCGCGGCTGTTCGCCGCCGAAAGGGAGGTCTTCAAAATCCTCGAAGCCGTCGCCGCCGCCGGCATCATCAACTGGAAGTTCGAGCTGCCCGTCACGCTCAAGACCGAGCTGCGCCTGCGCGAGCTGCTGGAGCGCATCGAGGACGAGGGGCTGCGCGCCGCGGCGCTGGCCCCGCTCGAAGAGATGCTGCGGGCGCGCGACGCCGCGGCCGGGGCGCGCGACGCCGCCGGGCTCGACGCGGCGCTCGACGGCCTCGAAGCGACCTTCACGCGCCTGACCTCACTCGCCGCGACGCGCAACCACGGGCTGACCTACGCCGGCCGCACGCTCGTCTACGAGGACTGCCGCCGCGACGCCGAGGTCGAGATAGGGCCGGAGCTGGTGCGCTCGCTCGGCGAGCCGCTGTCGCTGCTGCTGACGAGCGCGCGCTGGTACACCGTCCAGTTCGCCACGCTCTACCGCAAGGTCTTCCGGAAGATTTACGACGACCTCGCGGCGCGCTCCGGCTCGAAGGCCGTGGACGCCGTCAGCTTCATGGCGCAGACCAACGCCCTCTTCACGAGCACCGGCCGCGCCTACGAGGACGAGCTGCTCTCGGCGTTCCAGGCGCGCTGGGAGGGCGTCCTCGCCATACCCGAGGGGCGGCGGCGCGCCGAGTACACGAGCGCGGAGCTGCGGCCGCGCGTGCTCGAAGCCTTCGACGCGCCCGCCCCGGGCTGGCCCTTCGCGCGCTACCACAGCCCCGACGTGATGCTGGCCGCGCGCGACGCCGAGGCCGTCAGCCGCGGCGACTACCTGCAAGTGCTCGGCGAACTGCACCAGGGCATCAACACGCTCGGCGCCTCGTTCTTCCACGAGCAGCACCCGGCGCCGGAGGAGATTCTGAGCGCGGCGGCGTGGGACCTGCCCGAGCCGCGCCTCGAACAGCTCCAGTCGCACAACCACCCGCGCACCAACTCGCGCACCATCATCGGCCTGCTCTCCCCGAAGGATCACCTGCTGGCGCTGAGCGGCGACGTCGTGGGCCCGGCCGCGCAGATGATGCCCATCGGCTCGCTCGTCGTCGAGGAGGAGGGCGGCGAACTCTACCTGCGGGCGCGCGACGGGCGCCTGCGCCGGGAGCTGGTCGAGGCGCTCGGCGGCCTGATGTCGAACATGTCCTTCAACTCCTTCAAGCCGCTCGCGCCGCGCGCGCACACGCCGCGCGTCACTGTCGACAGGCTCGTCGTCGCGCGCGAGTCGTGGCGCGCGCCGGCCGGCGAGATGGACTTCGCCGCGGAGAAGGACGAGGCGGCGCGCTTCCTCGCCGCGCGGCGATGGGCGCGCGGGCGCGGGATGCCGCGCTTCGTCTTCGTCAAGACGCCGGCCGAGGTCAAGCCCTTCTACGCGGACTTCGCCAGCCCCGTCTACGTCAACATCCTCGCCAAGATGGTGCGCCGCGCCGTCGAGAAGAACGGCCCCGACGCGCTCATCTCCGTCTCGGAGATGATCCCGGCGGCCGACGAGACGTGGCTGCCCGACCGCGAGGGGCGGCACTACACGAGCGAGTTCCGCGTCATCGCGGTCGACCTCTCGGGGCACCCGCACGCCGGGCGCTGACGGGCGCGGCGCGCGGCGCCTTCACTTGATTTCGATTCGGGCGGGAAAAGGCGGCGGCAAGAGATGTGCGGCTTAACCGGATTCTTCGACATGCGGGGCGAGCGCGCCGCGGAGCGCGGGGTGCTTGAGGCGATGACCGACCGGCTCGTCCACCGCGGCCCCGACTCGTCCGGCTACTTCGTCGAGGGCGCGGCGGGGCTCGGCTTCCGCCGCCTCAGCATCATCGACCTCGCGGGCGGCGACCAGCCCATCTACAGCGAGGACGGCTCGCTCGTGCTCCTCTGCAACGGCGAGATTTACAACTACCGCGAGCTGCGCGGCGCGCTCGCCCGGAAGGGGCACGTCTTCCGCACCGAGAGCGACGTGGAGGTCCTCGTCCACCTCTACGAGGAGGAGGGCGTCGACCTCCTCTCGAAGCTCAACGGGCAGTTCGCCTTCGTCATCTACGACCGCCGCAGGCGCGAGCTGTTCCTCGCGCGCGACCACTTCGGCATCAACCCGCTCTTCTACACGGTCGCCGGCGACACCTTCGTCTTCGGCTCCGAGATCAAGGCCATCCTCGCGCACCCGCTCGTCCGCCCCGAGGTCGACCCGACGGGGCTCGACCAGGTGCTCTCGTTCCCCGGCCTCGTCAGCCCGCGCACGATGTTCAAGGGCGTCGCCAGCCTGAAGAGCGGCCACTACCTGCGCGTCAGCGGCGAGGGCGTCATCGAACAGGAGTACTGGGATTTGGACTACCCGCGCGAGGGCGAGCTTGCCTACGCGAAGCCGGAGAGCTTCTACGTCGAGGGGCTGGCGCGCGAGCTGACGCGGTCGGTCGAGTACAGGCTCCAGGCCGACGTGCCCGTCGGCTTCTACCTGAGCGGCGGGCTCGACTCCTCGCTCATCGCGGCGCTCATCCACCGGGCGACGCCCGGCGCGCCGCGCCACTCGCTCTCCATCGGGTTCACGGAGCGGGAGATTTCCGAGTCGAAGTACCAGCGGCAGGTGGCCGAGGCGGTCGGCTCGATTCACCACGAGATCGTCTTCGACTGGGCGGAGATCGCGCGCCGCCTGCCCGGCATGATTTACCACAGCGAGTGCCCCGTGAAGGAGAGCTACAACACCTGCTCGATGGCGCTCTCCGAGGCCGCGCGTCGCGCGGGCGTGACCGTCATCCTGACGGGCGAGGGCGCCGACGAGCTGTTCGCCGGCTACGTCGGCTACCGCTTCGACCGCCTCGGCGGGCGCGGCGGTGGCGGGCGCCAGTACGGGCTCGAATCCGTCCTTGAGGAGCAACTGCGTGAGCGGCTGTGGGGGAGCAAAGACCTCTTCTACGAGAAGGACTTCAACGAGCTGCGCGAGGTCAAGGGGGCGCTCTACTCGCGCCGGCTCGGCGAGCGGCTCGACGAGTTCGACTGCCTGAACTTCCCCCTAGTGGACAAGGCGCGGCTCGCCGGCCGCCACCCCGTCCACCAGCGCTCCTACCTCGACTTCAAGCTGCGGCTCTCCGACCACCTCATCTCCGACCACGGCGACCGGATGGCGCTCGCCAACTCGGTCGAGGCGCGCTACCCGTTCCTCGACGTGAACCTCGTCGAGTTCTCGGCCTCGGTGCCGCCCGACCTGAAGCTCAACGGGTTCACCGAGAAGTACGTCCTGCGGAAGGCGGCCGAGGGGCTCGTGCCGCGCGCCGTCATCGAGCGCGAGAAGTACGGCTTCCACGCGCCGGGCAGCCCCTACCTGCTGCGGCAGGGCGTCGAGTGGGTTCACGACCTGCTCTCCTACGAGCGCATCAGGCGGCAGGGCTACTTCGACCCCGACGTGGTCGAGGCGCTCAAGGCGCGGTACGCCGAGGACGGCTTCAAGCTCAACCTCCCGTTCGAGGACGACCTGCTCATGATCGTGCTGACCTTCGGGATTTTCCTGGACGTGTTCGGCCTGCCGGATTTGAACTGATGACACAGACGAATAAGCGAAGCGCGGGCGCCGAAGTGCTCGGCGTGCTCGGCGGGATGGGGCCGCTCTCTTCGGCCGAGTTCCTCCGCACCATCTACGAGTGCGCCGTGCGCGACTGCGGGCGCGAGCAGGAGGCGCCCGCCGTCCTGCTCTACTCAGACCCGGCCTTCCCCGACCGCACGGAAGCCTTCCTCGCCGGGCGCGAGGAGGAGGTGCTCGCGCGCCTCAACGACGCGCTGCGCGGCCTCTACGCGCTCGGCGCCACGCGCGTCGTGATGTGCTGCATGACGATTCACCACCTGCTGCCGCGCGTCCCCGAGGAGTTGCGCGGGCGCGTCGCCTCGCTGCCCGCGGTCATCGGCGCGGAACTGCGCCGGCGCGGCGGCCGCCACCTCATGCTCTGCTCGACGGGGACGCGCAGGCTCGGCCTGTTCGAGAGCCAGCCCGGCTGGGACGCGGTCGCCGGCTCGGTCGTCTTCCCCGACGCGGAGGAGCAGGAGCGGCTGCACAGCCTGATTTACGAGATCAAGAAAGACCGCGCCGTCGGCGAAGCCTCGGAGTTCCTTGAGTCCCTGATGGGCAGGCATCAGGTCACTTCCTTCATCGCGGGCTGCTCGGAGATACACATGCTGGCCAAGCAGTTCCTCCGGCCCGCGCGCCGCCGGCGGGCTTACGACTGCATCGACCCTTTCGCCGTCGTCGCGCAAGAGTTGGCCGCGTCACGCTAAATGGACACGCTCATGACTTCGCAAAACATACAGGACTTGTTCTCGCAGGCGGCCGAGAAGTTCTCGGGCCGCGAGGCCGTCGTCCGCGCGGGCGGCGCGGCCGTCACCTACGGCGAGTTGGAGAGGGAGTCGAACCGCCTCGCCAACTACCTGCTCTCGCTCGGCGCGTCGAAGGGCTCGCCCGTGGCCATCCTGAGCGAGGACGCGGTCGCCGTCATCACGGCCATCCTCGGCGTGCTCAAGGCCGGCTGCGTCTTCGTCCCGCTCGACCCGCACATCCCCGCGCGCAGGCTCCGCTCGATGGCCGGCGAGGTTGCGCCGCGCTGGTTCCTCGTCGCCCCCGGCCTCGCCGGGCTCGCGGCCGAGGTCGCGGGCGAAGGCGCCGCGCTCGTGCGCCTCGGCGCGGCGGGCGGCGGCGTGGCGCAGGGCGGCACAGAGCCGTCCGGCGGCCCCGCGGAGTTGTCGGGCGGCCTCGCGGAGTTCGCCGACACTTCGCGCCCCGGCGTCGAGTCTTCGCCCGACGACGTGTGCTACGTCTACTTCACCTCCGGCTCGACGGGGAACCCGAAGGGCATCGCCGGGCGGCTCAAGGGCATCGACCACTTCATCCGCTGGGAGATCGAAAATCTCGGCGTCGGGCCGGGCACGCGCGTCAGCCAACTGTTGAGCTTCACCTTCGACGGCTCGCTGCGCGACATCTTCGTCCCCCTGTGCGCGGGCGGGACGGTGTGCGTGCCCGAGGGGCGCGAGACCCTGCTCGACGCGCGCCGCCTGGTCGAGTGGCTCGACGAGGAGCGCGTCGAGGTCGTGCACTGCGTCCCGTCCGTCTTCCGCGCCCTCGTCAACGAGTCGCCCGGCGCCGAACGCTTCCGCGCGCTGCGCTACATCCTGATGGCGGGCGAGCCGCTGCTGCCGGCCGACGTGAGGCGCTGGACGGAGACGTTCGGCGAGCGCGTCAGCCTCGTCAACCTCTACGGCACGTCCGAGACGACGATGGCGAAGTTCGTCTACTTCGTCCGGCCCGAGGACGTAGACCGTCCCTCGATACCCGTCGGGAAGCCGATGCCGGGGGCGCGCGCGCTCGTGCTCGACGAGAAGGGGCGGCCGTGCCCCACGGGGGTCGTCGGCGAGATTTACATACGCACGCCCTACCGCTCGCACGGCTACTACAACCGGCCCGAGCTGACGGCCGAGGTCTTCGTGCCCAACCCGTTCGGCACGGACCCTTCGGACATCGTCCACAGGACGGGCGACCTGGGGCGCGTGCTTGAGGACGGCAACTTCGAGTTCCTCGGGCGCAAGGACAGGCAGGTGAAGGTGCGCGGCGTGCGCGTCGAGCTGGGCGAGGTCGAGAACGTCCTGCGCGGGCACCCGGCCGTCAAGGACGTGGCGGTCGTCGACCAGGAAGACCCGAGCCGCAACAAGTTCCTCTGCGCCTACGTCGTCGCGCGCGAGCCGGTCGAGTTCGGCGCGCTGCGCGATTACATGGCGGAGTACCTGCCGGACTTCATGCTGCCGTCGGCCTTCCTGCTGATGGACAGGCTGCCGCGCACCATCAGCGGCAAGGTTGACCGCCGCGCGCTGCCGCCGATAGCGCAGAAGGCCGGGCGGGGCGCCGACTACCTCGCGCCGCGCACGCAGGTCGAGGAGGTTCTGGCGGGCGTCTGGGCGCAGGTGCTCGGGGTGACGCGCGTCGGCGTGCGCGACAACTTCTTCCACCTCGGCGGCCACTCGCTGATGGCGACGCAGATCGCCTCGCGGATGCGCAACGCCTTCCAGGTCGACCTCCCGCTCCAGAGCCTCTTCGAGACGCCGACGGTCGAGGGACTGGCGGCGCGCGTCGAGCAGGCGATGGCCTCCGGCGAAGGACTGACGACGCCGCCCGTCGGGCGGACGGAGCGCGCGGGCGCGGCGCCTTTGTCGTTCGCGCAGCAGCGCCTGTGGTTCCTCGACCAGATGGACGGGGGCGCGGCCGCGTACAACATCGGCAGCGGCCTGCGCATGACGGGCGCGCTCAACGCCGTCGCGCTCGAACAGTCGCTCGGCGAGGTGGTTCGCCGCCACGAGGCGCTGCGGACGCGCTTCCCCGCGGAGGCCGGCGAGCCCGCGCAGGTCGTGGACGAGCGCGCCCCGCTCTCGTGGGTCTACGCCGACCTCCGAGCCGTGCCCGAGGGTCGAAGGCAGGACGAGCTACAGCGGCTCGGCCGCGCCGAAGCCCGCCGCGGCTTCGACCTTGAGCGCGCGCCGCTGCTGCGCGTGACGCTCGTCAGGCTCGGCGAAGAGGAGCACGTCCTGCTGCTCACGATGCACCACATCGTCTCCGACGGGTGGTCGATGGGAGTCCTCGTCTCGGAAGTCTCAGCGCTCTACGAGGCTTTCGCCGGCGGCAGTCAATCGCCGCTCTCAGAACTGCCTGTTCAGTACGCCGACTATGCCGCGTGGCAGCGCGGCTGGCTGCAAGGCGAAGTCCTCGAACGCCAGCTTTCGTACTGGCGCGAAAAACTCGCGGGCGCGCCGCCGCTGCTTGAGTTGCCGACCGACCGCCCGCGCCCGCCCGTGCAAACCTTCCGCGGCGCCCGCCGCGTCCTCGCGCTGGATACGGAAGTGGCCCAAGCCTGCCGCGCCCTGTCGCGGCGCGAGGGGGCGACGCTCTTCATGACGCTGCTCGCGGGCTTCAAGGCGCTGCTGTACCGCTGGAGCGGGGAGGGCGAGGTCGTCGTCGGCACCCCGGTCGCGGGGCGCTCCCGGCCGGAGCTTGAGCCGCTCATCGGATTCTTCGTCAACACGCTCGTGCTGCGCACGAACGTCGAGGGTGGCGCGAGTTTCCGCGAGCTTGTGGGTCGCGTGCGGGAGACGACGCTGGAGGCGTTCACACACCAGGACATCCCTTTCGAGAAACTGGTTGAAGAACTCGCGCCGGGCCGCAGCCTTTCGCACACGCCGCTCTTCCAGACCGTCTTCGTGATGCAGAACACGCCGATGCCGGAGCTGCGCCTGGGCGGCGTCGGGCTCGGCGCGGTGCGCGTCGACGGCGGCACCTCCAAGTTCGACCTCACGCTGCTGGCCGAGGAGGCCGGCGAGGGGCTGGTGCTCACCCTTGAGTACAACACAGACCTCTTCGACGCGGGGACTGCGGAGCGCCTGCTCCGACAGTACGAGTCGCTGCTCAGAGAGGCTGCGACAGACCCGAACGTCCGCGTCGGCCGCGCGCGCCTGATGTCGGAAGAGGAGAGGGCGCTTGCCCTGCAAGGCTGGAAGCCGTCGGGGGCGGGCGCCGGAGTGGCCGGCGCGTCGAAGGCGGCGGGGCTGCGTCTGCACGAGCGGTTCGAGGCGCAGGCGGCGCGGCGCCCCGGCGCGGTGGCCGTGTCCGGCGAGGGCTGGCAGGTAAGTTACGGCGAGTTGAACCGCCGCGCGAACAGGTTGGCGCGGCGCCTGCGCCGGCTCGGCGTCCGGCCCGAGACGCGCGTCGGCGTGGCGGTCGGGCGCGGCGAGTGGATGGCCGTGGCCGTGCTCGGCGTGCTCAAGGCGGGCGGCGCCTACGTCCCGCTCGACGTGGCCTACCCGAAGGACAGGCTCGCCTTCATGATCGAGGACAGCGGGTTGAGCGTCCTCGTCACGGAGCGGGAGCTTCTGGGCTCGCTGCCCGAACTCGAAGTGCCTGCCCTCTGCCTCGACGCCGAGTCGGAGGCCCTCGGAGCCGAGGGCGCGGAGAACCTCGCGGCCGGCGTGACGGCGGGCGGCCTCGCCTACGTCATCTACACCTCCGGCTCTACGGGCAGGCCGAAGGGCACGCTGGTCACACACGCCAACGTCGAGCGGCTGTTCGACACGACGCGCCTTTGGTTCGACTTCGGCGAGCAGGACGTGTGGACGCTCTTCCACTCCTTCGCGTTCGACTTCTCGGTCTGGGAGCTGTGGGGCGCGCTCCTCTACGGCGGGCGGCTCGTGGTCGTGCCCTACTGGGTGAGCCGCTCGCCCGAGGCTTTCTACCGCCTGCTCGTGCGCGAGCGGGTGACGGTGCTCAACCAGACGCCTTCGGCCTTCCTCCAACTGGCGGAGGCCGAGGGCGGCGCGGCCGACGCCTCCGCGCTCGCGCTGCGTCTGGTCATTTTCGGCGGCGAGGCGCTTGAGGTGTCGGCGCTGCGGCCGTGGTTCGCGCGCCACGGCGACGCGCGCCCGCGCCTGGTCAACATGTACGGCATCACGGAGACGACCGTCCACGTCACTTACCGCCCGCTGACGAAGTCGGACGCGCGCGCGGCGGTCGGGAGCGTCATCGGCGAGCCGATACCCGACCTCAAAGTCTACCCGCTCGACGAGCACGCGGAGCCGACGCCCCTGGGCGTCCCCGGCGAGCTGTACGTCGGCGGCGCGGGGCTCGCGCGCGGCTACCTCGGGCGACCCGCTCTGACGGCGCAGAAGTTCGTGCCCGACCCGTTCTCGCCGGAGCCGGGCGCGCGCCTCTACCGCTCGGGCGACCGCGCGCGCCACCTGCCCGGCGGCGACATCGAATACCTCGGCCGCGCCGACCAGCAGATCAAGATTCGCGGATTCCGCGTCGAGGCCGGCGAGATCGAGGCGGCGCTGCGCGAGCACGCGCGCGTCGGCGAGGCGGTGGTGCGCGCGTGGGGCGAGGGCGCGGAGAAGAGGCTGGCCGCCTACTTCACGGCGGCGCCGGGCGCCGAGGCGCCGACGGCCGCGGAGTTGAGAGAGCACCTGCGCGCGAGGCTGCCCGAGTACATGGTGCCCGCCGGCTTCGTCGGGCTGGGGCGCGTGCCGCTGACGCCGAACGGGAAGGTTGACCGCCGCGCGCTGCCCGAGCCGGCGTGGGGCGAGGCGGCGGCCGCGGCGGCCCCGGCGTCGGAGGGCGGCGTGGCCGCGTGGCGGACGCCGGCCGAGGAGTTGGTGGCGGGCGTGTGGGCGGAGGTGCTGGGCGTCGAGGCGCACGGCCCCGGCGCGGACTTCTTCGAGCTGGGCGGCCACTCGCTGCTGGCGACGCGCGTCGTCTCGCGCCTCAGGGCGGCGACGGGCGTGGAGGTCGAGTTGCGGCGGCTGTTCGAGTCGCCGACCGTCGAGGGCCTGGCCGGCTGGGTCGAGGCGGGGCTGCGCGAAGGCGTCGAAGGCGGGGGCGGGGGGCGCATCTTGCCGCGCGCCGAGGCGGGGTCGGGCGCGGCGCCTTTGTCGTTCGCGCAGCAGCGGCTGTGGTTCCTCGACCGCCTTGAGCCGGGCGGCGCCGCCTACAACGTGCCGGCGGGTGTGAGGCTGACGGGCGCGCTCAACGCGGCGGCGCTGGAGCAGTCGCTCGGCGAGGTGGTCAGGCGTCACGAGGCGCTGCGCACCTCCTTCCCCGCGGCCGCGGGCGAGCCCACGCAGGCCATCGCCGTGGACGCGCCCCTTTCGTGGCGCTACGCAGACCTGACGGGCGTGTCGGAGGAGTTGAGGGAGGCGGAGGTGCTGCGGCTCGGCCGCGCGGAGCCGCGAAAGGGCTTCGACCTGACGCGCGCGCCGCTGCTGCGCGTGACGCTGCTGCGGGTGGCAGAGACCGAGCACGTGCTGCTCCTGACGATGCACCACATCGTCTCTGACGGGTGGTCGATGGGCGTGCTCGTCTCCGAGGTCTCCGCGCTCTACGAGGCTTTCGCCGCGGGGGGGCCGTCGCCTTTGGCGGAACTCGACCTCCAGTACGCGGACTACGCGGCGTGGCAGCGCGGCTGGCTGCAAGGAGACAGCCTTGAGCGTCAACTCTCTTACTGGCGCGAGAAGTTGGAGGGCGCGCCGCCGCTGCTAGAGCTGCCTACCGACCGCCCGCGACCGCCCGTGCAAACCTTCCGCGGCGCCCGCCGCGTCCTCGCCTTAGACGCCGAGGTGGCGCGCGCCTGCCGCGCCCTGTCGCGGCGCGAAGGGGCGACGCTCTTCATGACGCTGCTGGCGGGCTTCAAGGCGCTGCTCCACAGGTGGAGCGGGGAGAGCGAGGTCGTCGTCGGCACCCCGGTCGCGGGGCGCTCCCGGCCGGAGCTTGAGCCGCTCATCGGATTCTTCGTCAACACGCTCGTGCTGCGCACCGGCGTGGAAGGGGAGGGCAGCTTCCGCGAGCTGGTCGGACGCGTGCGGGAGACGACGCTCGAAGCCTTCGCGCGGCAGGACATCCCGTTCGAGAAGCTGGTCGAGGAGTTGGCACCCGGCCGGAGCCTTTCGCACACGCCGCTCTTCCAGGTGATGTTCGTGATGCAGAACACGCCGATGCCGGAGCTGCGGCTCGGCGGCGTCGGGCTCGGCGCCGTGCGCGTCGACGGCGGCACCTCGAAGTTCGACCTCACGCTCCTGGCCGAGGAGGCGGGCGAGGGGCTGGTGCTCACCCTTGAGTACAACACAGACCTCTTCGACGCGGGGACTGCGGAGCGCCTGCTGCGACAGTACGAGTCGCTGCTGCGCGAGGTGACGGGCGAGCCCGGCGTGGCGGTCGGCCGAGCGCGCCTGATGTCTGACGAGGAGCGTGACTTGACGCTCGGCGGGTGGGGGCGTGGGCCTCTGGCTTTGCCGGCCTCCGCGGCGGGGGGCGGCGGGGGCGCGGCCGTGCGGCGCGTGCACGAGCAGTTCGAGGAGACGGCGCGGCTGCGTCCCGGCGCGGTGGCCGTCTCGGGCGCGGGGTGGGAGGTCAGCTACGGCGAGTTGAACCGCCGCGCCAACCAGCTCGCGCGCGGGCTGCGGCGCCTGGGCGTCGGCCCCGAGGTGCGCGTCGGCGTCGCGGTCGAGCGCGGGGCGGAACTGGCCGTGGCCGTGCTCGGCGTGCTCAAGGCGGGCGGCGCCTACGTCCCGCTCGACGTGGCCTACCCGAAGGACAGGCTCGCCTTCATGATAGAGGACTCGCGCCCGGCGGTGCTGCTGACGCAGGAGAAGTTCCTCTTCGAGATGCCGGAGCACGAGTCGGAGGTCGTCTGCGTCGACAGCGAGTGGGACGGCTTCGCGCGCGAGAGCGGCGAAGACCTCCCCACGCTGCCGGGCGCCGACACGCTCGCCTACGTCATCTACACCTCCGGCTCGACGGGCAAGCCCAAGGGCGTGCAGGTCGCGCACGGCGGTCTGGCGAACCTGGCCGAGGCGCAGATACGCGCCTTCGGGCTCGGGCCGCAAGACCGCGTGCTCCAGTTCTCGTCGCTCAGCTTCGACGCCTCGATCTTCGAGATCGTGATGGCGCTGCGCGTCGGCGCGACGCTCTGCATGGCGACGCGCGAGTCGCTGCTGCCGGGGCCGGAGCTGATCCGCTACCTGCGCACGCAGGAGATCACCTGCGTCACGATCCCGCCGTCGGCGCTCGCCGTCCTGCCCGAAGACGCGCTGCCGGCGCTGCGCACGGTCATCGTCGCGGGCGAGGCGTGCCCGGCCGAGCTGGTCGAGCGCTGGGGGCGCGGCCGCCGCTTCTTCAACGCCTACGGGCCGACGGAGACGACCGTCTGGGCCACCGTCTCCGAGTGCGCGCCCGGCGGGCGCAAGCCGCACATCGGGCGGCCCATAGACAACGCGCAGGTCTACCTGCTCGACCGCTGGCAGGAGCCCGTGCCGGTCGGCGTCCCCGGCGAGCTGCACGTGGGCGGGGCGGGGCTCGCGCGCTGCTACATGAACCGGCCGGGGCTCACCGCCGAGCGCTTCACCCCCGACCCGTTCGGCGGCGGGCCGGGCGCGCGGCTCTACAAGACGGGCGACCTCGCGCGCTGGCTCCCCTCGGGCGACGTGGACTACCTGGGGCGCGTGGACAATCAGGTGAAGGTGCGCGGCTTCCGCGTCGAGCTGGGCGAGATCGAGGCGACGCTGATGCGCCACGCCGGGGTGCGCGAGGCGGTCGTCGTCCTCCGCGAAGACGAGCCGGGGCGGAAGAACATCGTCGCCTACGTCGTCCCGGAGCCGGGTCACGCGCCCGACTCGGGCGCGCTGCGCGCCTACCTGCGCGAGACGCTGGCCGACTTCATGCTCCCCTCGACCTTCGTGACGCTGGAGCGCATCCCCGTCACGCCCAACGGCAAGGTGAACCGCAAGGCGCTGCCGCGGCCCGAGGCGTTCCGGCCCGAGCTGTCGGCCGACTTCGTGGCGCCGCGCAGCGACGTGGAGATCACCATCGCCTCGGTCTGGCGCGAGGCGCTCGGCATAGACGTGCTCGGCGCGCACGACAACTTCTTCGACCTCGGCGGCCACTCGCTGCTGCTCGTGCAGGTGCACCAGAAGTTGAACGCGGCGCTCGGGCGCGAACTCTCCATCGTAGACCTTTTCAAGTACCCGACCATCAGCGCGCTCGCCGACCACCTCTCGTCGGAGGCGGACGCGCCGCCCCCGTTCGACGAGGGGGCGGGCGCGGAGAAGTTGCAGGTGGGCAAGAACCGCCTCCAACAGCAGCTCAGGCTCAGCCGTCGCGCCGCGGGGGAACAGTCAGGAGGCACACATGAATCGCTCTGAAGCCGCACAGCAGAGGACGGGGCTGGAGATCGCCATCGTCGGCATGGCGGGGCGCTTCCCCGGCGCCGGGAGCGTCGAGGAGTTCTGGCGCAACCTGCGCGAGGGCGTCGAGTCCGTCAGCACCTTCACGGACGAGGAGTTGACGGAGGCCGGCGTGTCGCCCGCCGCCTACAACAGCCCCAACTACGTCCGCGCGCGCGGCGTCGTGGAGGGCGCCGACCTCTTCGACGCCGCCTTCTTCGGCATGAGCGGCAAGGAGGCCGAGATCACCGACCCGCAGCACCGCCAGTTCCTCGAATGCGCGTGGGAGGCCCTGGAGCGGGCGGGCTACCACGCCGAAGGCTACGCGGGCTCCATCGGCATCTACGCCGGCGCGGGGATGAACACGTACCTCGCCAACCTCCTTTCGAGCGAGGAGTTGGTCAGGACAATCGGCGTGATGCTGACCGGCATCGGCAACGAGAAAGACCACCTCACGACGCGCGTCTCCTACAAGCTGAGCCTGAAGGGGCCGGCCGTGACGGTGCAGACTTCGTGCTCCACCTCGCTCGTCGCCGTCAGCCTCGCCTGCCAGGGGTTGTTGAGCGGCGCGTGCGACATGGCGCTGGCGGGCGGCGTCTCGATCAACCTGCCGCAGCGTGCCGGCTACTTCTATCAGGAGGGCGGCATCAACTCGCCAGACGGCCGCTGCCGTCCCTTCGACGCCTCCGCCAACGGCACGGTGCCCGGCAACGGCGTGGGCGTCGTCGTCCTGAAAAGGTTGGAGGAGGCTCTGGCGGAGGGCGACACGATTCACGCCGTCATCCGCGGGTCTGCGGTCAACAACGACGGCTCGGTCAAGGTCGGCTACACCGCGCCCGGGCTCGAAGGTCAGACGCAGGTCATCAAGGCGGCGCACATCATGGCGGAGGTCGAGCCCGACACCATCGGCTACGTCGAGACGCACGGCACGGCCACCTCGCTCGGCGACCCCATCGAGTTCTCCGCGCTCTCGCAGGTCTTCGCCGCGCGCCCCGCGCGCCCGCGCTCATGCGCGCTCGGGTCGCTCAAGGCCAACGTCGGACACCTCGACACGGCGGCGGGCGTCGCGGGGCTCATCAAGGCGGCGCTGGCGCTGCGCCACAAACTGCTGCCGCCCTCGCCCTACTTTCAAAAGCCCAACCCGGAGATAGACCTTTCCAACTCGCCCTTCTACGTCAACCCCGAGCCTGAGCGCTGGGAGAGCGCGGGCGGGCGTCTGCGCCGCGCGGGGGTGAGTTCGTTCGGCATCGGCGGCACCAACGCGCACGTCGTGTTGGAGGAGGCGCCCGAGCCCGAGCCGGGCGACGACCCGGGGCGCGACCGACAACTGCTCGTGCTCTCGGCGCGGACTGAGGCGGCGCTCGGCGCGGCCGTCGAGCGACTGGCCGCGCACCTCGAACGCGAAGAGGGTCAGGGGCACGCGGGGGCGGCTTACCTCGCCGACGTAGCATACACGCTTCAGGTCGGGCGCAAGGCGTGGCCGCACCGCGCCGCGCTCGTCTGCGGCGGCGCGGGCGAGGCGGCCGGGCGGCTGCGCGGCGGCGCGGGGCTCCTGCGCGGCAGCGCCCCCGCGGGGCAGCGGCCGCGGGTGGTCTTCATGTTCCCCGGGCAGGGGGCGCAGTACGCGGGCATGTGCCGCGAACTCTACGAGCGCGAGGCGGCGTTCCGCTCCGCCTTCGACGAGGCGGCCGCGGCGCTGCGCAATGCCCCGGGCGGGCTCGACGTGCGCGGCGCGCTGTGGCCGGAGGGCGCGACCGCCGGAGGCGGCGCGACGGCCGCCGACGAGGCGCGGCTGCGGCAGACGCAGGTGGCGCAGCCGGCGCTGTTCGCGGTCGAGTACGCGCTGGCGAGGATGTGGCGTAGCTGGGGCGTAGAGCCGTGGGCGATGGTCGGCCACAGCGTGGGCGAGTTCGTCGCCGCCGTCCTCTCCGGCGTGATGAGCCTTGAAGAAGGGGCGCGGCTGGTGGCGGCACGCGGCCGGCTGATGCAGCGGATGGCGCCCGGCGCGATGGCCGCCGTCGGGCTCGGCGAGCAGGAGTTGCGAGAGAGGATTGAGGGTTTAAAGGCTGGCGGCGCGTTGTCGGTGGCGGCCGAAAACGGGCCGCAGTTGTCCGTGGCTTCGGGGACGGACGAGTGGATTACAAGGCTTGAGGCGGAGTTGACTAAAGAGGGCGTGTGGGCGAAGCGGCTGCGCACGTCGCACGCCTTCCACTCGGCCATGATGGAGCCGGCGCTGGAGGGCTTCGAGGCCGAGGTGCGGCGCGCGCGTTTGAAGGCCCCGCAGCTCCCTTACATCTCGAACCTGAGCGGCGGGTGGGTGACGGCGACTGAGGCGACCGACGCCCGTTACTGGGTGCGGCACCTGCGCGAGACGGTGCGGTTCTGGCAGGGGCTTGAGACCTTGCGCGCGGAGGCCGGCGGCGCGCCGGTCTTCCTTGAGGTCGGCCCCGGCGACGCACTGACCAAGCTGGCGCGGCTGCGCGCGGTCTCGGAGAACGGGAACGGCAGACCGGAGGGCGACACGGCGCGCGCCGTGACGACGCTCGGGGGCGGGCAGGCCGGCGACGTTGGCGAGGTCGAGGCGGTGCTGAAGGCGGCGGGCGAGCTGTGGACGGCCGGCGTCGAGCTGGACTGGGAGAAGTTCAAGGGCGGCGAGCGCAGGCGGAGGGTGGAGCTGCCGACCTACCCCTTCGAGCGGCAGCGCTACTGGGTGTCGGCCGGTTGGGCGGTCGGCGACCTACAGGCGCCGCAGGCGGCCCCGACGCTGAAGAAGAAAGAGCTGGACGAGTGGTTCTACGTCCCCGTCTGGAAGCAGACGGTCGCGCCGCTGGCGCTGGGCGGCGTGAGCCTCGGCGCGGAGGAGTCGGACTGGCTCATCTTCGCGGACGAGGCGGGCGTCGCGGACGCGCTGGCCGAAGCTCTGCGCGAGGCGGGGCGGACGCCGGTCACGGTGCGCCGCGGCGAGGAGTTCGGGAGGCTCGGCGAGAACGAGTACGTCATCCGCCCGGGCGAGCGCGACGACTACGCGGCGCTGCTCGCGGGGCTGGACGACGACGGCTTGAGGCCCGCGCGCATCCTCCACCTCTGGAGCGTGGGCGGCGCCGCCCGCACGCGCGCGACACGCGACGCGAGCCGCGAGGCTCAAGAGTTGGGCTTCGACAGTCTCCTGCTTCTGGCGCAGGCGCTCGGCGAGCGGACGCTGGCGGCGGCGCTGGCGGAGCCGTCGGAGGCGCGGCCGGTTGATGTCGTGGTCGCGTCCGACCGTATGCAGAAGGTCTCGGAGGCGGACAAGGTCGAGCCGGCGAAGGCGACGCTGCTCGGCCCTTGCCGCGTGCTCCCGCTGGAGTACCCGAACCTGAAGTTCCGCAGCATAGACGTCGAGCCGCCGCGCGCGGGCGTCGGGCTCGACGGACTCGTCGAGCAGTTGTTGGCCGAGGTCGCCGGCGGGGACGGCGCCGACGCCGTCGCCTACCGCGGCGAGAGCCGCTGGGTGCAGACGTTCGAGCCCGTCCGTCTGAAAGGCGACGCGCGGCGCGCGCACGCGCTGCGCGAGCGCGGCGTCTACTTCATCACGGGCGGCCTCGGGGGCGTCGGCCTCTCGCTGGCCGAATACCTCGCGCGCGAGTTGCGCGCACGGCTCGTGCTCGTCGGCCGCAGGGGGCCCGCGGATAGCCCTGCGGACGGCGCCGCGGAGAAGTTGAAGGAGTTGGAGGCGCTCGGGGCCGAGGTGCTGGTGCTACAGGCCGACGTGACCGACGAGCGGCAGGTGCGCGCGGCGGCCGAAGAGGCGCGGCGGCGCTTCGGGGAGGTCAACGGCGTCGTCCACGCCGCGGGCGTGACGCCCGCGGGGCTCGCGCAGCTCAAGACGTTGGAGTCGGCCGGCCGCGTGCTCGCCCCGAAGGTGAGGGGGACGGAAGTCCTCGACGCGGTCTTCGGCGGCGCGGGGCTGGACTTCGTCGCGCTCTGCTCCTCCCTGCGCTCGGTGGCGCCGGGGCCGGGGACTGTCGACTACTGCGCCGCCAACGCCTTCCTCGACGCCTTCGCGCGCGCGCGCAACACGCGCCGCGGCACGCGCGTCGTCTCGATCAACTGGGACGGCTGGCGCGAGGTCGGGATGAGCGCCGGGAGCGCGGGGCAGGGCGGCGGCGCGGGGCTCGACGGCGAAGGCATGTCGCCGGCCGAAGGGGCCGAGGCGTTCGGGCGCTTGATGAGGACGGCGTTCCCGCAGGTGCTCGTCTCGACGCAAGACCTGAACGCGCTCGTCGAGCGCAGCCGCTCCTTCTCGGCGGCGGGCACGCTCGGGCAGCTCGGGCGCGCGCAGTCGTCGCGCCAGTCCTACGAGCGCCCGGAGCTTGCGACGCCTTACGTCGCGCCGCGGGACGAGAAGGAGCAGACGCTCGCGGACATCTGGCAGTCGCTGCTCGGCGTCGAGCGCGTGGGCGTCAACGACAACTTCTTCGAGCTGGGCGGCGACTCGGTCATCAACCTTCAGATCATCGCGCGCGCCAACCAGGCCGGGCTCGCGCTGACGGCGCGCCAGGTCTTCGAGTTCCAGACCATCGCGGAGTTGGCCGCGGCCGCGGGCGACGCCTCCGGCGTCGAGGCCGAGCAGGCGGCCGTCACCGGCCCCGTGCCGCTCACGCCCATCCAGCGCTGGTTCTTCGAGCAGGAGCTTGAGCACCCGCACCACTGGAACCAGGCTTTCCTGATGGAAGTCGCGGGGCGGCTCGACGCGGCGCTGCTCGGGGAGGCCGTGCGCCACCTGCTCGCGCACCACGACGCGCTGCGGCTGCGCTACGCGAGGGGCGCGGGCGGCTGGGAGCAGTCGTGCGCCGAGCCCGGCGGCGAGGTGCCCTTCGAGACGCTGGGCCTCGCGTCGCTGCCCGAAGGCGAGCAGGCGCGCGCCGTCGAAGAGGCGTCGGCGAGGCTCCAGGCGAGCCTCGACCTGTCCGAAGGCCCGCTCGTGCGCGTCGCGCTCTTCGACCTCGGCGCGGGCCGCCACCCGCGCCTCCTCATCGTCGCGCACCACCTCGTAGTGGACGCCGTCAGTTGGCGCGTCCTGCTCGGCGACCTCTACACGGCCTACCAGCAGTTGGAGCAGGGGCGCGCCGTCGAGCTGCCGCGCAAGACGACTTCGTTCCGGCGGTGGGCGGAGCGCCTGACCGAGTACGCGCAGACCGGGCCCGCGCGCAGCGAGGCGGAGTATTGGGCCGCGGCGGCCGACGCGCCAGCCGCGCCGCTGCCTCTGGACTTCGAGGGCGGACGCAACACGGTCGCGTCGGCGCGGCAGGTGACCGTCTCGCTCACGCCCGACGAGACGCAGGAGCTTCTGCGCGAGGCGCCGCGCTTCTACCACACGCAGATCAACGACGTGCTGCTCACGGCGCTCTCGCTCTCGCTGGCGCGCTGGGCGGGCGGCGGCGCGCTGCTCTTCGACATGGAGGGGCACGGGCGCGAGGCGCTGTTCCGCGAAGTCGACCTGTCGCGGACGGTCGGCTGGTTCACGAGCCTCTTCCCCGTCGCCGTCCGGCTGGGGCAGACCGACGACGAGGTGGCGGCGCTCAGGGAGGTGAAGGAGCAGTTGCGCCGCGTCCCGAACGGCGGGGTCGGCTTCGGCGTGCTGAAGTACCTGTGCGAAGACGCGGGGGTCGCCGCGCGCCTCGCGTCGCTGCCGAAGGCCGAAGTGATCTTCCTCTACCTCGGCCAGTACGAGCAGGAGCAGGGCGGGGGCGCGGCGCCGTTCACCCCCGCGCGCGAGTCGGCCGGCCCGAGCCAGAGCCCCGAAGACGGGCGGCGCCACGTGCTCGAATTCACGGCGCAGGTCGCGGGCGGGCGGCTCCACCTCTCGCTCGGCTACAGCGAGAACCTGCACCGCGAGAAGACCGTCCGGCGGCTGGCCGACGAGACGGCCGCCACGCTGCGCTCGCTCCTTGAGCGCCGCCACACCTCGGGCGAGGGCGCATACACCCCGTCCGACTTCCCCGAGGCCGGGTTGAGCCAGAGCGACCTGGACGAAATCCTCGCCGAGCTGAGCGAGCTGGAAGACTGATGAAGACGACGGCCACGGGCGGCGGCGGCAACGTCGAGGCGATCTACCCGCTCTCGACCATGCAGCAGGGCCTGCTTTTCCAGACCCTCTACTCCGAGACCTGGGAGTACTTCCAGCAGGTCAGCTACACGCTGCGCGGGCGGCTCGACCCCGAGGCGCTCAGGCGCGCGTGGGAGCGGGTCGTCGAGCGCCACCCCGTCCTGCGCACGCTCTTCATGTGGGAGCGCGGCGACAAGCCGCTTCAGGTCGTGCGCCGCAAGGTGGCGCTGCCGTGGGTGACCTTCGACTGGCGCGGCCTGCCCGAGCCCGAGCAGCAGGCGCGACTCGAAGCCTTCCTCGCCGCCGACCGGGAGCTGGGCTTCGACCTCTCGAAGGCGCCGCTGATGCGCACGGCGCTCGTCCGCCTCGGCGACGAGAAGTATCAGTTCACGTGGAGTTACCACCACATCCTGATGGACGGCTGGTCCGGGACGGCCGTGCGCAACGAGGTCTTCGCCTTCTACCACGCCTTCTGCCAGGGGCAGGATTTCGAGCCGCCGCGCCCGCGCCCTTACAAAGACTACATCGCGTGGCTACAGCAGCAGGACTTGCGGGCGGCCGAGGAGTTCTGGCGCGAACAGCTCCGCGGCTTCCACGCCCCGACGCCCGTCAGGCTCGGCCCGGCGCCGCACCCGGAGGCCGAACGCCGGACGGACTACGACCAGTGGGGCACGCAGTTGCCGCCCGAGGCCACGGCCGCCATGCAGTCGTTCGTGCGCCGCCATCGGCTCACCTCCAACACGCTGTTGAAGGGGATGTGGGCGCTGCTGCTCAGCCGCTACAGCGGCGAGCGCGACGTGGTCTTCGGGTCGGTCGTCTCGGGGCGGCCGGCGGAGCTTGAGGGCGTCGAGACGATGGTCGGCGTCTTCATCAACACGCTCCCCGTGCGCGTCCGCGTCGAGCCCGACGAGCCGCTGCTGCCGTGGCTCATGCGCATGCAGGCGCGGCAGGCCGAGATGTCGCAGTTCGAGTACACGCCGCTCTCCGACATCCGCGGCTGGAGCGAAGTCCCGCGCCCGCTGCCGCTGTTCGACAGCATTCTCGTCTTCCAGAACTTCCCGCACGAGGCGGGCGGGCAGGGCGGGGGCGGGGGCGGCGGCGCGGCGCAGCCGCCGGGGCTCGAAGTCTCGGAGCCGCGCGTCGTCATCCGCAACAACTACCCGTTCACGCTGCGCTCCGGCCCCGACCCCGGCGTGCTCAACGTCCTCTACGACTGCCGCCGCTACGAGACGGCGAGCGTCGCGCGCGTGATGCGGCACGTCGAGACGCTGCTCGGCCGGATGGTGAGCCGGCCCGAGGCCACGCTCGCGGAGCTGCTCGCCGAGGTGGAGGAGGCCGACCGCCGCCACCTGCTCGACAAGGAGCGCGAGTTCAAAGAGGCCGGCGCGCAGAAGCTCAAGGGGCTCAGGCGCAGGGGCGCGGGCCGCTGAACTCACGGCCGCGCCCGCCCCGAAAGGTAGCCGACATATGACGGAACAGGGATCGACCAACGAGACGCGGCGGCCGTTCGCGGCGAAGCGCCGGGCCGTCGGCGCCTCGCCCGAACAGCTCGTCAAAACGGGGTCGCTCGGAGAAGGCTCGGCGCTCCCGCTGTTAGTCGAGCCGGCGGTCGAAGGCGTCGACCTCGCGTCGTGGGTCGCCGCGCGGCGCGAGTTCTTCGCGGCGGGCCTGTCGGAGCGCGGCGGCGTCCTCTTCCGCGGCTTCGGCGTGACGACGCCCGCCGAGTTCGAGCGGGCGGCGCGCGCCGCCTGCGGCGAACTGCTGGAGTACCGCTACCGTTCGACGCCGCGCGCGCGCGTCAGCGGCGACATCTACTCCTCCACGGAGTACCCGGCCGACGAGCACATCCCCCTGCACAACGAGATGTCCTACACGACGAGCTGGCCGTTGAAGATCGCCTTCTGCTGCGCGCAGCCCGCCGACGAGGGCGGCGAGACGCCCGTCGCCGACAGCCGCCGCGTCTACGCGCGCGTCCCCGCGCGGGTGCGCGAGCAGTTCGCGCGCGGGGGGGTCATGTACGTGCGCAACTACGGCCGGCGGCTCGACCTCCCTTGGCAGGACGTGTTCCAGACGGCCGACCGCGCGGAGGTCGAGGCTTACTGCCGTAGCGCCTCCATCGAGTTCGAGTGGAGGGGCGACGACGGGCTGCGGACGCGGCAGGTCTGTCAGGCCGTGGCGGCGCACCCGCAGACGGGCGAGGAGGTCTGGTTCAACCAGGCGCACCTGTTCCACACGTCGAACCTGCGCCCGGAGGTGCGCGAGTTCCTGCTCGCCTCGTGCCGCGAGGAAGACCTGCCGCGCAACGCCTACTTCGGCGACGGCTCGCCCATCGCCGGCTCGCTCCTCGACGAGGTGCGCGAGGCTTACCGGCTTGAGACGGTGAGCTTCCCCTGGCGGCGCGGCGACGTGCTGGTGCTCGATAACATGCTCGCGGCCCACGGGCGGACTCCGTTCCGCGGGGCGCGGCAAATCCTGGTCGGCATGGCCGAGCCGCACGGCGCCGGGGGCGCCGGGGCGTAAACAACAGAGGCTCCGGTATGGGCATGGAAACAATCGAAGGGTTTCGGCTGTCGCCGCAGCAGAGGCGGCTCTGGTCTTTACAGCAGGCGGGGCACGACGCGCCCTACTGCTCGCAGTGCGCGGTGCGCGTCGAGGGCGTGCGCGACGCCGGGGCGCTGCGCGGCGCGCTCGAAGCCGTCACGCGCCGCTTCGAGATTCTGCGCACGGCGTTCCGCACGCCGCCGGGGATGGGACTCCCCGTCCAGGTCATCGAGGGCGACGCCGCGCCCGAGGTCTCGGAGGAGGACTTGAGCCGCCTCACGCCGTCCGAACAGGCCGAGATGATTGAGGCGCTGCTCGCCGAAGCCCGCGGGGCGACGCGCGACGCGTCGCGGGCCCCGGCGTGGCGCGCCTGCGTCGTGAAGTTATCGCCGTCGGGCCGCGAGTTGCTGCTGACGCTGCCGGCCCTCTGCGCCGACGCGCCGAGCCTGAAGCTGCTCGTGCGCGAGCTTGCGCGCGAGTACGCGGCGGCGGCGGCCGGCGTGGACGCGGGCGGCGGCGGCGGCGAAGAGCCTTTGCAGTACGCGGACGTGGCGGAGTGGCAGAACGAGCTGTTCGAGTCGGAGGAGTCGGCGGCGGGTCGCGAGTTCTGGGCCGGGCAGGACTTCTCGCGCGCCGCGGCCGCGCAACTGCCCTTCGCCAAACGCGACCTCGGGGACAGGCGCGTGACGCCCGACTCGTTGACGCTGGCCTTCGACGCGAGGTTCGCCGCGCGTGTCGAGCGGCTGGCGGAGTGCGAGGGGGCCGGGCTCCGCGACCTCCTGCTCGCCTGCTGGCACGTCCTGCTCGGGCGTCTGACGGGCGAGCGCGAGGTGACGACCGGCGTCGCCTACGACGGCCGGCACTACGAGGAGTTGGCCGACGTGATCGGCCCGCTCGCGCGCACGCTGCCCGTGCGCACCGAGTTCGACGAGGGCTCGCGCTTCGGCGACCTGCTCAGGCGGACGCGCGAGTCGGTCGAGGCGGCCGGGCGCTGGCAGGACTGTTTCTTCTGGGGCGCGGAGGGCGGCGGCTCGAAAGAGGCGGCGGGCCCCCGCGCAGTCCCCTTCGGCTTCGAGTTCTCGGAGTGGCCCGAGGAGTCCGAGGCGGGCGGGGCCACGTTCAGGGTGCGCTGCCTGTACGCGCGCGCCGACGCCTTCAAGCTCAAGCTCAACTGCTCCCGCGCCGCGGGCGGTCTGCGCCTTGAGTTTCACTTCGACGCGGGCGTGTACGCGGCCGAGGAGGTCGCGCGGGCGGCGGGGCACTACCGCACGCTGCTTGAGGACGTGGCCGCCGAGCCGGACACGACGCTCGCCGGGCTCGACATCGTGGGCGAAGACGAGCGGCGGCAACTGCTCGAAGAGTTCGCCGCGACGGAGGCGGCCCCGCCGCCCGACGTGTGCGTTCACGACCTTTTTGAGGAGTGGGCCGAGAAGACGCCCGACGCCGTGGCGCTCGTCTGCGAAGGCAGCCAGCTCACTTACGCGGGGCTGAACGAGAGGGCGAACCGTCTGGCGCGCTACCTGCGCCGGCACGGCGTCGGCGCGGAGACGCCCGTGGGGCTCCTCTTCGAGCGTTCGGCCGAGGCCGTCGTCGCCCTGCTCGGCGTGCTCAAGGCCGGCGGCGCCTACGTGCCGCTCGACCCCGCGCTGCCGGCCGAGCGCCTCGCGCTCATGCTCGAAGAGGCGCGTTCGCCCCTGCTTCTGACCAGCGAGGCTTTGAGCGGGAGGGTCGCGTCCGCGCCGGCGAAGGTCGTGCGGCTCGACGCGGACTGGCGCGCGGAGATAGCGCGCGAGGGGCGCGCGAACCTCCGCGCGAGGGCGAGCACGGGCAACGTCGCTTACGTGCTCTTCACCTCGGGCTCAACGGGGAGGCCGAAAGGCGTCGCCGTCGAGCACAGGCAGTTGACGAATTACCTCGCGGGCGTGTCGGAGCGGCTGGCCTTCGAGCCGGGAATGAGCTTCGCGCTCGTCTCGACGCTCGCCGCGGACCTCGGCAACACCTCAATCTTCCCGGCGCTGTGCGGCGGCGGGTGCCTGCACGTCATCGCCCCCGGGCGCGTGACCGAGCCGGCGGCGCTGGCCGCATACTTCCGCGCGCGGCAGATAGACTGCCTCAAGATCGTGCCGAGCCACCTCGAAGCCCTACAGGCGTTCCCGCACCCGGAGCAGTTGATGCCGCTGCGCCGCCTCGTGCTCGGCGGCGAGGCTTCGCGCGGGTACTGGGTGAGGGAGTTGCAGGCGCTCGCGCCGGACTGCAAGGTCTTCAACCACTACGGCCCGACCGAGACGACCGTCGGCGTGCTCACATACGAGGCGGGCGCCGACACACACGCGCGGCGCGCGCCCAACGTCCCGCTCGGCCGCCCCGTAAGCAACGTGCAAATCTACATGCTCGACGCGGCGCTGCGGCCGCAGCCGGTCTGGGTGCCGGGCGAGTTGCACGTCGGCGGGCTGAACGTCGCGCGCGGCTACCACGGGCGGCCCGGCGCGACGGCCGAGAAGTTCATCCCCGACCCGTTCTCTTCGGCGCCGGGCGCGCGGCTCTACAGGACGGGTGACCTCGCGCGCTGGCTCCCGTCGGGCGACGCGGAGTTCCTCGGCCGCATAGACCACCAGGTCAAGCTCCGCGGCTTCCGCATCGAGCCGGGCGAGGTCGAGGCGGCGATCCTGGCGAGCGGCCTCGCGCGCGAGGCGCTGGTCGTGCTCGACGAGAGCGCGGCCGGCGACAGGCGCCTCGTCGCCTACGTCGTCCCGCGCGCGGCGACGGGCGGGACCGGCGCGAAGGGCGGCGCGCGGCGCGGCCGTGAGGCGCCCGCGTTCCCCCTCGAAGAGCTGCGGCGTTCCCTACAGGAGAGGCTGCCCGAGTACATGATGCCCGCGGCCTTCGTGCCGCTTGAGCGGATGCCCTTGACGCCGAACGGCAAGCTAGACCGCCGCGCGCTGCCCGCGCCCGGGTCGGCGGCGGCCGCGCCGAAGCGCGGATACGTCGCGCCGCGCAGCGAGCTTGAGCGGCAGTTGGCGCAGGTGTGGGAGGAGGTGCTCGGCGTCCGCCCCGTCGGCGTCACCGACAACTTCTTCGAGCTGGGCGGCTACTCGCTGCTGGCGCTGCGCCTGATGGCGCGCGTCAACCAGCAGTTCGGCTGCGAGATTTCGCTCCAGAACCTGCTCCGCACCGAGACGGTCGAGGCCATGGCCGAGTTCGTCGGCCGCCCGGCCGGCGAGGCGTCGCAGTCGCCGCTCGTCGCCTTGCAGTCGCAGGGCGAGGGCGCGCCGCTCTTCTTCATGCACCCGGTCGCCGGCAGCGCGTTCGTCTACGTCGCGCTCGCGCGGCTGCTCGGGACGCAGCGCCCCTTCTACGGGCTGAACGCGCCCGTCAACGAGCCGCTGACGAAGATAGAGGAGATGGCCGCGCGCTACGTCGAGGCCGTGCGCGCCGTCCAGCCCGAGGGGCCTTACCTGCTCGGCGGCTGGTCGATGGGCGGGCTCATCGCCTACGAGATGGCGCAGCAGTTGCGCGCGCGTGGGCAGGGGGTGGCGCTGCTCGCGCTCATCGACCGCGCGGCCTACGACGCCGAGCCGCAGGCGCGCGACGACGCCGTGCTCCAGTCCTGGTTCGAGCAGACCATCGAGTCGGTGAGGGAGCAGGCCGCGGCGAGCGGCGGCGGGCTGTCGGACTTCGGCCCGACGATGTACCACCGGCTCTTCCAGGTCTACAAGAACAACCACCGCGCCGTCGAGCAGTACGCGCCGCGCCCCTACGCCGGGCGCGTCACGCTGCTGCGCGCGGCCGAGACGCCGCTCGCCGCGCCCGACCCGACGCTCGGCTGGGGCGCGCTGGCGGCGGAAGTGGAACTCCACGTCGTGCCCGGCACACACACCTCGATGCTCCACGAGCCGGAGGTGCGGGAGCTGGCCGTGCGGCTGCGCGCCTGCGTCGAGCGCGCGGCCGGCGGCGGGCACGGGGTCGCGCCCGGCGAGGGCGAGCGCGCGCCTCCCGCGCCGGGGGCGCGCGCGGAAGGTTCGGGGGCGTTCGCGCCCGGGGCGAGCCGCGACGGATGATTCAGCAGACCGCGAAAGACGATGACCCTGTGGTGCGCGCGCCCGCGGCGCGCAGTCACCCCGCATTACTTGATTGGCAGCGAGCCGCCGCGGCGCGGAGCAGCCTCGTAGATTCGCCCGGCCGGGGGGCGGGCGCAAAAGGAGATTAAGGTCCATGAGACTCTTCAGCGATTTTTCCAAGGCGATTGCCTTCCTCCTGCGCAACACGCGGGGCGTGAAGCACGCGCGCGTCATCATGCTGCTGGTCATCGTCACGGGCATCCTCAGCGGCCTCAGCAACACCGCGCTCATCGCCGTCATCAACACCGCGCTCAACCGCGGCCTCGCCCTCGGCGGCTGGCTGGTGTGGGCGTTCGTCGGGCTGGGGCTGCTGCTGGTCCTCAGCCGGTTCGCCTCGTCCTCGCTGCTGGCCTACATGAGCAGCAAGGCCACGTTCGAGCTGAACATGATGCTCAGCCGCCGCGTGCTGGCCGCCCCGCTGCGCCGGCTCGAAGAGCTGGGCGCGCACCGCCTGCTGGCCTCCATCACGGGCGACGTGGCGGCCATCAGCAGCATCCTGCCGATCCTGCCGGCCATCATCATCAACGGCGCCATCGTCGTCGGCTGCCTCGCCTACCTCGGGTGGCTGTCGTGGCAACTGCTCATCGGGCTGCTGGTCATCATGGCCGCGGGCATCTTCACCTACCGCATCCCGCTCGGGCAGTCGATGATGGTCGCGCGCATCATGCGCAAGCAGGGCGACACGCTCTACCAGCACTACCGCGCGATGGTCGAGGGGACGAAGGAGCTGAAGCTGCACCGCGGGCGCGGCGACGCCTTCTACTACCGCCTCTTCATGCCGACGGCGGCGAACATGGCGCGCCTCAGCTTCAAGACCTCGATGCTCCAGGCCGTCTCGGTGAGCTGGGGGACGCTCCTGAGCTTCCTGCCCATCGCGCTCGTCATCTTCCTCGCGCCGCGCGTGACGAGCGTGAGCACCGAGGTGCTGACCGGCTACACGCTCATCATCCTCTACATGTCGGGGCCGCTCCAGGCCATCATCGGCATGCTGCCGACGCTGACGCACGCGAGCGTGGCCGTCGACAAGATCGCCTCGCTCGGGCTGCCGCAGGAGACGGCCGCCGGCGGCCCGCCGCAGCAGGCGCCGCAGCCCGCCCCGGCCTGGGACAGGCTCACGCTGGAGGGCGTGACGCACACCTACTACCGCGAGAAGGAGGACGGCAGCTTCACGCTCGGCCCCATCGACCTGACGCTGCGCCCCGGCGAGCTGGTCTACCTCATCGGCGGCAACGGCAGCGGCAAGACGACGCTCGCCAAGCTCATCAGCGGCCTCTACGCGCCCGAGTCGGGCGGCGTCCGCTTCAACGGCCGGCCCGTGACCGACGAGACGCGCGAAGCCTACCGCCAGAACTTCACCGTGCTCTTCTCGGACTTCTTCCTCTTTGACAGCCTGCTCGGGTTCAACCCGGCCGACCTCGACGAGCGCGCCCGCCGACACCTCGCCGAGCTTCAGCTCGACCACAAGGTGCAGGTCAAGGACGGGAAGCTCTCGACCACCGACCTGTCGCAGGGCCAGCGCAAGCGCCTCGCGCTGCTCAACGCCTTCCTCGAAGACCGCCCCATCTACATCTTCGACGAGTGGGCGTCCGACCAGGACCCCGTCTTCAAGGGCGTCTTCTACCACCAGATACTCCCCGAGCTGAAGGCGAGGGGGAAGACCGTCGTCGTCATCAGCCACGACGACCGCTACTACGACCTCGGCGACCGCATCGTCAAGCTCGAATACGGGAAGCTCGTCTACGACGAGGCGACCGACCGCCTGCCCGCGTCCGCCTCCGACGGCGCGCCGCGCCTGCGCGGGGCCGGCGTCGAAGTCTCGCCGGCCGAGTAGACCCGCCGCCGGGCGGGGGCGGGCGGCGGGCGCGGCGCGAACCGTCGCGCGCCCGCCGCCCCGCACGCGCCCGCCCCTTCCCACGCCCGACAGCAGACCGCCAGAGGGGCCGCCGCGCCATGTCCTTCCTGATGTTTCTATCCTTACAGGAGCAGGGGCACCTGCTCCCGACCTTCAAGCTCGCCAAGGCCCTGGAGCGGCGGGGCCACAGGGTCGTCTTCCTCACGGACCCGCAGCAGGAGGGCTTCGTGCGGGCGCAGGGGCACGAGGCCGTCGTCGTTGACCACAGCTTCTGGCCTGCGCCCGCGGCGCCGCGCGGCGGGGCCGCCGGCGCCCTCGACGCCATCAACGAGGTCGTCAGCGAAAACCGTGAACACCTCGCGCGCCTGCTCCGCGAGCTGCGCCCGGGGCTGTGCCTCGTCGACGGCTTCGTGCCCTCGATGGCGCTGGCGGCCTACGAGAGCGGGTCGCCTTACGTGCTGCTGCACACGAACCTCGACACGGAGATGCCGGGGCTGGTGCTCGGCAACATCGCCGGGCGCGCCGGCATCGACCCCGCGCTGGCGGAGGCCGCGCTGCGCGCCCCCGAGATGGTCTTGTGCCCGAAGGCGTTCGACTTCCCGAACGCGCCGCACGCGGGGCGCACGCTCTACTTCGTCGAGGCGTCCGTAGACCTGTCGAGGCGGGAGCCGCCCTTCGACTGGGGGCCGGTCGACCCCGAAGAGCCCTTCGTCTACTGCTCGCTCGGCTCGCAGGCGCACTGCTACCCCGAGGCGCCGCGCTTCTTCCGAGCCGTCCTCGAAGCGATGGCGGCGCAGCCGCGGCGGCGGATGGTGATGTCGGTGGGGAAGGTGAGCCCCGGCGGACTCGGCCCCGTGCCGCCGAACGTCCACCTCGTCGGGTGGGCGCCGCAGCTCGAAGTGCTGAAGAAGGCTTCGGTGATGATCACGCACGGCGGGCTCGGCACCGTCAAGGAGTGCATCTTCTTCGGCGTCCCGATGATCGCCTACCCGCAGGCGCGCGACCAGCCCCTGACCACCGCGCGGGTCGTCTTCCACGGCCTCGGGCGGCGCGGCGACATCCTGCACGTCACGCCCGCGCAGGTCGCCGAGCTTATCGACGACGTGGAGCGCAACCCCTCGTACAAGGAGCGGACGGAGGAGATGAGCCGGAAGTTCTGGGAGGTTGAGGAGTCGGGCCGCGGCGTGAAGGTCGTCGAGAAGGTTTTGGAAGTGCTGGGCCGCAGGAAGGGGCGCGGGGCGCCCGACGGCGGCGGCCGAATCGGGTAGTCATTCGCGGCACGCCTGCGCCTGCGGGTGCCGCGCGACGAGGCTCAGGTACGACTCCGGCACGCCCTTGAGCATCGCCGCGGCGCCGAACGAGGCGCGGACGAGGCTCTCGTTCCGCGCCGGGTCGTAGTCGCCGAGCCGCCCGAGCACGTCGCCCCCGGCGGGCTGGTTCACGTCGAGCAGCTTCGCGGGCGTCGCGCAGCGGAAGTCGAGAGAGCGCGCGTCGAGCCGCTTCACCTCGGGCGACTTGAGCGTGCGGAAGTAGACGCCGGGCGCGCGCGGGTCGTAGACGATCCCCCACTTCGTGTAGTCGCCCTGCGCGATGCCGGCCAAAAGCCCGAAGGCGTCTTCGACCATCCCCGCGTCGCCGGCCGGCCTGTAATCCTTCGCGAACGCGGCCGCGCGCGCGAAGCGTTCGAGCGAGCCGGTTCCGGAAGGGAGGGGGAGCGCGCCGCCGAAGCCCGCATACTTCTTCAGGCTGAGCAGCGAGCGCGCGTAGGTGTCGTTGGTCAGCGCGGCCACGGGCAGGCGCGGCCCCGCGTGGACGACCAGCCTCCCGCCCAGGAACTCGACGGCCGCCGCGGCGCCTTCGCGGTCGCCGACGAGGTAGTGCACCTTGGCGATGGAGGACGAGACGCGCAGCGACGGGGCGGCGCGCAAGACCTCCCCGACGCCGCCGAAGTTGTCGAGCTGATACTGAATCCATTCGAGCGGGTTGACCGCGCCGCGGCCGTCGGCGGCCGGGTAGGTCGTCTCGTCCAGCCACATCAGCATGACGACGAGGCCGGCCTCGTTCATGCCGCTCGCGGGCAGCTCGCGGCCGTACTGGTTGAAGGTCACGCTGCCGTACTTCGAGACCCAGCGGGGCGCGTCCGGCTCGCCCGGCGCGGGCAGGGCCGACTTCGACACGCCGCGCTTGTTCACCAGCACGAGGCCGTTGCCGTTGCTCCAGTCGTAGTTGTTGCCGTAGACGACGCGCGCGCCGTGGCGCAGGGCGAAGGTCGAGCAGGCGCGCGGCGCGGCGGCCGGGCGGCCGAGCAGGCAGGCGAGCGCGAAGAAGGTCGGCAGCAGGCGCGGCGAGATTTTAACCAAAACGGCCTCCGGGGTTGATGAGGGCTTCGGGCCCGCGTCAATATAACCCGGCGGGGGCGTCCCGAGAAAGAAGCTGTTAATATTACCCCGCCACGGCGCGTCTAAAGGAATACGCGACCCCTCAACCAAGGCGCGGCGTCCGCGCGCGCGGCGGTCTTGCCCTTCAACCATCAACCAATCTTTCGACCCGGGCGGCCCGCGTCCGCGCCGGGGTAAGGCGGGAGAACGACGAGGGAAACTATGAGCAAACCGGCATACGCCCCGGCAAGGTTTTTGGGCACCCTGCGGCAGGATTTCAAGTACGCGCTCAGGCGGGTGCTGAAGCGCCCCGGCTTCACCGCGGTCGCGGTCATCACGCTGGCTTTAGGCATCGGCGCCAACACGGCCATCTTCTCGGTCGTCAACGCCATCCTCCTGCGCCCCCTGCCCTTCGACCACCCGGAGCGCCTCCTGCTCGTCTGGCAGACCAACCCGGGCATCATGGAGACGGCGCCGACCTCGCTCCCGAACTTCTTCGACTGGCGCGAGCAGAACCAGGTCTTCGAGGAGCTGGCGGCGTGGGCCTCCTACACGACGACCAAGTTCAACCTGACGGGCGGCGACCAGCCCGAGCAGGTGCAGTACGCGCTCTGCTCCTCGAACCTCTTCTCGACGCTCGGCGTCAAGCCGTCGCTCGGGCGCGCCTTCACGGCCAAGGAGGAGGAGCCCGGCGGCGAGCGCGTCGTGATGGTGAGCCACGGCCTCTGGCAGCGGCGCTTCGGCTCCGACCCGGACTTCGCCGGCAAGTCCATCACGCTCGACGGCAACACCTACACGGTCGTCGGGGTGCTGCCGCGCGACTTCCGCTTCGTCAGCTTCCCGAAGGAGGCCGACGTGTGGGTGCCGCTCGGCCTCGACCCGTCGCAGCACCGCCGCTACGTCCGCTCCATACTCTTCCTGAGCGTCGTCGGGCGGCTCAAGCCCGGTGTCAGCCCCGAGCAGGCGCAGGCGAACATGTCGAACGTCGCGCGGACGCTCGCCGACGAGTACCCCGAGAACAAGAACCTCGGCGCGAAGGTCATCGCGCTGGAGAAGCAGGTGGTGGGCGACATCCGCCCGGCGCTGCAGGTGCTGACGGCGGCCGTCGGCTTCGTGCTCTTGATAGCGTGCGCCAACGTCGCCAACCTCCTGCTCGCGCGCGCCGTCAGCCGGCAGAGGGAGATGGCCGTCCGCGCGGCGCTCGGCGCGAGCCGCCGCCGCCTCGTCCAGCAGCTGCTCGCCGAGAGCCTGCTGCTCTCCGTCCTCGGCGGCCTCGCCGGGCTGCTGCTGGCCTTCTGGGGCATCCGCTCGCTCGCGCTCATCCCTTACAACAGCCCGAGCATGTTCGTCCCCTTCAGCGTCACGGGCGACCAGGTCGGGCTCGACGGGCGCGTACTCGGCTTCACCGTCCTCGTCTCGCTGCTGACGGGCCCCATCTTCGGGCTCGTCCCGTCGCTCCAGGCGTCGAAGGTCGACCAGTACCACACCATCAAGGAGGGCGGCACGAAGGGCGGCGGGAGCGCGCGCCTGCGCAACATGCGCGGCCTGCTGGTGGTGACCGAGGTGGCGCTCTCGGTGGTGCTGCTCATCGGCGCCGGGCTGATGATCAAGAGCTTCCTGCGCCTGCAACAGGTCGACCCCGGCTTCGACCCCGAGAACGTCCTCTCGCTCGACATCGGGCTCCCGCGCAGCAAGTACCCGCAGGAGCAGCAGGTCGCCTCCTTCTACGAGCGGCTGCTTGAGAAGGTCGAGGCGCTGCCGGGCGTCAAGAGCGTCGGCGCCGTGACGGCGCTGCCGCTCAGCAACAACGACGAGCTGACGGACTTCTACGTCGAGGGCAAGCCGGCGCCGCAGTCGGGGCAGAAGCCGCTGCTCCACCACCGCAAGGTGAGCCCCAACTACTTCCGCACGCTCAACGTCGGCGTGCGCAAGGGGCGCGAGTTCACGGCGCGCGACCGCCAGGGCGCGCCGCCCGTCGTCGTCATCAACGAGGCGATGGCGCGCAAGTACTGGCCCGACGAAGACCCCGTCGGGAGGCGGCTCGCGCTCAGCACCGAGGCGTACCAGGGCGGGAAGTTCGACCTCAACGGCGCGTGGCGGGAGGTCGTCGGCGTGGTGGCGGACGTCAGGCACGCCGGCCTCGGCGAGCAGCCCGAGCCCGAGGCTTACGTGCCCTACCTCCAGTCGCCCAACCGCGACATGACGCTCGTCCTGCGCACCGCCTCCGACCCCACGCAACTGGCCGGCGCCATCAGCCGCGAGACCTATAACATAGATAAGGATCAGCCCGTCTCGAACGTCCGCACGATGTCGCAGCTCCTCTCGACATCGCTGGCGCGGCCGCGCTTCAACTTCCTGCTGCTGACCATCTTCGCCGGGGTCGCCCTGGTGCTGGCCGCGGTGGGCGTCTACGGCGTCATCTCCTACTCGGTGACGCAGCGCACGCAGGAGTTCGGCATCCGCATGGCGCTCGGCGCGCAGGTCGGCGACATCCTCCGCCTGGTCTTCAGGGAGGGGATGACGCTCGCCCTCGTCGGCATCGTCATCGGGCTCGCCGGCGCGTTCGCGCTGACGCGCTACATCGCCAGCCTGCTCTACGGGCTGAGCGCGACCGACCCGCTGACCTTCGCCGGCGTCTCCGGGGTGCTCGCGCTGGTGGCGGTGCTGGCCTGCTACTTCCCCGCGCGCCGCGCCGTCCGCATAGACCCGATCAACGCGCTCCGCTACGAGTAGCCGGGCGCGCGGGAAGGGAAGTTCACGGCGGGGGCACAGGGGCGCGGCCCGGAGCTTTAGCTCGGCGGGCCGCGCCCCTGCGGCCCGACCCTTCACGTCCCGCGCCTTCCCGAACGCACGGCGGTTCAGTCGTCCTTCCTCATTTCGAGCCCATCTCCGCGCGCCTTTTTCACCCGCCCCCGGCCGGGTGTTTCGACACACGCTCCACCGACCACTCAAACCGATTTGAGGAGGCTTTTTATGGAAAGCGTTCATTCCCCCGCCGACGTCGTCGCGGCCGAGCGGCCGAAGAGGTTCGGCGGCGCCCTCGGCCTGATAGCGCTGCCCCTTCTGGCGCTGCTCGCGTTCGCCGCCGTCTACCTGCAAAGGCCGGGCGCCGTCGCGCCGGAGACGGCGCCCGCGACGGAGTTCTCCGCGGGGCGCGCGATGAAGCACCTGCGCGCCGTCGCGCAGTCGCCGCGCCCCATCGGCTCGGCCGAACACGCGGCGGCGAGGGACTACATCCTGCGCGAGCTGGCGGCGCAGGGCGTCGCCGCCGAAGTCCAGACCGCGACGGCGGCCGGCCCGCAGCGCGCGGCCCCCTACCGCGTCGGCACCGTGAGCAACGTCGTCGGGCGCATACAGGGGTCGGGCGGCCAAAAGTCCGTGCTCCTCGTGGCGCACTACGACTCGGTGCCGACGGGGCCGGGCGCGAGCGACGACGGGGCAGGCGTGGCCGCGCTGCTTGAGACGGCGCGGGCCTTGAAGGCCGGGCCGCCGCTCAGGAACGACGTGGTCTTTCTCTTCTCCGACGGGGAGGAGGTCGGGCTGCTCGGCGCGGAGGCGTTCGCGGCCGAGCACCCGCTGGCGAAGAACGTCGGCGTCGTCCTCAACTTCGAGGCGCGCGGCAACAGCGGCCCGGCCATGATGTTCGAGACGAGCCCGAACAACGGCCGGCTGATTGACGAGTTCGCCAGGGCGGCCCCGCGCCCCGTGGCCAGCTCGTTCTCCTACGAGGTCTACAGGCGCCTGCCCAACGACACCGACCTGACCGTCTTCAAGCGCGCCGGGCTGGAGGGGATGAACTTCGCATACATCGGCGGCCTGAACCACTACCACACCGCCCTCGACAGCGTCGGGAACCTCGACGGGCGCAGCCTCCAACATCACGGCGACTCCGCGCTCGCGCTGGCGAAGCACTTCGGCAACCTCGAAGGCTGGGGCAGGGGGGCGGGCGACGACACTTACTTCAACGTCCTCGGCACCGCCTTCGTCCACTACCCGCAGGCGTTCGCGCTCCTCCTGACGTGCCTGTGCGCGCTCCTCTTCGCGGCCGTCGTCGTGCTCGGCTTCAAGCGGAGACTGCTGGGCGCGGGCGGCATCGGCCTCGGGTTCGTCGCGCTGCTGCTCGGGGTTGTCGCCTCCGCGGCGGTGTCGGCGCTCGGGTGGAGACTGATCACAGTCCTGCGCAGAGACTACCAGCTCGTCCCCTGGGGCGACGCCTACGACGCGGGCTTCTACGTGCTCGCCTTCGCGCTCCTCACGCTCGCCGTCGTCGCGGCGCTCTATAACATTTCGCGCCGCTGGGCCGACGCGCACAGCCTCGCCGTCGGCTGCCTGCTGTTGTGGCTGGTGCTGACGTTGGCCTTGAGCCTTCTGGCGCCGGGCGGCAGCTACCTTTTCGCGTGGCCGCTGCTCTTCTCGCTGGCGGCACTGCTCGTCGCGTTCGCCGTCGGAGGCGAGGGTGCGCTCAAGCGTTGGGCCGTGGTCGCGCTCTTCTGCGTCCCGGCCGTGCTCCTGCTCTCCCCGGTCGTCTACAACCTCTACGAAGCTTTGTCGCTCCCGGCCGCGGGGGTCGTGGCCGTGCTGGTGGCGCTCCTGTTAGGGCTCATCATCCCCGCGCTCGGCCTGTACACGCCCCGTAGGAGTTGGGCCTTGCCAGCGCTCGCGACGCTCGCCGCGTTCTGCCTCGTCGCCGCGGCGCTGCTCACGGCGCGCTACGACCGCAACCGGCCCAAGGTGGACAGCGTTTTCTACGTGCTTGAGGCGGACTCGGGCCGTGGGATGTGGGCCACCGCCGACAGGGGGGCGGACGAGTGGACTTCGCAGTTCTTCAAACAGGGCAGTAAGGTCGAGCCGCTGTCAGACCTCTTCCCGTTCGCCAACGTCAGAATGTTCCTGACGGGCGAGGCGCCGGCCGCGGCCCTGCAGGCGCCGGAAGCGTCGCTGCTCGCCGACGGCGCGGAGAACGGCGTGCGAAGGCTGCGCCTGCGCATCACGCCGAAGGGCGGCGCCGGCGTGCTCGTCATCTCCGCAGACCCGAAGACGGAAGTCGTCGGGGCCGCGCTGAACGGGAAGGCGATTAAGGCGGGAGGGCCCGAGGGGCGCGTCGGGCCGGGACGCTGGGGCGCCGTCTACTACGCCCCGCCCGCGGAGGGCGCCGAACTGAGTCTCGACGTGAAGGGCTCCGGGCCCGTCAAGCTGCGCGTCGACGCGCGGAGCTACGGGCTGCCGCGGGTCGAAGGCGCGGCCTTCCGGCCCCGGCCGGACTACCTCGTGCCCGCGCCCACGCCCTACAGCGACGTGACCATCGTCAGCAAGTCCTTTACCTTCTGAATCGACCTCCCGCTTCGGGCGCGGCGCCACGCGCCCGAAGCGCCGGGCATGACTATGAAGCCTTCTTTCGCCACTTGGTTCAACTGCCAGAAGACGGGAGCGCCGCCCGCCGTCCGCCTGTTCTGCTTTCCGTACGCGGGCGGCGGGGCGGCGATTTACAGGAGTTGGGGCGGTATTCTCCCGAAGCCCGTCGAGGTCTGCGCGGCGCAACTGCCGGGGCGCGGGACGCGCATGAGGGAGCCGGCCGTCTCTGACCTCGGCGCGCTGGTGCGGGCGCTCGCCGACGCGCTCGAAAACGATCTGGACAGGCCCTTCGCGTTCTTCGGCCACAGCATGGGGGCACTCATCTGCTTCGAGCTGGCGCGGCACCTGCGCGAGCGCGGAGCCCCTCAGCCCGTGCACCTTTTCGTCTCGGGGCGACGCGCGCCGCAGCTACCGAGTACCCAGCGCGTGATTCACGACCTGCCCGAGCCCGAGTTCGTCGAGGAGCTGCGCAGGCTCCAGGGCACCCCGCCCGAAGTCCTTGAGCACCCCGAGTTGATGCAGTTGTTGAGCCCGCTGCTGCGCGCAGACTTCTCGCTCGCCGAGACGTACGCCTACGCCCCCGGCCCGCCCCTTGACTGCCCCGTCTCGGCTTTCGGCGGTTTGCAGGACGAAGAGGTCGGGCGTGAAGAACTGGAGGGCTGGAAGGAGCAGACGACCGGACGTTTCAAGTTGAGGATGATGCCCGGCAACCACTTTTTTCTGGACGAAGGGCGGCAGCCTTTGCTCCGCTCAATCGCCGAAGACATTTCGCCGTTCATCTCCTAATGAAGCGCTCAAGACCTTTTTGAGCGCTTCGCCACGACCCCGAAAGTGCCCGAGTTAAACAACTCGGGCACTTTTTTGTCTGTGATATATTTATATGCAAAAAACTTTTCATATAGGGGTTGACAGTTTCACTTTAATTTATAGAATAGGGGGGCTCCGATTTGAATTGCCCGAGCCCTAAAAGGTTTCCCCTCATTTGCAGATACATTTGAAATGACCCTAGCTGCCGTTCCACTGCAAGTCTCGGAAACCTCAACCTAATCTTACGCCGTCTCCCTGAATTAACACTTGATTCCCCTTTCTCCGGAAAGGTTTATGGCCTAAACGATAAAGGTTCCTCCACCGCTGGCCGGCGGCGAAGGAACCCTCCGACAACACACCTGCTGCTCGCGCAGAGATGCATCGCCAGGCAACGTGAATCTTAGCGCATAGGCAGCGGATTGTTCAATTACAAACTATTTCACAATAGTTTGTAATTGGTTTCTCACTACGCCGTTCCCTTGCGCTATGTCCTTTCTTCCCCCCTCTTCGCGCAATCAAAGCGTTAATCTGGCACGGCTTTGGTGCAGGCCCCTGTGGCCTGTAAGGGAAGCGGCACGCCTGAAGACTTGTCCCCGTCTCACACACATACCTGGACATAACGCCCAGCCGAATCAGGAGAGTGGCCGATGAATGTCGGAACTGAGAGGAGTGCCAAAGGTTGGTACGCCCTCTATACGAAGCCGAAACAGGAGTCCCGCGCCGAATACAACCTCAGGGCCTGGCGCGTGGAGACCTTCTTCCCCAAGATAAAAGACCGGCGCCGCAATTTTTCGGGGGATCGTTCGACGCCCATAATTAAACCTCTGTTCCCCGGCTATCTTTTCGCGCGTTTCGACCCGGATGCCCTCTTACACAAGATCGTCTTCACGCGCGGCGTGCAGAGCGTGGTCAGCTTCGGCGGCGCACCGACGCCGGTCGAAGACGAGATAATTAACCTCTTGCAGACGCGCGTCGGCGACGACGGCACCGTTAAGCTGGACGAGGAGTTCAAGCCCGGCGACAGGGTGATTATTCAGGAAGGCCCCTTCAAAAACTTCGTCGGGGTTTTAGACGGGAACGTTAAAGAAGCCGAGCGCGTCAGGATACTTCTGCTCGCGATCAGCTCCCAGATTCACGTCACGGTCGCCAAAGATTGGCTCAAGAAACAGTTGCCATAAGCACCCGAGCGCAGGGGGAGGAACAGGCAGCGTCCCCCTCCTGCGCTCTCATTTATCTCGCCGCCCGGATGTAGCCCCCCTGCTCAATTCCGCAACATAATCCCTATTATCGGACTACCGCGATGTGACAGGGGTTCGCGCGGGCCGGACTCTATTCTGACCTCAGGGCAGTCAAAGGGTCTACGCGCGTGGCGCGTCGAGCCGGGATGTAACAGGCCGCTAATGACACTGCCGTGAGCAGCAGCGCGTTGGCGGCGAACGTGGGCGGGTCTGCGGCGCCCACGCCGTAGAGCAGGCCCGACATCAGGCGCGTCAGCGCGAACGCGCCCACAAGCCCGAGCCCGACCCCGGCCAGCACCAACCTCATCCCCTGACCGACCACGAGCTTCAGAACGTCGCGCGCCTGCGCCCCCAGCGCCATGCGGAGGCCGATCTCGTTCCTGCGCTGCGCCACCGAGTAGGAGATGACCCCGTAGATGCCCACGGCCGCCAGCAGGAGCGCCGCGCACGCGAAGGCGCCGAGCAGCAGCGTCCCGAACCTCGTCCGCGCCGTCGAATCCGCCAGCCAACTATCCATCGTCCTCACGTCCGACACGGGCTGGTCTCTGTCCACCGCCTGTATCTCGCGGACGGCGGCCGGGCCCAGCGCCCCCGGGTCGCCGGCCGTGCGCACGACGAGCGTCATCGAGGGGTACGTGAGCCGCGGCGGCGTCCAGTAGACCATCGGCCTCAGCTCGCCTTCGAGCTTGTCGTATCTGGCGTCGCCGACGACGCCGACGATCTCGGTCGGGGTCGGCTCGCCGGACATGTTGACGAGGATGCGCTTGCCGAGGGGGTCTTCGCCGGGGAAGTGTCTGCGCGCCATCGTCTCGTTGACCACGGCCACCTTCCGGTCTTCGACCGCCTCACGCTCCGTGAACGTGCGGCCGGCGACGACGGGGATGTTCATGGCGCGGAAATAGTTCTCGTCCACCACGCGCACGTCCGTGGTCAGCTTGTCGCCCGCGGGCAGCGGGGGGCGGCCCTCTACCGTGAAGCTGGTGGCGGAGCCGAGGTCCGCGAAGGGGAGGGCGCTGACGGCGCTGGCCGTGTGCACGCCGGGCAGCGCGCCGATGCGCGCGGTCGCCTGCCGGAAGAACTCTATCTGCCTCGCGGCCTCCGGGTATTTCGTCTGCGGCAGCATCACGCGCAAAGTGAGCAGGTTGCTCGCGTCGAAGCCCGGGTTGACGGCTTGCAGCCGCAGGAAGCTCCTGACCATCAGCCCCGCGCCGACCAGCAGCACGAGCGCGAGCCCTATCTCGGCCACGACGAGCGCGCCCCGCACGCGACCGGCGCGCCCGCCGCCGACGTTGCCGCGGCTCGACTCCTTAAGCGACTCGCCCAGGCTCAGACGCGAAGTCTCGACGGCCGGCGCCACGCCGAACGCCACTCCCGTCAAAAGCGAGACGGCGAGCGTGAACAGGAGCACCGTCGGGTTGACGCCGGCCTCGCCCGCGCCGATCAGGTTCGGCGGGCTGAGCGCCACGAGCGCCCCCGTGAGCCAGTGGGACAGCAGCAGGCCGAGCGCGCCGCCGACGACGGCGAGCAGCAGACTCTCGGTCAGCAGTTGGCGGACGATGCGCATGCGTCCCGCGCCGAGCGCGGCGCGGAGCGCCATCTCCTTGCGCCTGCCGGCGGAGCGCGCCATCAGCAGGTTGGCGACGTTCACGCACGCGATGAGGAGCACGAACCCGACCGCCCCCAGGATGACGAGGAGCGCAGGCCGAATCTCGCCCGCGAGCTGGTCGCGCAACGGCACGACGACGACGCCCCAGTTCTTTGCCCAGTCGGGGTATTCGGCCTCGATGCGCGACGCGACCGTGTTCATCTCGACCTGCGCCTGCTCGACCGAGACGCCGGGCTTGAGGCGCGCGACCGCCGACAGGTAGCGCCCGCGCCGCGCCGCGCCCTGCTGCTCCGCGAGCGACAGGGGCACCCAGACCTCCGCGGGCTTGCCGCTGAGCGAGTTCTCCTTGACGAACCATTTGAAGTCGGGCGGCATGACGCCGACGACCGTCACGCCCCTGCCGTCGAGGGTCACGACCTTCCCGACGACGTCGGGCGCGCCGCCGAAGCGGCGCCGCCACAGGTCGTAGCCGATGACGGCGACCTCCTCGCGACCGGCCTCCCCGTCGCTCGGCAGCAGCGTGCGCCCGAGGAGCGGGGACGCGCCGAGCACCTCGAAAAGGTTCGGCGTGGCCGCCTGCGCGGCGACCTCTTCGGGCGCGCCGCCCCCCGTGAGTCCGTACCGCTGGTCGGCGAAGGCCGCCATCCCCTCGAAGGACGCCGCCTGCGCGCGCCAGTCGAGAAAGTTCCCCTGGTTGACGACGTTGTGTGGGCGGCCGCGCAGGCGGTTGTTCTCCCACAAGACCACGACCCGTTCGGCGTCGCGGTAAGGCAGAGCGCGCAGCAGCACCGCCTCGACGACCGAGAAGATGGCGGTGTTGGCGCCGATGCCGAGGGCGAGCGTGAGGACGGCGACCAGCGTAAAGCCGGGGTTCTTCCTCAAAGTTCGCGCGCCGAACTTAACGTCCTGTAGCAGTACCTCCACCAAACCACCCCCTTTGAAGTCGCGGCAGTTCTCCTTGACCCGCGCCCACTGCCCGAAACTCCTGAGCGCCGCGCGCTCGGCCTCGTCCGGCGTCATCCCGCGCCTGACGTTCTCCTCGGCGCGCATCCTGAGGTGGAAGCGCAGCTCCTCCTCCATCTCGCGCTCGACGCTCTTTTTGCGCAGCAGCCCGCGCAGGCGCGTGCGCGTGAGCCTGAGCCAGTACATCCGCGGCGCCCCCTTTCAGGTCGTCTGCATGACCTTGAAGACGGCCGCCGCCAGCCGCTCCCAGTTCTCTTCCTCGACCTGGAGCTGCCTGCGCCCGGCGCGCGTCAGACTGTAGAACTTGGCCCGCTGGTTGTTGTCCGACACGCCCCATTCGGACGTGATCCAGCCCTGCTGCTCGATGCGGTAGAGCGCCGGGTAGAGCGAGCCCTCCTCGACGCGCAGCGCGTCGGCCGACATCTGCATGATGCGCTGCCCGACGCCGAAGCCGTGGAGCGCGCCCAACGAGAGCGCCTTGAGGATGAGCATGTCGAGCGTGCCCTGGAGAAGTTTCGCGTCCTGCTTCGGCATCCGAGCCTCCTAGATAATCTAGGCGCAAGATGACAGAAAAGCCCTAGACTGTCAAGGAGGTTGGCCGGGCCCACGTCCGTGTACGTGAAGGCCGCCACCGCGCCCCCCGCCGCTCCTATTGACAGCCGATAGAAATCCTTTTACACTCCGCTCCTATCACCCGTAGATAGGAGGCTCATGTCACCGCAGAAGAAGTCCGACCTGTTAAAGCAGGGCACGCTCGAACTGCTGATCCTGCGCCTGCTGCGCCCCGGGCCTTTGAACGGCTGGGACATCATGCAGCGCATCCAGTTGGTCTCCGGCGAGGTGCTGAGCGTCACGCCGGGGGCGCTTTACCCGGCGCTGCACCGGCTCGAAGAGCGGCGGCTCATCTCGGCTGTGTGGGGCGCTTCGGAGAACAACCGGCGGGCCAAGTTCTACGGGCTGACCCCCGCGGGGCGGAAGCAGCTCGAAGCCGAGCGCGAGACGTGGGAACGCTTCGCCGGCGCCGTCGCCGCGATCCTCCGCGACGCGTAAGCGGGAGGGGGGGCGTGATGCTGGGCAGGCTTTGGGGGCGCCTGCGCGCGCTGCTGCGCAGGGGCGAGATGGATCGCGAGCTTGAGGAGGAGCTGCGCTACCACCTTGAGCGCCAGACCGAGCAGAACCTCCGCGACGGGATGACACCGGGGGAAGCACGCCGCGCCGCCCTGAGGGCCTTCGGCGGCGTCGAGCAGGCGAGAGAGCTTTGCCGCGAGGCGAGGGGGGTGTGGATGATTCAAGACGTTTGGCAGGACCTGCGCTACGGCGCGCGCAAGCTCCGCAAGAGCCCCGGCTTCACGCTGGTCGCCGTCCTGACGCTGGCGCTCGGCATCGGCGCGAACACGGCCATCTTCTCGGTCGTCAACGCGGTGCTGCTCAGGCCGCTCCCCTTCGACCAGCCCGAGCAGCTCGTGAGGGTCTTCGGCACGAGCGCGCGGCGCGGCAACTTCTCGCGGCCGCACTCGTTCCTGAACTTCTCCGACCTGCGCGACCAGAGCCGGACGTTCGAGTCGATGGCCGCCTACACGGGCGCGACCGCGGCGCTCAGCGGCGCCGACGCCCCGGAGCAGATTCCCGGCGTCATTGCCTCGGGCGACATCTTCCGCGTGCTCAGGGTGAGGCCGCTGCTGGGGCGGCTGCTCACACGCGAAGACGAGAGGCCGGGCGGCTCGCCCGCGGTCGTCATCAGCCACGGACTGTGGCGGCGGCGCTACGGCGGCGACCCGCAGGTCGTCGGCCGCACCATCAGGCTCGACGGGCGCGAGCGCGAGGTCGTCGGCGTCACGCCCGCGGACTTCAGCTTCGAGTTCGTCACGGGCGCGGCGGACTTCTGGATGCCGATAGACCCGACGGCGAGCGCGTTCCAGCAGCGCGGCGCGATCTTCCTCGAAGCCATCGGCCGACTCAAGCCCGGCGTCTCGGTCGGGGAGGCGGGCGCGGACTTGGGCGTCGTCTCGTCGCGGCTCGAACAGCAGTACCAGGACTCGAACACTGGCGTAGGCGTCCGCCTCGCGCCGGCGCAGGAGGAGCTGGTCGGCGACGTGCGGCCGACGCTGCTCGTGCTGCTCGGCGCGGTCGGCTTCGTGCTCTTGATCGCGTGCGCCAACGTCGCCAACCTCCTGCTCGCGCGCTCCGCGGGGCGCCACAGGGAGATCGCCGTGCGCTCTGCGCTCGGCGCGCGGCGCGGGCGCATCGTGCGGCAGCTCCTGACGGAGAGCGTGCTGCTCGCGTTCGCGGGCGGGCTGCTCGGGCTGCTCTTCGCCGTGTGGGGCGTGAAGCTCCTCTCCGCCTTCGTCCCCGAGAACGTGCCGCGCTTCGGCGAGACGAGCATGGATTTGCGCGTGCTCGGGTTCACGCTCGCGGCCTCCGTCCTGACGGGGCTCCTCTTCGGCATCGCGCCGGCGCTCCAGTCCTCCCGCTTCGACTTCAACGAGGCGCTCAAGGAGGGCGGCCGCGGCGGCACGGAGGGGCGCGGGCGTACGCGCGTCCGCGGCCTCCTCATCGTCACGGAGGTCGCGCTCTCGCTCGTCCTGCTCGTCGGCGCGGGGCTCCTGATAAAGAGCTTCGCCAAGCTGCGCAACACAGACCCCGGGTTCGACGCGTCCAACACCCTGACGGCCTCGCTCTCGCTCGCCTCCGTCCGCTACGACACGGACGAGAAGATCGCAGACTTCTTCCGCCTCCTCGTCGAGCGCGTGCGTCAGCTTCCCGGCGTCGAGTCGGTCGGCGCGGTCACGCCGCTCCCCTTAAGCGGCAACAACTACTCCTTCTCCTTCACCGTGGCCGGGCAGCCGCCGCTCCCGCCCGGCCAGCGTCAGTCGGCCTCGGCGCGCTTCGTCACCCCCGACTACTTCCGCGCGCAGCGCATCCCGCTGCGCGCCGGGCGCGCCTTCACGGAGCAGGACAAGGCGGGCGCGCCCGGCGCCATCATCGTCAACGAGGCGTTCGCGCGCCGCTACCTACCCGGCGTGGAGCCCTTAGGCCAGCGCCTGAGTCTGGGCGTCAACAACATCGAGGGCGAGGTCGTCGGCGTGGTCGGGGACATACGCGGCGGGAGTCTTGCGACGACGCCCGCGCCCGAGTACTACGTCCCCGAAGCGGTCGCCGCCTTTACCGACGTGACCCTCGTCGTCCGCACGACGGTCGACCCGGCGTCCGTGGCGCCCGCGCTGCGACAGGTCGTCTCCGAGATGGACAAGGATCAGCCGCTCTACGACGTGCGCACGATGGACGCCCTGCTCGCGCGCTCCGTGGCGAGGCAGCGCTTCAGCATGGCGCTCATTGGCGTCTTCGCCGTGCTCGCCATGCTGCTCTCGGCCGTCGGCATCTTCTCCGTGATGAGTTCCCTCGTCGCGCAGCGCTCGCACGAGATAGGCATCCGCCTGGCGCTCGGCGCGCAGCCGCGCGACATCCTCTCGATGGTCGTGCGGCACGGCTTATGGCTGACGCTCGTCGGCGTGGCCGTGGGGCTGGCGGCGGCGGGCGCGCTCACGCGGCTGATGTCGGGGATGCTCTACCAGGTGAGCGCGACCGACCCCTTCATCTACGGCGGCATCACGGCGCTGCTCGCGGCCGTGGCGCTCCTCGCCTGCTACGTCCCCGCGCGCCGCGCGACGAAGGTCGACCCGCTGACCGCGCTCAGGTACGAGTGACAGCGGCCCCTCAAAACTTCTTTGAAGGGGCGTTGCTCCACGCGGCGACGACGGCGGGCGCGTCGGCCTTCCCCGTGTTCTCCAGCCTCAGCTTCCACGCGCCGGCCGCCACGCCGCGCTCGACGAAGATGGTTCGGAAGAATCCGGCGGACTCGGCCGCGCCCGCCGGATTCTTCCCCCTGACGGTTCCCTTCTCGTCCGCGAGCGTGGCCGAGACGAGCGCGCCCGCCATGAACGTCACGCCGAAGCTCTCGGCCGCCGCCCCGACGGGAATCTCGACCTCGACCGACTGCCCCGGCGCGAGCGTCAACTCCTTCGCGAAGTCGGGTCGCGCGTCGTCCGCCCCCGCGCCCGCGTAGAAGGCCGCGGCGGGCGGCTCGTACGCCGCGTTGAAGAAGGCCGCCGCGTCCGGCAGACGCCCGCCGTGCAGCCGCCCCGACTCGGGCGCCTCGGGGTTGTGGTTGCCGCGGGGGCCGACGGCCAGCCTCGGCTTGACGAAGCCCGAAAAGTCGGCCGCGCCGGTCAGCTCCGTGTGGACGTTGCCGGAGAGGGCGCGGTCCCTGATCGTCCAGAAGGCCGACTCGACCGGCACGACGCCGTCGTTCGGCGTCACGGTCTTGCACATCACGGGCAAAGGGTTGCCGGCCAGCACGGAGAACTTCACCCCCTTGCGGTTCGTCGTCACGCGGTTGAACTCCGCGACGACCGAGGGGCGGAGCTGGCGCACGGCCTCGACCGATTTGCCGAGCATCTCGAAGGTGAAGTTCATCACGTCGGCGCACGGGCTGCCCATGTTCGGCGTGCCGAGCATGACGAGGTGCGACACCTGCGGGCGGCCGTCGGGCGAGGGCGGCATGAAGTTGTGTACGTAGTGGCGCGTGATGAGCCCGCCCATCGAGTGCGCGACGACGTCGACGTGCCACGCGTTGCGCTCCTCCTGCGCGTAGCGTATGTAGCGCCCCACCTGCTGCGAGTTCTCGAAGATGCCGTTCGTCGGGCTCGTAGAGAGGAACTCCCCGCCCGTGTTCATCAACCCCTTCTCCGGCCGTTGGCCTACGGGGAACGCCTTCCAGTCGTAGCTGTGCGAGGTCGTCAGGATGTTCTGCCAGGACTCCCACGCGCGCCAGTTGCTCCAAAGCCCGTGGACTAAGACGAGCGGCTTCGGCGCGACCTTCAGGTTCTTCGTCAGCTCGTCCGTCTTCTTCCCGTTCTCCTCCAGCTCGGCCTTGATGCGCTGCACGAGCCGCGGCCTCCCGTCGTCGAACCACGCGTAGCCGGACGAGTCCCACACGGTCTCCACCTCGCGCAGCTCGCCCGGCTCGACGCGCACCGAGACGACGTTGTCCGAGAGCGGTGCGTCGGGGCGCGCGCCGTCCCACTTGTCGCCCTTGTAAGTCTCCTTGAACCTCACGTCCGCGTACTTCGTCTCGCCCGAGAGGTTCAAAACCTCCGCCTTGATTCTGACCATGTTGCCGTCCACGGTGCCCGCCTGCTCGGCGACCTCGCGCCAGTCGTCGAAGTTCGGGTACTTCGGGTGCTCGAACCTGATGTCTGCGAGGCGCAGGGGCGCGCCGCACTTTTGCAGGTTCCAGGTGATGGTCTCCGTCACGTTCTGGAAGGAGTGCGAGTAGCTGCCGCTCAGGCGGTTCGGGTCGTCGGGGTCGAGGCGGCTGCTCCCGTCGGACGAGAGCGAGTTGCCTTCGACCTGCGTCTCGGTCGGGGGGAGGCTGAGGTTCTTCCCCTCCTTCGGCGTGCACTGACCGCTGAAGGCCGAGGTCTGCCTCCCCGTAGTCTTGCCCTGTATCGGCGGCACGCCGACGCCGACCGAATAGGTGCCGTCGGAGTTTACGCCGACGGAGACGTTCGCCTCAAGGCCGCCGGCGTTGCCGTTCGTCGCCGTCTGCGAGGTGAACGTGCCCGACATCTCGCGCCACGTCTTCCCGCGGTCGCAGGAGTTCTTCTCCTTCGCCACGGTCGTCTCGGTCGAGGAGAAGTTGTGCGTGACGCTGGCGCGCGCGACGCTGGAGCCGTCCTTTTGCGGACTCTCAGTGACGACGACCGCGGCCTTGTAGTCGTAGTTCATCTGCCACTCGGTCGTGTCCTCGCCGCGCGCTGAGACGCGAGGCACGGTCTTGCTGCTCCGGTCGCTCTGCGTGCGCGCGTATTTGACGACGCCGGTCCATGCGGCCGAACACGCCGCGGCCTTCTTCGCCTGTGCGCCCGCCGCCGCGCCCCTACGCGTCTGCGCCCCGGCGGGCAGCGCGCCCGCCAACACACACGCCAACACCAGGAGGCCGCCCGCCCGCCTCGTCCATCCCGACAACGCCGCGCTAATAAACATCGTCCGTCACCCTTTGTTAAGAAGAATCTCCGGGAAGTCTGCCCACCGGCTAACGCGCGAAAAGCGCGCCGCGCGTATCAAACTAAATATCCCTCCGCCTCCGGCGCGCCTCCGCCCTTGCGACGACCCCCGCCCGGCGGCGCGCCGCGCTGATACCTTTCAGCCCCGCGCCGCGCGTTAGCTGTACGGAGCCGAACGACTCCGTGCGGCAGTCGGCGAGCCGGCGCCGGGTTTTAATCATTCATTTGTCACAGGGGAAAAGGAACGGGTGAAAGTCATGAGGAAACTAACGGGTGCCGGCCGGTTCGCACTCCTGCTGCTGTGCGTGGCGTCCGCCGCGGCGGTAGCGCGCGCCGACGTCAAGATTAAGTCGAAGCAGACGGCCGGGGGGCAGTCTTACGAGAACACGACCTACATCAAGGGCAAGCGGCAGCGCAGCGAGCAGATGGGCGGGCAGATGGTCACCATCCAGCAGTGCGACCTGCGCCGCGACATCCAGATCATGCCGCAGATGCGCGCGTACACCGTGCGGCCGTACGAGTCGGCGGACGCCGCGGCGGCGCGCCCCGCCTCCGACACGCGGCAGACCGCCGAGCGGACGGGCGGCGGCCTCGTCACCTCGACCGTCACGACGAAGGACACCGGCGAGCGCAGGCAGATGTTCGGCTACACCGCCCGCCACGTCGTCACCACCATCGAGACGAAGTCCTCGCCCGACTCATGCTCGCCGACGAACAGCAGGATGGAGATGGACGGCTGGTACATCGACGCCGCGTTCGCCCTCGACTGCGCGACCGAGCGGGCCGCCGCCTACCAGGCGCCGCGGCAGGCGGGCGGCTGCCAGGATCGCTACGAGACGAAGCAGGCCGGGGCCGCACGGCGCGGCTACCCCGTGTGGGAGAAGATGACCATGTTCGGCGAGGACGGGCGCGAGAGCTTCTCGACCCTCAACGAGGTCGTCGAGCTTTCGCAGGCGACGCTCGAACAGTCGCTCTTCGACCCGCCCGCGGACTACCGCGAGGTCAAAGACTTCTCCGCGGCTTCGTTAGCGGCGTCCGCCGCCGCGCCGGGCGGTGACGCGGACGAGCCCTCCGCGGCGCAGGCCGCCGACCCCGGGCCGAGCGCCGGCGTCAGGGACGCGGCCGACGCGCCGACGCCCCGGACGGCCGGCGAGCCCGGCCCCAGGAAGGCGGGCGTCGTGCGGCTCGGCGTCGCCGCTGTGAAGCCGGGCAGCGTCGGGGAGGGCCTGAACGCTTCGGAGCTGGCGGCGGCGGTTCAGAACACGCTTAACGAGTACCTGAAGAGCCCCGCGGTCGAGGTCGTCCGGCTCGAAGCGAAGCTGCCGTCGCAGGTCGAGGCCGAGGCCAGACAGAAGGAGTGCGACTTCGTAGTCTACGCGGGCGTCTCGCACAAGAAGGGCGGTGGGGGCGGGTTCGGCGGCATGTTCGGCAAGGTCGTGGCGCCGGCCGTCGGGCAGGTCGGCATCGGCCACACGGGCAGCACGGCCGGGAACGTCGCGGGTCAGGTGGCGACGCAGGCCGTCGTCAGCGCCGGCACGATGTCGGCCAACGTCAAGCAGAAGGACGAGCTGACGCTCGACGTGAAGGTGCAGGCGCCCGGAGGCGCCGCGCCGGCCGCCGCGCGCCAGTTCAAGTCCAAGGCCAGGTCTGTGGGCGAAGACATCATCACGCCGGTCGTCGAGCAGGCCGCTCAAATGATTCTCGACGCGGCTAAGCTTTGACGCGACGGCCGGCGGCGTCGGCGTCGATAGCGCGTCAGTACCACCCGCGGTGGCGTGTGGGGCGTCGAGACAGGGCCGCGCGCCTGTTATGATCACCCCACCCGCTACCGCGGGTAGTATCGAACACGCGAGGGTAAACCCCGGCCACAGAGGTTGGGACGAAGAGCCGCCCACCGCCGCGAGCCCGAGTGTCATCCCGGTCTGCCGCAAGCGCACTTAACGCAGTCGCGGCCGAAGCAGAATGTCTGTGTTAAGGCCCGAGGCCGGAGCCTGTGTATGACCTCTGGACGGCGCGAAGAGACTGCCGACGGCGCGACGCTGCGGGAACGGCTCCGGCACGTCTGCTGGATAGGCGGCGGGAGCGGCGCCGGCAAGTCTACCGTCGCCCGCCGCGTGGCGGCCCGGCACGGTCTGCGTCTTTACGCGACCGACGACGTGATGGCGGAGCACGCCCGCCGCAGCACACGCGAAGACTCGCCGCTGCTACACAGGTTCATGGCCATGTGCGCGGACGAGCGCTGGGTGACCCGCCCCCCGGGCACGATGTTCGAGACGTTCCACTGGTTCCGAGGCGAGGGCTTCCAACTGATTATCGAAGACCTCCTGAGCCTCCCGCGCGAGCCCGGCATCATCGCCGAGGGGTTCCGGCTGCTGCCGCGCCTCGTCGAGCCCCTCCTCTCCGAACCTGCCCGGGCGGTCTGGCTCCTGCCGACGCCCGCCTTCCGCCGGGAGGTGGTCGAGAGCCGGGGCGGAGCGGCGTGGGGGTTTCTCGCCAGAACCGGCGACCCGGAGAGAGCCTTGCGCAACCTGCTCGAACGCGACCGAATGTTTACGGACGCCCTCCGCGAGGAGACGGCGCGTCTGGGGTTGCCCGCCGTTGACGTGGACGGCGCGATGACAGAGGACGATCTCGCCGGGCGGGTGACTGAAGTGTTCGGGCTCAGTTCGGCGGCTTCTTTTCAGCGTGAGTAAAACCCCCGCCTCCCGGCAACGTGACGTAAACGATATTAGTGGCTTCGACGCATAAGCGGGGCTTTCGGTGCTGTTCCAACAATAATCCCTAAGCTATAATCTGCCCTTCCGTTAGTTCAGCACCTCCGGGAACCTTGCCGGTTCTCACGTGACGAAGCGGGCACCCCTATCGAGCCTGCGGCGCCCGCTCCGTCAACACCCTTTAGCGGGCGGCCCGACGGCAGCAGACTCGGAATCCACGTATGCTCTCGATACCTATTCGCTCAATCGGAGAACTCGCCGAGGTCGTGAGGCACCTGAAACGCGAGACGCGGTTACGCTGGTGGTTTCGCGGCCACGCCTCGATGAGTTGGGAGTTGCGCCCCGGGATTCACCGCGGGTACTCGGCCCAGCAGGAACAGTACATGTCGCAGGAGTTTCGCATGCGCGCGGGGCTGCGTCATGTGCGTGTCCCGCCGTATGACGACTACGCCGGCTGGCTCAGCCTCATGCAGCACTACGGCCTGCCGACCCGCCTGCTCGACTGGTCGAGGTCGCCGCTCATCGCCGCATTCTTTGCGACGGAGCCGGCTATGCCCCACGCGGGCCCGGGCGGTGCGGGTGAAGCGTGCATCTGGGCCCTCGCCCCCGGCGTGCTGAACGAGTCGCAAGGGTACGAGCCGCTCCTGTACCCGCTCAGCGGAAACAAACTCCGAGACCTCCTGCGGCCGGCATTCCGCGGCCCCCGGAGTCACGAGAATGTCGTGGCAGCCATGCCTATCGAATCCGACATGCGCATGGTGACGCAACGCGGGGCCTTCACTATCCACGCCGGCACGGCCTGCTTAGATCAGGTCGAGGGGGCGGAGACCTGGCTTCGGCGCCTGGTTATTCCCGAGGATGCGGTGCCGCTGATCGCCGAGGAACTCGACCATCTCGGGGTGGGTCTCTCCGACCTGTTCCCCGACCTCGGGAACCTGGCCCGAGAACTGAAGGCGCAGCATAAGCCGGGCGTCTGAGCGCGCGGGAGGGATGATTTAACCCCGGAGTATTCGGCCGGCGCTGTAAACGGACAGAAGGCGTTTGAAGATGGAAAGCGTGTCGTAGCCGACGGCCCTGACGGTGTGGTAGAGGAGCGCCGGCAGGTACTCGGCTAAGAAGTCCGGGGCGGCGGCGCCGCCTTGCCTCTGCACTTCCAGGGCCTTCACCCGCAAGCCCCGCACGAGCCCGAGGCAGAAGTTCACGTTCGCCGTGTAGGCGCCCGCCGCCCAGTCGGTCTTGTCCCGCTGCCAGTCGGGAGACAGCAGGTGATCTTCCATCTCCTTCCAGAGCGCCACCTGCGTGTACGTGTAGTCGAGGGCCTGAAGCTCGCCCGGGGGGCTGTCCGCCTGCCTGTCCATCAGCGCGAGCTTGATCTCGACCTCCAGCCGCGCGAAGTCCTGTAGGGCGTGCCCGGCCTCCTGGAAGAAGGGGAAGTCGATCAGGAAAGGGTGTTCGGGCCTGTCGAGCCAGAGGAGCAGGTTGTTGGCGTTCATGTCGCCGTGCGCCGGCGAGAGCACGACGGACAGCTCGCGGTCGAGGAGCGGGGCCCCGGTCGCCCCGCGGCCGCGCTCAACCAGCCCCCAGACCGAGCGCCTGTACTCCGCCCAGCCGTCGAAGAACCTCTCGCCCAACTTCGCCGAGTTGCTGTCGAGGAAGCTCAGCACGAAGGCTTTACTCTTCCCCGCGAGCTGGTACGGCGGCATGACGGGGTACGTGCTGTCCGGCGTGTCTACCGTCTCCCAGAGGGCGCGCGTCTCGCGGCGCCAGACGCCCTCCTTCGCGTACCAATTCCGCGTCAGCCACTCCAGCGCGGTCTCGAACAGCCGGTGGCGGAGCGCCAGGACGGCGGTCGCGTCGGGCGGGTCGGCCTCGTACCTTGTCCCCCGCGTCCTCGCCGCGAGGTCCCCGGCCGGCGCGACGATGGCCGTCTCGAGGTCGATGAATTTGCCGAACTCGCTCTCGCCCAGGAAGTCGTAACAGACGGCGTGCCAGTTGCCGTAAGAGACCACCTCCTCCAGGCCGTGCTCCGGCGACTCGTTCTTGACGCGCGGCGCCACCAGCTTCACGAAATGGATGCTGTAGTCCTCGACGCCCAGCCTCTGCCTGGCCGCGGCGTGCTTCTCGACCTCCAGCCTGATTTTCCAGAAATCCGCGGAGGGGCTCAGCTTGAGGAAGTACTCCTTGGCCCCGTCGCCCGCGCCCGACGGGCGGACGCGAAAGACCTTGGCCCCGGACGCGCCCTGCCCGAGGCGCCCGACCTCGGCCACGCCCCAATCGAAGAGGTCCCGCAGCAGGTGCGAGAGCACGTGCCTCCCGCCCTCCAGGTCGCGCCGCTCGTTGAGGCGGCGGACCTGCTCGCGGAGCGAGGGCGAGTCGGCCAGCACGACCTCGGGCAGCCGCGAGGCGCGCGGGATGAGGGTGCCGATCTCCGTCGCGAGCTGCTTGCGCCGCCCGGGCGCGGGGGCCGCGGACTCGGCGTGGATTGTCTGCGGCCGCGGCGTCAGCAGTTGAAGGTCTTCCGGCTCGTCGGCGGGGATGACGAACGCCTTCGGGACCTCGATGGCGTGGACGTTGAGGTAGTAGAAGTACTGCGCAAGGATGGAACTCCGCCGGGAGGGCGACAGCGGGAAGTCGTGTGCGACGAGGATGAGGCGCCACGGCCGTTTGCCGAACTCCGCCTGGAGTTCCTCGAAGTTCTCGACGTTCTCCGCCGTGGTGAGGAACTCGTCTTCGAGGACGCCTTGCAGGAGCGCGAACCGCTCCGGGTTCGAGTCGCAGATGAGGGCCCAGCCGCGCGAGTCAGCCATCGGAGTTCTCCCCCGCCCCGAGGGGCCTGAGTCCGGACTCCTTCCAACGCTTGCGGAAGGTCTTCGCGTCGATGCCCGCCTCGGCCGCCGCGCGCGTAAGGTTGTAGCGGCAGCGCTCCATCAGGCGCAGCAGGTAGACGCGGTCGAAGGCCCTTTCGTAGTGCAGCATCGCCTCGCGGTAAGGCATCCGCTGCCAGCCGTCGGGCATGGCGCTCTCGACCTCGGCCGTCAGCTCGGAGGGCGCCGCGTCGTCGGGCGCCCGGGCCCCCGCCTCGGGCGGCGCGGCCTCCCCTCCCAGACCGAGGAACGCCCCCATGCTGCGCAGCGGCAGGTGGCGCGGGAGCACATCTTCGCCGTCCCTGCCGAGCACGGCCACCCTCACGAGGTTGTCCAGCTCTCGCACGTTGCCGGGGAAGGGGTAGCTTCTGAGGATGGTCAGCGTCTCGCGCGCGAAGCGCGCCTCGTCGCCCCCCGCGTGAACCCGCAGGAAGTGCTTCAGCAGCAGGTCGAGGTCGCCCTCGCGCTCGCGCAGCGGCGGCACGTGGATCGTCACGCCCGCCAGGCGGTGGTAGAGGTCGCGCCGGAACGCGCCCCCCCGGACCGCCGCGGCCAGGTCGCGGTTGGTCGCGCTGACGATGCGCGCCTCGAAGGGCAGGGGCTTGTGCCCGTTCAGCCTGCGGAACTCCCGCTCCTGGATGGCGCGCAGGAGCGTCCCCTGGAGCGACAGTTCGAGGTCGCCGATCTCGTCGAGGAAGAGCGTCCCGCGCCCGGCCTCCTCCAGGTAGCCGACGTGCCTGCCGACCGCGCCGGTGTAGGCCCCGCGCTCGTGGCCGAAGAGGGCGCTCTCGATGAGGGTCGCCGGGATTTCGCCGACGTTGACGGCGGCCCAGGGCTGACCGGCCCGCGGCCCGAGCCGGTGGATGGAGCGCGCGATCAGCTCCTTGCCCGTCCCGGACTCCCCCGTCAGCAGGACGGTCATGTCCGGGTGCGGGATCACCCGCGCGACCTGCTTGAGGGCCGAGAGGAAGGCCGGCGACTCGCCCACCATCGTCTCGCGCATCGAGGCGACGAGGGGCGAGAGCGGGTCCTGCGCGGCGAGCAGCGACCGGAGGCACGACTTCACGCGCTCCGAGTCGAGCGGCTTTTCGAGGAAGTCGCGCGCGCCGAGCGCGAAGGCGCGCGCCGCCAAGGCGGCGTCGAGCGTCCCGCTCATGACGACGGTGGGCAGCGGCGGGCGCAACTGACGGCAGCGCGTCAGCAGCTCAAGGCCGAACGGCGGGCCGGGCACGTCCCAGAGGATCATCGCGGCGGCGAACCTGTCGGCGCCCGACTCGATGAGCCTCTCCGCCTCGGCCCCGTGAGAGCAGGCGACGGCCTCCAGCCCCTCGGCCCGGACGATGGCCTCGATCCGCTCTACCTCGCGCCGGGAGTGGTCTACGACGAGTACGGTACTCATCAGTTGGCTATCGGGATGAAGTAGCTGATGACGTTGCCCCCGTTGGAGGCCCCGACCTTCAGCCTTCCCCCGCCCCTCAGCGCCGCGTGCTGGGCGACGGAGAGCCCCCAGGCGCGGCCGAAGTTTTTGTCCAGGGCGACGGCGTACCCCTTGTTGATCTTCTCGGCGTCTTCCGGGCTGACCGGCGGGAGGTTGTCTTCGAAGCGCACCTCTGCCTTCTCTGCCCTCTCGCTCACCGTCACGGTTATTGTATGCGCAAGGTAGCTGTCTTCGCTACGTCTGCCCCTGTCACGCACCTCGCTGACGCCGCCCACGATGATTTCGCGGAGGATGGCGCCCACGTCGTCGGAGAAGGAGAGGACGCGCGTCCGCCCGCCGAGGGGGGTCTGGGCCTCGGTGCGCTTGAGCGTCAGGCAGGGGAGGACTTCGTGGACGATGTCACGCAGCTTCTCCTCCACCACGACCTCGTTCGGCCCCTCGGCATCGTCGGCGATGGTGGCGTGCAGCGCCGACCACTCCTCGGTCGCCTCCTTCAGCGACTTCTGAATCGAGACCAGGCGCCAGACGAAGGGGTCGTGCCGGTCGCGCTCGACGTCGAGGCCGAGCCGCTCACCCACGTTGGCCCGCAGCCCGTCCAACTCCTGCGACACCGACTGGATGAGGCGCGAGAAGGAGCCGCTGAACCAGTGGGCCAGCCCCTTCTGCGCGTAGGGCACGAGGGCCTTGAACCTCTCGGCGAGCACGTGCGCGCTCTCGTCGGCGATGAGGCGGTCCCAGGCCGCCAGTATCGACTTGACGAGCAGGCTTTCGCTGTCCTTCTCGCCCTTGCTCACGATATCGACCGCCCCGTTGAGGAACGCCGAGCGCACGTACTCGTACTCCGCGTGGGCGGTGTAGACGATGATCTGCCGGGCCGCGCCCTTCTCGGTGGCGTATTCGATGAGCTTCAGCCCGGCCTGTTTGTCGACCACCGTCGGCTCGTCGGGGTGGGGCCTTTCGACCGGCAGGTAGAGGTCCATGATGACGATGTCGAAGGGGTCGCCGGCGTCCGCGGCCTCGCGCAGCAGCGCCTTCGCCTGTGAGAACCACATCGCGGTGGCGGGGACGACCTTCTCCTTGATACGGCGGCGCTTAAGCTCCAGTTCGTCCATCGTCTCGATGAGGGTCACGATGTCGTCGAGCGGTATCTCCTTATCTTCCACGACCAGAACTTTGGGCCTTATCGCCTGCGCTATAGTTTCCATCCAACTCCTCCTTCGGGTTAAGCGGTAGTGTCACGCGGACGGTGATGCCGCCGTATTCGTTGGGGAACATGTCGTGTGTCCCCTTTTGATTGATGATGAAGCCCCGGGAGAAGAAGATGCCGGTGCCGGTCTTCCCCTCGGTCTTCAGGTCGCCCGTCTTGGCCGCCTTGATCTGCTCCTGCGTCAGGCCGGTGCCCCTGTCGATGATGAGCACCTCCGCCTCGTTCGCGGCGACGGAGGCGGCGACGTGCGGCGGGAACGAGGCGGCCGAGCCGTGCTTCTTCGTGGTGGCTTCGATGGCGTTGTTGATGAGGTTGTAGAAGGCCTGCTTCGTGTAACGGTCGTCGACGTAGACCTCTATCGAGTCGGGCGCCTCGATGGACATCTCTATCTCCTGCCCGTCGTCCAGACTGTACAGGGTCGTCGTCACACGCTCCACGGCCTCTTCGAGGATGAGCTTCAGGCGGCACGGACGGGGCTTGAAATCGGTCATGGCCCGCGCCGAGTCGAGAATCTCCTTGATCATGTCGCTGCCGTCGTCGATCACCTTGGCGAGTTTTCGGGCGTAAGACTCGCGCCTCTCCCGCGGGTTGTCGGCGCGTATGAAGTTGGGGACGCCCTTGATCGCCTGGAGGATACTCTTGGTGACGTGCGAAGCCTGCGAGCGCATGTTGTTCACCAGCCGCTTCATCTCGTCGTTGCGCTCGTCCTCCTCCGCCCGCCTCCGCCGGTCCTCCTCCCTCTCGACGGTGAGCCGGTACTTGCTGTAGGACGACCCGATGACCGAGCCCATGATCTGGAGCTGCCTCTCGGAGTGGTGGACGGCCTCCCAGCCCGGGACGCGGCGCGGCCCGTCCCAGACCACGTCGAGCACGCCGGTGCGCGGCCGGGCGTCGGCGCCCTCGCGCGCGAGCCTGACGCCGACGGGGATGCAGATGCGCGTGACGAGCCCGTCGACCGCGGCCGACTCGAACCTCTTATGCTCCTCCGTGCTGCGCGCCCCGTGACGGAAGACTATCGGCACCCCGCTCGAACCGACCCGGCGGACGGTCGCGTCCGGCGCGGGTCGCGCCCCGCGCGCGTCCGGCCGCGGGTGCCCGGCGATCCACAACAACTCCTGCGCGCCGCCCGGCGGGTAGAAGTAGAAGTCGGCGGTGTGCGCCTGGAACATGCCGACCAGGTTCTCGCAGAGGTCCGCCTCTATGACCTCGCGCGGCTTCTCCTGCAGGAAGATGTCGGAGAGTTTTTTGAACTGCCTCTGCATCTTCTCGCCGAAAATCTTCTCCTGACTAAAGAAGAGTATACGAACCAAGGCCGCCATCGAACTGGCGGCCTCCTGTAAATCCTTCGTGTCGATGGTGGCGAACTCGGCGACCTCTCCCGCGGGGTGCCTGACGTAGAGGACGAGCAGTCCCAGGTTCTCGTCGCCGAGCGTCAGCGGCAGCCCGGCCGCCGACGCCACGACGTCCGGGCCGAGGCCGCCGCCGAACATCTCCGCGGAGTAGAGCAGGCCGGCGGGGTCGCGATCGCGGAAAATTTGCGGCTCGGGCGTGGGCTGGCGCGCGACGTTCCAGAGCCAGCCGCCGTCGCGCTCGTACCGCGCGACGTTGACCCAGCGGCCGTCGGCCCAGTTGTGCTGCGCCCGGAGCACGTACTTGTTGAGGTCTTTGTCGAAGAGGTAGAGCGAGGCGACCTCGGCGCCCGCGGCCTCGCAGAAGCGCTGCGTCGCCTCGCGGAGCGCGCCCGGCATGTCGTTGACGTTGACCTGCGAGAGCTGCGGCGTCGCGTTGCGCAGGAACTTGATGCCCCTGTTGATCTGCTCCTTCTGCTCCTTCTGCTCGAGGTGCTGGACGAGGAACTCGACGCGCTCGGCGAGCGCCCCCAGCGTCTGCCGGTGCATCTGGGTGAAGAACCACGGGCTCTTCGAGAGCAGGTTGATGGTGCCGAGGGTCTCGCCCTCGGCGTTCTTGAAGGCGGTGTTCGCGTAGGAGCGCACCTCGCGCAGGGCCTCCCTGACGGGGTCGTCCGGCACGGTCTCGCGCAGGCGGTTGTGGGCGGCGTTGTTCCAGGCGTCGTTAACGACGGTCGTCCCGCCGCTGTAGAAGGTCTCGCAGGTCGGCGACACGTCGTCGAGCCGGATGGCGGCGCGGTAGCGCCGCGCGACCTCGTAGTAATCGCCGACGCCGGCCTTCAGCTCCAGCGGCCCGCCCCTGCCGGGCGAGAGCCTCACGTGCCCCATGTCCGCGCCGAAGGCCGCGACGGCCGCCCTGACGAAGACGTTGAGGCCGTCCTTCATGGTCGCGGCCGAGATGCTCTCCTTGAGCCCCCTGTCCAGCTCGCGCGTTATCTCGCTGGCGCGCCAGTTCAGGATGTCGTTGACGCCGGCCGAGATGGCCGCGCCGAGGGAGGTCAGCACCTCGCGCTCGACGGGCGTCACGTCGCAACTGTCGGGGCTGACGCGTCCTAGGTCCACGTGCATGACCGCGATGATGTCGTCGAGCAGGTCTTTGAGCGGGACGATGTACTGCCCCGTGCACGCGCCGCCCGCCTCGGCCTTCATGAAGAGCGGCCTCTTGTCCGCGATGACGCTGTGCAGCGGGTCGCCGACCGTGATCGGGATGCGCGTGCCCGGCGCCGAGCCGGCGAACGCCTTCCCCTTCGCCCCCTGCACGATGACGTGGTCGTCCTCCTGGTCGGGGAGCAGCGTCGAGATCATGACGCCGGGGAAGTCCGTCTCGTAGACCAGCTCCAGCGACCGCCCGATGGCCGCCCCGATGTCGGTCTCAGCCGTGAGGCCGTGGTTGTACTTCGCCAGCGCCTTGAAGCCGCGGTAGAGCGGCGTGCGGTCGCGCATCTCGTCGCCGAGGATGAGCCCGACCATGCTCCAGTTGCCGAACTGGGAGCGGCCCGTCTCGTCCACCCCCGCCTCGCCGTCGACGAACCCGCCCACGCAGGGCACGCCGCCGAAGGCGTCACCGATGCTCTTGATGGCCTGCTCGATGTAGAGCGAGACGTGCTGGCGGCGGCGGCGCAGGTGCGCCGAGCAGATGAACGAGAGGCAGCCGAGCGGGTGGCGCACGCGCACGCGCTCGGTCGAGCGCCGCACGATGTCGCCGGCCATCCTGAGCAACTGCTCTGGGTGCGGCCTCAGGACCCGCAGCGTCTCGCCCCTCTCCAGCTTGTCCATCACGCGGAACCGGCCGCCCGCGGCCGGCTCGTGGAGGGCCATGATGAAGTCGCGCTCCTTCGAGTCCTCGCCGAGCAGCAGGAGGCCGTCGCCGCCGTTCGCATACCCGTCGAGCGACCCCTCGAAGAATGCGTCGACGTAGAGCCCGTCCTCCGAGAGGTCCTTCACGCGCCGCCGGACGATGGCGTTGTCGTCGCGGACGGTCTCCAGGCCGCGGCAGAGGCTCACGCCCAGCGGCACGCCCGAATCAACCTGCGCGGCGACGACGGCGTCGCTGTAGACCTCCCAGTTGCAGTACTGGAGCGCCTGCGTCGGGCCGGTCTCGCGCGGGGTGCCGGCCGCGGAGATGCCGCCCGCGATGGGGATGCGGCAGTGAGTTTTTTTCCACAGCGTCCGGTGCAGTTCGTCGCTCCTGTAGACGACGGGGCCGCTCGCCCCCCTGTTGATGTCGGGGAAGAAGGTCAGCAGCATCCGGTTCGACAGCGGGTTCAAATCCTTATTCCGGTCGCCCATCCCGAGGCTTTTTAAAAGCTCCTCGGTGGCGGCCTCCGGGTCGCGGCTGGCGTGCCTGCCGACGCCGGCCTTCGTCTCCAGCAGCAGCGACGAGAGGCAGATCAGCAGCGCGCCCTCCTCGTGGATACGGTTATCGAAGAACACGGCGGCCGCCGAACTCCCGACGAGCGCGACGCCGTCGGCGAGGTTCTCCTTCCTGAACTCCTGCTCGATGCCCGACAGCAGTTGCCTGGCCGCCAGCATTTCAAGGTAGGCCGGCGAGGTAAGCAGGATGAGCAGGCGCGGCGGGAAACGCTCCCGGTCTCCGACCTCTTCCAACTGCGTGATGCACTGGCGCGCGAGAGCACGGCCGTCGGCGGCGTTGTCGCCGCTCGGCGATGTGAGGGCGCCGTAGATGAAGGCTGCGTAGCTGTTCATACGTTTGCTCCCGGTCACCCCGCCCCGTCCGCCGGGCGGGCCACTGACCGTGCCGGTACTGTTGTGGGCCGAGGCCGCTTTAAGTTGCCGCCGCGCCTGGAGGCCGGGCGCGGGCCGAAGAATCACGCCCGGGGGACGGCTCGCGGCGCTCGACGACTCCGACGATGCCCGCGTGCTTCCCCCTCGCTCGCCCCCGGACGTGATGCCGGCTCCCAGAACTTACGAGCGTCTCGCCTTCGGCGAAGGCCGCCCGCCGACCCTGACCGCGCGCGCACACTCCGGGCAGGTCGGAGGTTATTTCGCTGCTCTCCGGCGACGCCGCCGCCAAAGACCTATTCCTCAAGGCGTTCCGGCACGGGACGAACCCCAGCCGCGCGCGGTAGTCGCTCGACGAGTATTTCCGAACAAGCCGGGAGGAAGCGCAGGCCGCCCCGACCCCGCGGCGCCTCTCCGTCAAACAGGCATAGAATGCCCTGTCGGAAGATTGTATTGACCCTTTGACTCGCATTTGATAAGCCCCCCTTTCAAAGAAGCTGACCTATGGCTTAGCAGTATCCGTGCCACCGCCCTTCCCTTTCGTCCGGGGCTGGATTCCGGGCCGTCATCAGCTCGGAAGGCGCTAAAACTACTGGATTCTTACGGCGTGCGAAGCCCGTGAGCGCCCCGGGGCGGGCAACGGCTGCCCGCCGGCGTGGAGGTTCTCACGTCTGGCGCGGGAACGTGCTCCCCACTTCAGGGAATCTTCCGTCCGCTTCGGCACGGCCGCGCGGGCTCCGACTTGACGCGCTGGAATGGTCTCGCCGCTCGCGTCGGCCGAGAGTGACGGTGAACCGGCCGGCCTTCCGCCGGGCGCCTCAAGTCCGGCGAAAGCTTGTGGCTTCCCCGCGCTTGAGTCAACATACATTGCCGGGCGTCGGGCCGATAAAACTCGGGAGGCGGTGAATGACCACGCGTAAATTAATAGCACTTACAATCGGACTCCTCCTACAGGTGCAGGGCGCCCCCGGCTCCCTCTCTGCCCAGACAGAGAGCATCACCCGCCAGGAGATGCTCCGGGGCTCGGTAACACCCGAACGCGAGTGGTGGGACGTGCTGCATTATCACCTGAAGGTCGAGTTTTTCCCTGAGACCAGGAGGCTGAAAGGGTCGAACGCGATCACTTTCAAAACTCTGAAAGCGGGGAACAAAATGCAGATCGATTTGCAGCCGCCGCTCGCGGTCACGAAGGTCACCCACGGCGAGTCTCAGCTCAAATTCGAGCGCGAGGGGAATGTCTACTGGGTGACTTTCGAGAAGGACATTCCGAAGGGCGTAGAAGATAAGGTCGAGATATTTTACGAAGGCGTCCCCGTGGCGAGTAAGAACCCCCCATGGGTCGGCGGGGTGACGTGGGGCAGAGACGACCTCGGGGAGCATTTCATCGTCACCACCTGTCAGGGAATCGGGGCGAGCATCTGGTGGCCGAATAAAGACCACGGGGCCGACGAGCCCGACCGCGGGATGAGAATCAGCGTGACCGTGCCGGAGAATCTGACGGCCGTCTCAAACGGTCGTTTGAGAAAAACAGACCACGACATCGCCGGCAAGACAAAAACCTTTCACTGGGAAGTCGTGAATCCGATCAACAACTACGGGGTCAACGTTAACATCGGCAACTACGTGAACTTTTCCGAAAAATACCGCGGCAAAGGCGGGGTGCTGGACATGGACTACTGGGTGCTGGCCCACCAGAAGGACGTTGCCGTCAGGCACTTCAAAGAAGCCCCCCGCATGATGGAAGCCTTCGAGCACTGGTTCGGCAAGTACCCCTTTTACGAAGACGGCTACAAACTCGTCGCGGTCTCATACCCCGGCATGGAGCACCAAAGCTCGGTCACCTACGGCAACTGGTTCAGGAACGGCTATCTCCAGCGGGACGGCAGCGGCACCGGAGTCGGTTTTAAATTCGACTTCATCATCGTCCACGAATCCGGCCACGAGTGGTTCGGCAACAACGTCTCGATGAAAGACGCGGCGGACATGTGGATTCACGAGGGCTTCGCGAATTATTCGGAGAGCCTTTTCGTCGAGTACCACTTCGGCAGGAAAGAGGCGGAAGATTACATGGTCGGCAACCGCCGCCTCATCAGAAACGACAGGCCGATCATCGGCACTTACGGCGCGAACAGAGAAGGGTCGGGCGACATGTACCCCAAGGGCGGGAACATGCTGCACACCATCCGCCACGTCATCAACGACGACGCCAAATGGCTCTCCATCCTGCGCGGGCTCAACGCCGATTTTTGGCACCAGACCGTTTCGACGGGGCAGGTCGAAGCTTACATCAGTAAGAAGGCCGGCGTTGACCTCGGCAAGGTTTTCGACCAATACCTGCGGACGACGGAAATCCCGCTATTAAAATACAAGGTGAACGGGAAGACGCTGACGTTCAGCTACGAGAGGGTGGTCAAAGGGTTTGCGATGCCGCTCCGCGTAGCTGTTAACGGCAAGGTAGTCACAATCACGCCGACCGAGGCGGTACAGACCTTCGTCTCCCCCGAAGAGATCAAAACATTCGAAGTCGACCGCAACTTCTACATCGATGTGGAGAAAAACGCTCCGTGATGTCCGCGCCCCGGCGAGTCATTCAACCCGACGGCGAATCAGCAGGTCTCCTGTCGTGAACTCGGCCGTAACGGCGTCGTGCTCGCGGCGGGTGAGGCCGGGGGTTCAGGTAGATGGCCGAACGGTAAGACCCTGTCCTGTAAAAATCGGGGCGGGTTGCGTGCAGGCAAGTAGCCCCGAGGCGCCCGCCGTCCGCGTGGAGAAAAGAAAAGGCGTCGGGGGCCCCCACCCCCGACGCCTACGGCCGCTCTCGCGGCCAGCCCCAAAGCTTCACTCACTCTCAGAAGGAACGCCCGTTAGGCGAGACGGATAGTAACCTCCGGGCGGGACGGCTTGGTTGCAACTTCGTTGCGAGAAGAAGGTAATTCGCAAGGGAGTCTAACGGCCATCTCAGCCCGCGAGGCGTAAGCCTTCCGGCAGAGATTCGCCGAAGATGCGCACGGCGGCGGCCCGGCCCCGGGGCACGTAAGCGCGCAGGCTCTCGATTAGCTCGTCGGCCACGCCGGCCCCCTGCAACCGCCGGATCGCTTCCTGCCTGAACTCGGGCTCTACGTCGCGTAGCGGGTCGTCCGTCCGCGCCGCCAGTTGCGAGACGGCGGTGGCGACGTGCGGCGTCAACTCGGGCAGGGCGAGCAGGGCGGCCGCCCAACGCGCCGCCGCCCCGGCGGGCACGACGCAGTTGAGCGGGCCGTAGAAGGGGACGCGCGCGCCCAGGCGCCCGAGCGCCCATGTGAAACTCTTGTTGCCGGGCTCCTCCCCAACGCGCGCGAGAATCTCCTCGCCGAGTTCCACGCGGAGGGCGGGCGGCAGGTGTTCGAGGCTCGCTAACAGGAGCAGCCCCTCGCGCTCGACCTGCCGGTTGAGCCTCCCCTTGACTCTCCTGCCGCCGACGCCCAGCAGCCCCTTGTGGCGCTCGTAGATTTCGAGCTGCTGGCCGGCGTTGAGTCCGCCCGAGACGCGCTGCCAGAGTATCATCCACTCGACCTGGCACTGCACGTCCCTCTCGAAGCAGAGACCTTCGTGGTAGACCTTGCGGGCGCGCGCCACGCGCCAGTCGTCGAGCACCGCGCCGAAGCCCGGGCGCAGGCAGAAGCCGAACAGGTTGAGCCAGCGCGCCTCGTAGTTGCGACCCTTGCGGCGGCCGGCCGGGAGTTCGGCCAGCACGTCGCAGAGTTTGCGTATGGTGTCCGTGCGCCACGCGTCCTTGCGGTAGCCCAGCGCGGCTTCCAGCCTCCCCGGCAGCGACTCCGGCGACGGGCTTTCTCCGCCCGGCGCGTCGCGCGGGCCGCCGAAGACCGCGCGGAGCAGCCTCTCCGCCTCCGCCACCGCCTCGTCCGTGACGACGACCTGTGGCGCTTCTTCGTGCGCCTCCGGCTCTTCGTCCCCGGCCGCCTCCTCTTCCAGAGCTTCCGCGCCCCTGAGCTGGAACTGGAGCCTCCAGCGGTGGCCGGTCTTCGGCGACTCGCACCACAGTTCGAGCGTCCCGACTTCGGTGAAGTGCGCGGTCAGCCGCACGTCGAGTTCGATGTGGCGCGAGCGCTTGCCGTAGCGCAGCACGGTGACGAGCGGCGCGTGCCGGTGCAACTCACCCACGCCGAAGCGGACGACCTCGCCCTGCCCGTCCTGTCGCGTGGTCGTGCTGTAGAGGGTGAAGGAGACGGGGCGGTTCGTCAGGGCCGCGAACTCCCTCCCGCCGAGTTCGAGCCGCGTGCCCTCCTCGGTCCCGCGCGGCAGGACGCACACGGCCGTCCGCACATCCTGACCCGGGGCGGCGTGCCCCGCCTGCTGGACGCCGATGTAGTAGCCGCGCGCGCTCCCGCCGCTCACGCGGACGCCGCCCATGCGGCGCACGCGCGCGTAGTAGGCCGCGCCGACCGCGACGCCCGTCTCGGGCGACTCGTTGTGGAGGACTTTGGGCCGCCAGCGCCTCCCCGACTGCGGGAACCAGCCGGCGACGGTCTCGATTACGCGCCGGCGCGTGAGGTCGGGGAGGAAGAAGCCGCCGTTGAAGAGTACGGCGTCGGGCCGCGCCATCACGTCCGGCCCTTCGGCGTCGGCCGGCCCCACGCCGCCGGCACGCATCGCGCGCGCCGCCTGCGTGAGGAACGCGGCGAGGTGCTTCGTTATCGCGGGCTCGCCCGCGTAAGGCAGCCCGAGTTCGCGCAGCCCCGCGCGCCGTTCGGAGGCGGGCAGGTCGTCGGGCGCGGTCGCGGGGAGGAAGCCGTCCGCCAGCAGCCCTTCGACCTCCGCGCGCGTCAGCTCCGTCGAGAGTGCGCCGCCCACGACCGAGCGACCGCCGCCGAGGACGGTGACGGGCACGCTTTCGGGCGCGCCTTCGCCGAGCAGACGCTCCTTGGCCGCGCAGCACTGCCGCCGCAACGCGTTCTGCTGCCTGAGCGAGAGGCGCGGGCGGCCGAGCTTCTCCTCGACGAGGCGCGCGAGCGCGAGGTCTACGTTGTCGCCGCCGAGCAGGAGGTGCTCGCCGATGGCCGTCCGCACGAGGCGCAGCTCGCCGCCTTCGACGCCGACGCGGATGAGGCTGAAGTCGGTCGTGCCGCCGCCCACGTCGCAGACGAGGACGAGCTGCCCGTCCCTGAGCTGCCGCCTGAGCCCGCCCTTCTGCGCCGCGACCCACGCGTAGAAGGCCGCGAGCGGTTCTTCCAGCAGCGTCAGGTTTTCAATCCCGGCCTCAAGCGCGGCCGCGACCGTCAGCTCGCGCGCCTCCTCGTCGAACGAGGCGGGCACGGTGAGCACAACCTGTTGACGCTCGAACCGCAGCGCGTCGTCGAGCGTACCGTCTTCGCCCCGCGCCGTCGAATGGTTCCACGCGTCGCGCAGGTGTGTGAGGTAGCGGGCCGAGGCCGCGACGGGCGAGCAGACCTTGTCGCCGCCTTCGGCGTCCCACGGGAGGAAGGCGTCCGTGCGATCCACGGACGAGAGGCAGAGCCACGACTTGGCCGAGGAGACCTGCCGGCCCGGCGCCAGCGCGCCGCGCTCGCGTGCGAGCACGCCGACCAAAGCCCCGTCCGTCTGCTCCTCCCACGGCAGGCGGAGGCCGGGCGCCGCGTCCTCCGCCTCGTCCGGGAAGTAGATAAATGAGGGGAGCGAAGGGAGGGCGCGCACCTCGCCCTCGGCGACGAGCTGGGGCACCTCGAAGACGCGGACGGGGGGAGGCGCCCCGCGCGCCGGCCTCTCGTCCGCGTCCACGTAGGCCACGGCCGAGTTCGTCGTCCCGAGGTCTACGCCGATCAGGAAACGGCTTGAGGCTTCCATTTCATGATTTGAAATTTCTGATTTGAAATTTCAAATTAACTCTCGTCCTGCTCCCTGATGTTGAACTCCAGCTTCCAGCGCCGCGAGCCGTCGCGCGAGACGCACCAGACTTCGAGCGTGCCGACCTCGGTCACGCGCGTCTCAAGGCGGACGGGCATGACGGTGTCCTCCTTGCCCTCGACCTTGAGCGTGACTTCGAGCGGGCTCGACTCCTCTATCTCGTCGCCCCAGTCTTCGACGATGGAGCCAATCTCGTCGCCCCTGCGCACGGTGGAGCTGAGGAAGCGGAACTCGGCCGGCTCGCCGACCACGAGGCCAAACTCGCGCGAAGGGATGGCGGCCTCCGTCCCCTCCTCCATGCCGAACGGCACGACGCACAGAGCCTTGAGCGGCGCGGGCATTCCGGGCACGGCCGGCATCGAGCTTTCGACGCCGATGTAGTATGTGCGCGGGGCGCCGCTGCGGATGCGGACGCCGCGCCCGCGCTTCGCCCTGCCGTAGTAGGCCGCGCCGCGCGCGACGGCGTGGTCGAGGTCGGGCGCTTCGAGCACGCCGCGCTCGCCGAGCGGCTCGAACCCTTCGGCGCGGAGCCAGGAGTCGAGCACCGCGACGACGCGCTCGCGCAGCACGCCGGCCTTCATCACGCCGCCGTTGAAGAGGACGTGCGTCGGGCAGGCGAAGCCGCTTGGGCCGCGGCGTATGCTGTCCGCGTCGGGGCCGCCCGCCGCCTGCTGCGCGAGGAAGCGCGCGAGGTGCTTGGTGACGGCCGGGTCGGCGGCGTAAGGCAGCCCCAGCTCCTGAAAGCCGATGCGCCGCTGGCGTGCCGGCATCTCGTCGCGGCCGACGGCGGGGAAGAAGCCTTCGGCGAGGACGCGCTCAAGGTCTTCGCGGCGCAGCTCCGTCTTGACCGTGCCGCCGACGAGCTTCGAGCCCTTGCCCAAAAGCGTCACGGGCTGCTTCTGGCTCTTCGGGTCTGCGAAGAGCCTCTCCTTCGCCAGGCGGCACTGGTGCCAGAGCCCCTGCAACTGCCACGTGTCTACGCGGTGCCCCTCCTCTTCGAGGCGCTGTTGCAGCAGGCGCGCGAGCGCCAAATCCATGTTGTCGCCGCCGAGCAGGATGTGCTCGCCGACGGCCACGCGCTTGAGCGAGAGTTCGCCGCCCTCCTCCGAGACCGCGATGAGGCTGAAGTCGGTCGTGCCGCCGCCCACGTCGCAGACGAGGACGAGGTCGCCGACTTTCACGCGCTTGCGCCACCCGTCGCCCTGCGCGTCTATCCACGCGTAGAAGGCCGCCTGCGGCTCTTCGAGCAGCGTCACGTTTTTTAGGCCGGCCGACTCGGCCGCGCGCAGGGTCAGCTCGCGCGCCTCCTCGTCGAAGGAGGCCGGCACGGTGAGCATCAACTGCTGCGCGCCCAGCGCCAGCTCCGGGTTCTTCTTCGCGTTCACGCGCGCGTCCCAGGACTGGCGGAGGTGGCGCAGGTACTCGGCCGACGCCTCGACCGGCGAGAGCTTGCGCACCTCCTCGGGCGCGCCCCAGGGCAGGATGGCGGACGAGCGATCAACGGCCGCGTAGGAGAGCCAGGACTTGGCGGACGCGACGAGGCGCGTCGGGTTCTCGGCGCCGCGCCTGCGCGCCAGCTCGCCGGCGAAGACCTGCGGCTCGCGCTCCCAGGGGAGCGCCAGCGCCCCCTTCGGGAAGTCGAGCTCGCCCGGCACGTAGAGGAAAGAGGGCAGCAGCGTCCGCTCCTCGACCTCGTTCGGGTTGGTCAACTGCGGGACGGCCTCGACGCTGATGCCGGCCGCCTCTTCGGGCGCGGCCGTGTCGAAACGGGCCAGCGCCGTGTTGGTCGTGCCCAGGTCAATGCCGACGACGAAACGTGTTTCCAAAAGAGTTCACCTCAAGACCCGCTTACTGAATTTCCACCTCGGCCGGCGCGACCACCGTGCGGCCGCCCCCCGGCGGGGGCAGCGTCGGCAGGTTGATTTGCGCCACGCGCCAGCCGCGGTGACGGAGCAGCCCGCGCAGGGGCGGCCGCCCCGTCACGTTGCCGACGAGCTTGACGGCGGCCGGGTCGAAGCCTTCTTCGACCGTGACGGGCCGGTCCTCTTCGCCGTCGATGACCGGCTCCAGCGTGACGTATTGTGCGAGCGCCCGGCGGCAGTTCTCGTGCAGCTCGCGCACGGCCGCGCCGATCTGCGCGTCCTGGTAGGGCGCGATGTCCTCGCCGAAGAAGTCTACGAGCCGCCCGTCGCGCTGGAGCAGCGCGAGCAGTTGCACGGCGCGGTCGGGCGACTCCTCTGCCGCCCCCGCCCCGGCGGCTTCTGCGGGCGCCGGGGCCGCCTCGGGCTCTCGCGCGGGCGCGGGCGACGCCGCGCCCCTCACCACTTCCGGGGCGATGTCCTCGGGCACCTCGCCGCGCGAAAGCACCGCGAAGAAGCAGCGGGCGGCGTAAGATACTCGCTTGCCGAATCCCATCATCACGTTTTCTCCATGCCTGCGGACTACAGGCGGCTATCCCGCCCGACAAAATAAACGAATATGCTAAAGGCCGCGGGCACGTTTAGCAAACGTGCGTGAGAGCCGTGTGTCAGTGGCGCGACGCCGCGTCGATTACCTCAGAACCCGAAGGCGAGCCGCCCCGAGCGGGCAGGAGTGGAGGGCCGAGTACGAGCGGCGTTACGGTCGGTACGCGGGCGTCCCGCAGCCGCGGCCTCCGCCGGTTCGGCCGACATAGGGCCGCTACCCTTCGCCCCCGCCGCGGGCCATCGCCTCGGCGAGTTCGCGCACTCTCGCGGCCTCCGCGGCCGGCAGGAAACCGCCGGCCTCCGCGCTCAACTCCGCGAGCGTCGCCTCAATCGGCCGGCCCTGCACCTCAAGCATCGCGGCGCACGCCTCGGCCAGTTCCCTCACCTCGTCCGGCGTCAGCGGCCGCGCCTGCGGCGGCGCGCACTCTTGTCGCCCCACGCCCTGCGCCCCGCGCGTGCCCCCCGGCGCGGCGCCGACCAGCCCGTGCCGGCGGAGCACCTCGTAAGCCTCGCGCTGTGCGACGCGGGCCGCCTTCGGCAGTCCCCTGCTCTCCAGCCACTCCCGCGTCCGCTCGTGCTCGCGCGCCGCCGCCTGCGCCGCCGCAGCGCGCACGGCCGGCTCAAGCCTGCCGAGCAGCATCTCGGTCAGTTCGGCGGCGGCCGCCGGCTCTACAGTTGCGCTGACGGCCTGAGTGCCTGAAGGCTGAAGCGCGGAGGGTTCGGAGCTTCGCACGCGGAATGAACTCTTAACCGACCCGGATTGTTCCGCGCCGCTTTTCGGCGCGCGCGGAATTAAATCTGTGTCTAAAACTTCTGAATCAGCGTAGCTGTCACTAAAGGCTGCTTCATCCCGTGAAGCACGAGGCTCGGGGGATGAAGCACGGGTAAACTCCAAAATTTTTTTGCCCGCCGCGCGCGTGCCGATGGAAGACGCTGCCCGGTTGAGGAAGACGCGGATGCCCACGCCGTTCTTGCCCGCGAAGTAGCCGACGATTCCCTGCTCGTGCATCCAACGCAGCGCCTTGCTGGCCGTGGCCGATGCCACCCCGAGCACTTCGCACAGTGCGTCCCACGCCCTCACGCATGCCTCGTCGCGCAGTTCGGCCTCGAAGCGCAGCACGCCTTCACGCTCCCAGTACTGCGCGGGAGCGCTGACGAGCCGCAGGTAAATCTTGCTCATCAGCGGCGTGACCCGGTCGGCCTCCCGCGAGGTCACGGCCGCGATGACGTCGGCGTCAACCTGGCGGAAGTTCTTGCGGTATTCGCCGGGCCCGAGCTGAGTCCTGCGAACGAACCTCCGGGCCTCCAAAGCCTGTCCCGCCATAATTCCCCTCTTCGGACTCGAAGTTCCCGGTAACGCCGGCGTGTGCTCTTACGCATTGACACACGAACACCGGCTCACCGTCGCGGCGAGTAATTGACTTGAGCCGGAGCGGCACGGTCTCAGAACGGTGTCGCGCTCCGGCTCATTTCTTTTTGAGACGCGCTCGCGGCGCCTCCCTGATCGGCGTTAATACCTACCCTATTAAGTTAAGTCTGTAAATTCCCCTGCATTCTTCATTGCACCCCCTGCGACGATTAGTGCAGCGGCTGTAACGATTCTTGCAGCCCCTGCAATTTTCGTTACACCCCCTGCACTACTCGTTGCAGTGGTGTCCACACCCCTGCATTCATAATTGCAACCCCTGTAACGAAAATTGCAGGGGTGTAGTCGGATATTGAGGCTGACTCTCAAGCGGGAATTTTAAACTGACACCCCTGCAACGGATAATGCAGGGGCTGCGGCCGATGTTGCAGGGGTCTTGCGCCACTAAATATTCGTGACGTATATACGCTTCGTATAGTAATGTGGAGCGGCTTTATAAAAGGGGCATCCTTGTATGACGGGTGAACAGATAAAGAGGCTACGCAAGGCGCTGGGATACACGCAGGCGAGACTCGCCGAAGAGGTCGGCGTCACGGCGAACACTATCGCGCGTTACGAGCGCGAGGAACTGAGCCCTTCGCCCCCGGTGCAGAAGCTGCTCAAGCTTCTTGAGATGCTCGTGACGGAGAGGAAGGCCGCGTAGAGTGATGAAGACGATCGCCATCGCAAACCAGAAAGGCGGCGTGGGCAAAAGCACCACCGCGGCCTGCGTGGCGACGGAGCTCGCGATGCGCGGCTACGAGACGCTGCTCGTTGACGGTGACCCTCAAGCTAACGTCACCTCACATTTCCTGGCGCCCGACCAGGTCGACCTTTCCATCGCCGACGTGTTGATCGAGTCAGAGCAGCGCGAGAAGCTACCGCTGGAAGCGGCCATCGTTACCACGGAGATGGAGCACCTGGACCTCGTACCGTCGAAGCTGCGCTTCGCCCGTTTCGAGAAGGAGCCGGCCATCGCCATCAACCGCCTCCGGTCGAAGCTGACCCCGCTGTCGTCGACGTACGACTTCGTAATCATCGACACGCCGCCGACCTTGGGCCAGATCCTGACTACGCCGCTCCTGGCCTCCACTCACATGCTGGTGCCCGTGGCCGCTTCGCCGCTAGCACAAGACGGACTCGACGACCTGATGAGCACATTCGAGGAGGTGAGAAGCACCAACCCGGAACTCGAACTTCTCGGTATGGTCTGCACCCTTTTCGACGGTCGTACGTCGGTCTCGGCCGAATCCTATCGCAGCCTGAAGGAACGCTACGGCCAGAAGGTGTTCGAGACGATCATTCACCGCAACGTCAAGCTGGAGGAGTCGCCGGCATTCCACCAGCCCGTGCAGCTTTATGCGCCGGGCTCGCGCGGCGCGGTGCTCTACGGCGAGTTGACGGACGAGGTCCTGAAGCGGCTCGGCGCCCGCAAGAGCAAGGGCAAGCTCAAACTGGCGGTTGAGGAGACGCGTGCCTGATGGCCGAGCCGAAACCAAAACCTGAGAGGAGAGTGGCGGGCCGAAGCAAATTCCGCTTACCCGACCGCCCGCCGCGCGTCGTCGAGGTCAACCCGCTCCGTGAGATTCTCCGCGAAGCCAAGGCCCAGGAGGAGGCCCTCGTCGAGCCGCCCCTTCAGGCACAAGACACCCCTGCAAAGAAAGGTGCAGGGGTGGCAAGGCGCGTAAATGTCGCTGCTCAAGACGCCCCTGCACAGAATGTTGCAGGGGTGTTCACGTCCGCAACATCGACCCCCGAAGGTGATGCCGGGGCTTTGTTCGGGGAATTCTCCAAGCGATGGGCACCGATTCTGCGGTCGGGGCAGATGAGCGTCTGTCGCGCGCTCTTTGACGTGACGTACGGGGCGGGTCGGACGGAATGTTTCACTTCTATGCCCAAGTTGGCGGCGGCGGCGGGGTTGAAAGAGCGCCAGTGTTATAACGTGGTAGCACAGTTAGAGATGCTGGGCTTTATCGAGCGGCCGGAAATCTTTAACACCCCGACTAAGAAGGGAACTGTGTTTCGCCTCTTTCTTACGCCCCAGACGCCGACGGCCGGACTCAACCGCCGGTATCACATCGGGGGTGAAGAAGGTAAATGACACCCCTGCAATCTTCGTTACAGGGGCTGCAATTATGAATGCAGGGGTGGCTCGCCGTTACTAAACGGGCGTTTCTCTGAGCCGAACTTTAACGACCTTCGACTGCTCTTTACGTCGCTGAATTCTGCTCAGAATCGCCAGAATCGGCTCGCTGGCCTTCAAAAGCTCCTCGACCTCCTCGTCGGTCACGTCCTCCCTTCGTATCTCCCTAAAGGCAAAACCCAGTTGCTTGAGCTGTTCCCAGAACAGGTGAGTGGAGTCGTAAGGGTCAAAATCCTCCAAATCCTTTAATTCAGCATTTAATTCGCCGCCCGTGCTCTTTTCTGTTTCGGCGGCCCAAGAGCGGAGCAGCTCATTCACCCGCTGCCGGAGCTTCTCGCCCGAGGCTTTCGTTTGCAGATGGGAGGAAAGCAGCTCGGCGCGTGTGCGCTTTGCCTGACCAAAAGTGACCTCAAGGCGTTTGGCGGTGACGCGGGCGAGTTGCTCGGCCTCGAAAAGGTTTATGTCTCCCTTCTCAAGCGCCTCGACCACGTCGGAAGGGAAGTCGGGCAGCCGCAGGTAGTGATCGACGAAGCTAGCGAAGGAGGTATGCGAGGATGTTTCACGGTCGAGGATGTCGCCCAGGCACGCTGCGACCTTGAGTAGTTCCTCGCGCTTCCATCTACCGGGGCGCCCGCGATCAGTACGTGTGGCCGGGTAGCGTAGCGCGTGGCGCGCGGCGCGGAGCATTCGCACCAACTCCTTATCTTTCTGTGGGATGAGGTCTGGTAGCGACGAGCGCAGCTCCTCGGTTATCGAGCGGACGAGCGCAGGCGAGGCCAGCGGGTCAGCTTTACGTTGCCGGCGTCTTGTCGCTCTCAACGTCTGATAGCAACTCCGTTGTAGGAATAATGTTACACAGACGTTTATACTACATTTAGGATAAGTAATATTCAAGCGGATTTGACTGTTGGACACACAAACGGGCTAGTTGTGTGCCCTTAAGACGATGGTAGATTTATGGATGATAAAGAGCCATAAACCGCCCTCGTGCCCGCCCGGAGCGATTTGCGGGTCGCCTGCGCGGCGCCGGCACCCTCTTGGGCGGTTAGACCCGGAATCGGCGAGACGCTTGTGCTGGAGTACAGGGCGAAAGACGCGGACTACCGGAGCAGGGAGGTGAGGGAGGCGCTGCTGGACTACCTCTCGGCTTAGGGGAGGCCCGTGTCATCTCTTTCAAGTCACGGTAGGAGAGCCGACACCTGCAACGCCAACGGACATATTAAAGGGCGAGTGGCGGCTCGAAGTGCTGCCACTCGAACGGGAACTTAGTCTGCTTCGGGAGTATGTTTCTGGAAAGATGGTGGACGAACTCAACAGAAGATTATTGCCCGGAGTTGATTGTTGCAACAGGGCCGAAATTTGGTGAAATGTTTTTACGCACAGTCACATTTACGATTGGAAGTGCTCGGACGGGTACTTGTGAAGGCCGGACACGGAACACGGGCACACCAGATTGGAAACTGACACATGAGTCGGGACGCAGACCCTTGACGGTCAATTTAAAACATACTAGAGTGCCCCCTCCAACGTCGTGGTTAGTGGCGCAGTTCTTCAAGTTTCATCTACACCGACTTAGCTTCATAAAATCTCCACCCTTGATAAGGTCTCGGTCAGCTTACCTCTCACGTTGGGGGAGAAGTAGTTGACGAAAGCTCTATAACTAATCTCGTATTCACCATCACGTGAGGCGGGTTGGAACGGGCGCTCAGTCCTTCCGATTGCAGCAGTTTTTACATTAAATCCGCGTAATTATTCGGCCGTCTACACGGGCCCTGGTCAACAGGATTAAGGACGGCCTGCCGGGTAACAGGGGCGTGCTGCTGGTGGCGGCGGCGGGGAACGATAACAAAGACTTCGGGTCGGAGGCGCCCCCGCACTCCGTATTCCGCACGTCGCCCTATGCCCTGGGCGAGTCTCCCGGGTGCCACACGTCTTGAGGGCCCTGGCCCCGCGCGCCGGACAGGCGCTCAGCCGTTTCAAATTCCGAATGCACTCCTGACCCGGTTGCCTAACCACCTGCAAAGGCCGGAGGCGTCTTGCGGGAGGGTCTCGGAGTCGTGCACGCCTTTACCCCTAACCGCCGGCCGCCGAACGGCCGAGGGAAAAGTGTCATCATGATTCTCTTCAAGCGCGCGGCAGGCGCGGTCTCGGTACTGTTCACGTTGGCGATGCTGTTCGGCCCGGCGGGCGCGCACGCGCGCCGGCAAGTGGCGGCCGCGCCCGGGTCGGCCGACCCGAGGTGCGGCGCCGACAAGAACCAGAGCACCTTGAAAGCCGTGCTCAAGGTGGAGGGCGGGCGGCTCGCGGTGGACAAAAAATTGAGTCAGGGCGGGTTCACGCCGTCCGACCGCTTCAAGTGCCTCGCCGGCTTCGAGGGCGGGCCGAAGCAGCGGAGGGTGGAGAGTCACCTCCTCGACAACCTGGACAAAGCGCTCCGCTCGCTGCCGCGCTTCTACCTGCTGCCCCTGCTCGACAAAGAGCAGGAGGAGCTGTTGACCTCACTCCCCGCCGACGAGCGCGTCGAACTCATCGGGACGATGCCGCTCGACACGACGGGGGCCAAGGCCGCGGAGTTAAAGAAAAAATATTTCCCGTACATGACGGGCGCGCTCCAACAGACAGTCCTCGGCGACCTGACTCCCGCGGAGAGGAGAGATTTCTTCGCGTACCTTCCCGACGAGGAGCAGGAGAAGGTTTTGCAGGGGGTGAGCGAGGCGGAGAGAGAGCAGTTGCTGGCCAAAAAGAAAGAGCGCGAGGAGCGGCGCGACAAGAACCTCGACGACCCGCCGCGCATGACGCCGCCCGCCAACGAGAAGCAGCGCAAGGCAGTCAGCGGGTACCCGGGCGCGGACAAGAAGGCGGTCGGCACCTGGGCCGGGTTCCTCAAAGTCTATAACGACTGGAACGATTCGCGGGCGGTGACGGACGAGCAGAAGCGGGAAGGCGTGCCGCACGTGGCGCTGAAGTCGTACCTCTCACAGTTGCTGGGCGGGAGGGTGCTCATCAACACCGCCATCGTCAGTTTCAACCCTCAGGGCCTGGAAATCGACGAGGCCGACGACGCGCGGGGCAGAATCTCCTTGCACGTCGCCGACCCCATCGGCGACCTGACGAAGACGGGCGATTATAAAATCGTCGTCCCGGAGCCGGCCGGCGACGTGCCCGGCGCGGCCTTCATCACCCCTTCGGACAAGAGGGTCGTCAAAATCCTCTCCCCGCTGAAAGGCCAGCTCTGGGAGTGCAAGAGGCTTGAAGCCTACATCAACGACTACTTCATCCGCGGGCGCTCCGGGTACGAGCGGACGGCCGAAGCCACCAACCCGCTGGAGGTCTGCAAGCAGGAGCCCTTCGACGAGCCGAAGGTGATAAGGATTCCCTACGTCCCGCACGTCGGCCGCATCGAGTTTCTCGGCCACATGGAGGAGAAGGACTTCAGGGTCGCCCTGCGGGAACTCCTCACCGACGCAGAGCTGAGGGCTTACCGCCGGAACCCCAAGCTGATGACCAAGTGTGAGGGCACCCCGGCGGGTCAGGCCGGGAAGAACGCCGGGGCGGGCGGCGGCGGCGGGGCGCAACCTTCGGCTACCCCCGAGGAGCGCCAGCCCGAGGTCGAGTGCGTGCAGCTCAAATACCAGGACCTGCGCGGCGGGGCGGACAAACTGCCCTACCTGAATCTAATCAACTGGCGCTTGCAGGCGGCCGGGCTGAAGGACAGTGGTTTCGCGTCCACCGTCGAAGCCTACGACCCGTCGCCCCCGAAGGCCGAGGGCGAGGACGAGGCGGCCGACGAGGACGAGGGGGACGAGCGGGAGAAGAACGTCCCGCTGTTCGTCAAGATCATCGTCGTGAAGAGCGACGCCGGCAACGAATCGCTCATCAAGAACATTGACAAGGAGCACGCGAAAGAGACGCCGCCCGAAGGCGACGCGGCCGCCCCGACGCCGAGCCCCGAGGCCACGCCGGGCGGCACGCCGCCGCCGGGCGCGGCCGCCTCAGGCACGACCGCGCCGGCCGAACAGCCCCGGCCCCAAAAGAAGGCAGGGGCAGGCAACAAGAAGGGAAAAGCCCCGGTCTCGAAGCCGAGGAACAACTTCATTGGGGGCGAGCTGGTCTACCGGCCCGGCCAGGGCGTCCGCGCCTACGGGCTCTATTCGCGCAAGCTCTCGGGGAAGGACGACTTCCGGGTTCGACTCGGCGGCGACGCCGGCGTGCTGGTCTCCGGCGAGTACGAGAGCCAAGACCTGTTCCGTAACAGCTTCTATCACACCTTCCCGTTCAGCGTGCGGGGCTTCTCCGACACGTTAGCCAAGCGCATCCTCAACGGCGTGCGGCTCGACGAGCGGCGCACGGGCGGCTCCTTCCGCATCTCGACCGATTGGAAGACGCAGCCGACGCGCCTCAACTTCTTCATGGAGGCCAAACGCGAGACGGTGCAACTCGAACGCGGGGAGGCCGTAGACCTGAAGCAGAACCTCACGACTCTCAGCTTCGGCGGGATGTACGCCGGCGCGACCGAAGGCGTCATCAACACCGCCTGGCAGGTCGAGCCCGTGCTGCGCCTCGGGCCGGGACTCGGCGGCCAGCCCGGCTTCGCCGTGCTGAGCGTGAGCGGCCTGCTGCACTTCTACCTGCCCGGCGACCGCGACCTGATCTTCGACGGCCGCACCGACGCCGCCAGCGACCGGACGCCGCTCTTCGAACAGCCCTCGTTCGGCTCCGAAGAGACGGTGCGCGGCTTCCGCGCAGACGACGCCATCGGGTTAAGGCAGTGGGCGCTCAGGACCGAGGTGCAGGTGCCCGTGCCGGGCACCTCGCCGGACGCGGAGGGGGTCGCCCGGATCATCCGGACGCTGAAGCTCGCCGGCTTTCTGGACGTGGGCGGAATCTATAGAACCACCGGCTCGGCGCCCGGCGTCAGGCTGGGCCCCGGGGCCGGGCTGAGAGTGGATTACGGCGGGGCGAAACTGGGGTTGAGTTGGGCTTACGGCATCGGCGACGCCGCCTCCACGGGGCGCGGGCGCGGCCGGTTCTACTTCTCCGTCTCGCGCGAAATACCCCGGCGCATCCGGTGACAAGGCGGGGGCGGAAGAGTTGCTCTAAAACATCGGTTAAGGAGACCATACATGGCCAAGTTTACACTGACAAAAGGCGGCAAGGCGTTCGACTTCGACACCAGCGGCGAGGTCAGCCGCGGCGGCAACCGCATCGGCAAGTGGACGACGAGCGACGACGACGAGAACAAGCTCGTCGTCGTCGAAGACGGGGGCGCGCAGACGACCTTCCCCGTCACGTGGAAGTTCAACGGCAATAACCAGCTTGAGCTGCTCGACGGCAACAACCGCCTCGTCAACTTTCACGCGGTGTCCGGCGTCATCCCGCTCTACAAGATCGATAACGCCGCGCTGGTCGTGATGCCGGATCGCTCCAAGACCTTCGGCTTCAACCTCAACGGCCAGTGGGGCATGACGCCCGGCCACGACCTGACGATCAAGCTCGGCACCGTGACCTCGACCATCGACGGGCACGTCGAGGACAACCGGAGCCGCTTCAACTACAAGTTCCTGCCGAAGGCGGGCGACGTGGAACTCTACACGCTCACCTTCGCCGGGAGCTGGTCGGGCGTCAACTCCAACGGCAAACAGATCATGACCTTCCACTACACGGGGAAGAAGAGCGGCGACTTCTCCCTGCCCGAAGGCGTCATGTTCGACCGCTCGGTGAACCAGCTCGTCTACGACTACGACAAGAACGGGAAGACGCGCAGGCTCCAGTTCACCGGCGAGTTGAAGCTCGGGGCGAAGGGCACCATCACCTACAAGCTCGACCGGCAGCAGGCGGGGACGGGCAAAGACCTCGTCACCTCGACCACCATCACCATCCAGGCGGCCTACCGCACGGAGAAGGGCACCGGCGATTTGGAGTTCGTCCTGCTCAAGAACGACGGCGCCACGCCGGGCACCAGTCTCGTGATCGGCGGCAACTTCGAGCACGACATCGGCGGCACGCAGATCAAGCTCGCCTTCCGCTACTCGTACAAGAAGAGCAACGGGGTCGTGAAGGAGAACCGGCTCGTCCTGAGCGGCAAGTTCATCCTCAAGGACAACGGCACCCTGACGTGGGAGTTCTCGAAGGATGCGGTGACGAAGGTGACCACCATCGCCTTCGCCGCGGAGAACTTCAAGGTCGGGGACTTCATAGGAAACATCGGGCTCAGAATCGAGACCGAGAAGGGAGGGGTCAAAGAGCTGCACATGCTGCTCGGCGTCAGCTTCTGACGCGGCCCCGGAGCGGAAGAACGGGCGGGCGCGGAGGAGCGGGCGGGCCACCGGGCCCGCCCGTTTCGCGTCACGCGCCCCGCCCCGGTTCGCGCCTCTCGGGCGAGCGCGCAGCCCCTCCGAGCCCCCACCGGATTTCAACGCCGGAAGGCGAGTGGTATTATCCGGGGCACACGACGGCAACCATCAAATCATGACGGGCTCGGCGGCCGGGCCGGACAGGCCACGCCGGCAGGTAAGCGGACGCGCTCACCGTTTTGGACAAGTCAGGGGGTGAACCTTAAATGAGTGACGAATTCGACGAAGGCTCGGGGCCCGAGTTGACGGCCGACGAGGAGGCGCTCGTGAAAGAGATGCCGGCGCTGATCGACATCGGGCAGGCGCGGCGCACGTTCCTCGGGCAGACGCTCGCGGGCGGGATGGGGCTGTTCGCCCTGATGCTGTTGGAGAAGGAGCAGGCGCTGGCCGCGCTCGGCACGGAGCCCGGCGCGGTGTTCGCCCCGGCCCCGGCCCTGGAGAACCCCGTCAGGGTCGCGCTGAAGGTCAACGGGGCGGCCCGGACGCTCGAAGTCGATTCGCGCATGGTGCTGCTCGACGCCCTGCGCGAGCGGTTGGAGCTGACGGGGACGAAGAAGGGCTGCGACCAGGGGCAGTGCGGCGCGTGCACGGTGATCGTCGACGGCCGCCGCGTGCTGTCGTGCCTGACGCTCGCCGCCACGGTCGAGGGCAGGGAGGTAACGACCGTCGAGGGCTTGGCGAAGGGCGACGAGCTGCACCCCGTGCAGGCCGCCTTCATCAAGTACGACGGCTTCCAGTGCGGCTACTGCACGCCGGGCCAAATCTGCTCGGCCGTCGGGCTGCTCGAAGAGGCGCGGCGCGGGGACGTGAGCCACGTCACCGAGGACGTGACGGCGAAGGTCGGGCGGCTCTCGGACGACGAGATACGCGAGCGGATGAGCGGCAACATCTGCCGCTGCGGCGCCTACCCGAAGATCGTCGCGGCCATCCAGGAAGTCCATTCGGGCCGGGAGTCGGCGCGGACGTGGCACTTCGTTGAGGAGGAGGAGCTGGCGCGGGTCAGGAAGGAGTGGGAAGCCGATGAGACCGTTTAAGTACACGCGCGCGAGCGACGCGGGCGCGGCCGCGCAGGCGGTCGCGTTGAACCCGCGCGCGAAGTTCCTTGCGGGCGGGACGAACCTCCTTGACCTGATGAAGGAGGACGTCGAACGCCCGGACGAGCTTGTCGACCTTTCCCGCCTGAAGCTCTCGGAGATCAGGGCCGCCGGCGGCGGCGTCTCCGTCGGCGCGCTGGCTAAGAACTCGGACACGGCCAACCACCCGCTGATACGCCGCGACTACCCTCTGCTGACGCAGGCCATCGTCGCGGGCGCCTCGGGGCAGTTGCGCAACATGGCGACCAACGGCGGGAACCTCATGCAGCGGACGCGCTGCCAGTACTTCTACGACACGGCCATGCCGTGCAACAAGCGCGAGCCCGGCACGGGCTGCGGCGCGAGGGAAGGCTTGAACCGCATCCACGCCATCTTCGGCTGGAGCGACAAGTGCGTCGCCACCTACCCCGGCGACATGGCGAACGCGCTCTACGCGCTCGACGCCGTCGTGCGCGTCCGCGGCGCGCAGGGGCGCGAGCGGACGATACCCGTCAACGACTTCCACCGCCTGCCGGGCGACACGCCCGAGAAGGACAACAACCTCCAGCACGGCGAACTCATCACCGCCGTCGAGCTGCCGAAGTCGCCCTTCGCTAAAAACTCCTACTACCTGAAGGTGCGCGACCGCGCCTCCTACGCCTTCGCGCTCGTCGCCGTGGCCGCCGCGCTCGAAATGAACGGGAGCACTATCCGGCAAGCGCGCGTCGTGCTCGGGGGCGTGGCGCACAAGCCGTGGCGGAGCGCGGAGGCCGAAGCCGCGCTCGCGGGCAGGCCCGCCTCGGAGGAGAGCTTCCGAAGGGCCGCCGACGCGGCGCTCGCGGGCGCGAAGCCGCTGGCGCACAACGCCTACAAGGTCGAGCTGGGGAAGCGCGCGGTCGTGCGGGCGCTGATGCGCGCGGCCCGTCTGGTCTAAGGGGGAGAGTATGCCAAGGTATATCGGGAAAGAGATGAGCCGCGTCGACGGCGTGGCGAAGGTGACGGGCAGGGCGAAGTACGCGGCCGAGTTCCGCGCGCCGAACCTCGCCTACGGCTTCGTCGTGCTGGGCGCGGTGGCGAAGGGCAGAATCAGGGACATCGACGCGCGCGAGGCGGAGCGCGCGCCCGGCGTCGTCCGCGTCTTCACGCACCTCAACGCGCCGAAGCTCGGCCAGAAGGCTTCCACGGAGTACGCGCCGCCGCGGAACACGAGGGAGCAGGACAAGTCTTTCCGCGCGCTCCAGTCGGACAGAATCTACTTCAACGCGCAGCCCGTGGCGCTCGTCGTCGCCGAGACCTACGAGCAGGCGCGCTACGCCTCGCGTCTCGTCAAGGTCGCGTACGACGCGGAGCGGCACACGACCGACACGGAGGCCGTGCGCGAGAGCGCGCGCGCGCCTTCGCAGGGGCCGCCGCCCAAGCCCCGCGGCAACCCCGAGGCCGCGATGAAGGCCGCGCCCGTCAAAGTCGAGGCCGAGTACCGCATCCCCGTCGAGCACCACAACCCGATGGAGCCGCACGCGGCCGTCGCCGCCTGGGCCGGAGACAAGCTCACCATCTTCGACAAGACGCAGGACGTCTACGGCGTGCGCGCGCACCTCGCCTCGACCTTCGGCGTGCCGGAGGCGGACGTGAACGTCGTCTCGCCCTACGTCGGCGGCGCCTTCGGGTCGTCCCTCAGGCCGAACTACTACCCGGCGCTGACGGCGATGGCGGCGCGCGAGTTGAGGCGCCCGGTCAAGGTCGTCTACACGCGCACGCAGATGTTCACGGGCCACGGCCACCGCCCCTACACCATCCAGAAGATCGCGCTCGGCGCCGAGGCGTCGGGGAAGCTCACGGCGATGATCCACACGGCCGTGCACAACACCTCGACCTTCGAGGAGTTCAACGACAACACGACCGGCTTCACGCGACAGGTCTACGCCTGCCCGAACCTCTTCGCGCCGACGCTGATCGTCCCGACCGACCTCCCGACGCCGACGTGGATGCGCGCGCCCGGGGCCGTCTCCGGCATGTTCGCGCTGGAGTGCGCGATGGACGAGCTGGCCTACGCGCTCAAGATCGACCCGCTGGAGCTGCGGCTCATCAACTACGCCGAGACAGACCCCGAGAGCGGCCGGCCCTTTTCGAGCAAGGCGCTCAGGGAGTGCTACCGGCTCGGGGCCGAGAAGTTCGGGTGGAAGGCGCGCAGGATGGAGCCGCGCTCGATGCGCGACGGGCGGCTCCTCGTCGGGTGGGGGACGGCGACCGGCGTCTGGGGCGCCTTCCAGAGTCGCGCCAGCGCCAGGATTACGTACCGCGCCGACGGCACGGCGCACGTCACCAGCGCGACGAGCGACATCGGCCCCGGCACCTACACGGTGATGACCATGATCGCCGCCGAGTACCTCGGGAACAGGCCCGAGCAGGTGAGGTTCGAGCTGGGCGACACGAACTTCCCGCGCGCGCCGGCGCAGGGCGGCTCGCAGACCACGTCGAGCGTCGGCTCGGCCGTGCACGGCGCCGCGCTCGCCGTCGCCGCCAAGTTGCTGACGCTCGCGAACCAGGATGCCGCCTCGCCGCTGAAGGGGGCCGCGGCCGCCGACGTGGAGATGCTCGACGGCCGGCTGCGGCTCAAGGGCGACCCGTCGAAGTCCGTCAGCATCCCCGACGTGATGCGGCGTAACAGCCTCACGGAGGTTACGGAGACCTTCGAGTCGAGGCCGTCGCCGGAGCGCCAGAAGTACGCGACGATGGCGCACGGCGCGCAGTTCGTCGAGGTCAAGGTTGACCCCGACCTCGGGCAGGTGCGCGTCACGCGCGCCATCGAGGTCACGGCCTGCGGCAAGATCATCAACCCGAAGGCGTCGCACAGTCAGGAGATCGGCGGCGTGGTCTGGGGCATCGGCATGGCGCTCACGGAGGCGACCGAGATCGACCACCGCTACGGCCGCATCATGAACCCGAACCTCCAGCACTACCACGTCCCCGTCAACGCCGACGTGCACGAGGTCGAGACGGTCTTCGTCGAGGAGGACGACAAGGTCGTGAACCCGCTCGGCGTCAAGGGCATGGGCGAGCTGGGGATGGTCGGCATCCCGGCGGCCATCGCCAACGCCGTCTTCCACGCCACGGGCCGGCGCGTGCGCGACCTGCCCATCACACCCGACAAGCTGCTGTAGGGGGGCGCCGAGCCATGAACGAGGTGAGAGCTTTGGTCGAGGCGTTCGACGCGGCTACGCGCGGGGGCGAGCGTTGCGCGCTGGCGACCGTGGTGAGCGTCGAAGGGTCTTCGTACAGGCGGCCGGGCGCGCGGATGCTCGTCTGCGAAGGGGGAGGCAGCACCGGCACGGTCAGCGCCGGCTGCCTCGAATCGGACGTTGTCGAGCGCGCGAAGCGCGTCATACTGACGGGCGAGGCCGTGCTCGTCGAGTACGACACGGCTTCGACGGGCGAGGAGATGGCCTGGGGCTTAGGGCTCGGCTGCAACGGCGTCGTGCGCGTGCTGGTCGAGCCGCTCGCGCCCGGCTCGCTCTACGTCGAGGCGCTGAGGCGGTCGTGCGAGGCGCAGGGGGACGCCGCCCCCGTACAGGTGGCGACCGTGTACCAGCGCACCCCGTCTAGCTCGCCGCCGGCCCCGACCCGCACCCTGGACGCGGCGCGCCTCCTCAACGGCGTGGGCGGGGACGCGCGCGTCGAGAAATTGAGCGCCCCCGTGTCCGCGGCGCTTGAGCTTGAGTTGCTGAAGCTCGCGCACGGAAGGTTGCCGCCCGGCACGTGCTTCTACGAAGCGGGCGGCGGCGACGTGAAAGTCTTCGTCGAAACGCTCCTCCCGCCCGTCCCGCTCGTCGTTTTCGGCGCGGGGCACGACGCGCTGCCGGTCGTCGAACTGGCGCGCGGACTGGGATGGCAGACGGAGGTCGTAGACCCGCAGGCGCGCGCCGCCAGCCTCTCCCGGTTCGCCGCGGCCGACCGGGTCACGCTCGCGCGCCCCGAAGATGTCGGCGCGCGGGTGAGCATCACGCCGCGGACGCTGACACTGCTCATGTCGCACAACTACTCGCACGACCTCGAACTGCTCAAGTTCCTGCTCGCGTCGCCCGCACGCTACGTCGGGGTCATGGGGCCGCGCAAACGGACGGAGCGGATGCTGAGTGAGCTGGCGGCGGGCGACGAGGCGTTCCGGCTCGGGGATGAGGACAGGGAGCGCCTCTACTCCCCGGCCGGCCTCGACATCGGGGCGAACTCGCCCGCCGAGGTCGCCCTGTCGATCATCGCCGAGATGCGCGCGGTCTTAAACGGGCGGCGCGGCCGGATGCTGCGCGAGCGCCGTGGCTCAATCCACGGCCGTCCGAGTGACGGCGAGGGCGTCCCGCTGACGGATGAACTCGACCGGCCCGCGGCGTGAGGGCCGAGGTAACGTGGTTGATGAGCCTCTGGTAGTTGAAGGCGACTATGAGAGAGTCGGCGCCGTCGTCCTGGCCGCGGGCTCGTCCTCCCGCATGGGCGTCCCGAAGCAGACCCTACGGTTCCGCGGCCAGACCATGCTGAGGCGCGCCGCCCTCGCCGCGCTGGGCGCGGGGTGCCGCCCCGTGGTCGTGGTGACCGGCGCGCACGCAGAGCAGTTTAGAGGCGAGCTGCGCGGGCTGAACGTGGTAGAGGTGTTGAACGACCTCTGGGAGACCGGGATGGCCTCGTCCGTCCGCGCGGGCGTCGAGGGCCTCGTCGGCGCGGACTCGGAGGTGGCCGCGGCCGTCCTGATGCTGTGCGACCAGCCGCACGTCAGCGCCGAAGTCATCAAAGGGCTCGTCGCGGCGTACCGCGCCACGGGGAGTCCCGTCGTGGCCTCGGCGTACGGCGGGGGCTTCGGCGTGCCGGCCCTTTTCGGCAGGGCGCTCTTCGCGGAGTTGGCGCGGCTCGAAGGGGCGGCCGGCGCGAAGCAGGTCATTAAGAGACACGCAGCGGCGGCGCACTTCCTGTCCTTCCCCGGCGGCGAGGTGGACGTCGATACCCCGGACGATTTCTCGCGCCTGATTACGGAGGATGTCGAACAGGAATAGGTTCGGCGTGCGCGAGGGGCATGCCGGCGGGGCGTCGTGTGTGTGCAGTTGTCAGGCGTAGGTGGCGGCGACGGCGTCGATCTCGATCAGGAACCCGTGGTGCAACTCGCCCGTCGGAATAACGGCGCGCGCCGGCCGGTGCTCGCCCAACACGCGCGCGTAGACTTCGTTCACACGTTCCCACAGTTGGATGTCCGAGACGTAGACCGTCATCTTCAGCACGCGGCTCAGGTCGCTGCCGGCCGCCTTGAGGATGGCGCTCACGTTCCTGAGCGCCTGCTCCGTCTGCTCCTCGATGGAGCCGAGCCTCTTTTCGCCGGTGCGCGGGTCAACGGCGAGCTGCCCGGCGACGAAGACCAGCCCGTTGTAGACGACGGCCTGCGAGTAGTGCCCCGCCGGCGTCGGCGCTTCCTGCGTGCGTACGGGTGTGATTTCCATGGCTCAAGATACTTACCCGCCGGGTGACGGTCAAATTCACATAGCGAACGGGCTTCGACGACGCCGCCGCCGGGGTCAACAGATCGGACGGTGAGGAGTGGCCGGCAAGACGGATGGTTTGAGGGCCGACGCATAACCTCCGGGGCGGCGGCCGCGGCGAATTGTTACGCGGCGTCTTCGGCGCCGAATCGCTTCAGGAGTTCGCCGAGCGTCACCAGCGTGGCGATTCCGCCGTCAAGGTAATCGAGGGTCACCTCGTGATGCCTCGGGTCTTTCGAAGCCACACATTCGCGGGCGATGGTGACCTGAAAATCTCTTTGGTAAGCGTCTACTGCCGCCGTCCGTATGCAGGCGTGTGTGTTGACGCCGGCGAGGACGAGCGAGTCCGTCTCAAGCTCCCGGAGTAACGACTCCAGACCCGTGCCGTAGAACATGCTGTACCGTTTTTTGACCACCTCGATGTCGGAACCGCCGCGCACCAGCTCGTCGAGAATAAGAGGGCCGGGAGTGCCCCTGATGAACATCCGTATATTCTCCCTCTTCATGTCCAGAAAGGCGTCGCTCAGGTCGGGCTCGAACTCCTGCCGAACCCAAATTACGGGGAAGCCCTTTGCGCGCGCCAGGGCCGTCAGTTGATTGATGGACGAACAGAGTGCCGCGCGCACCCGGTCTAGCTCGGGATGGCCGAACGAGTCGTTGAGCATATCTATCACGAAAATCGCGGGCCCTCTCACGCTCCCCCCCAAATGTATGACGCCGGGCGTTGTATGTTGACTGAAGTGCGCCGAAGCGACAAGCTGTCAGCCGCAACTGAGGCGCCGGCACACGGGCGTGCCGGCACGAGGGCGGTTGATGATTCCGGCGGGGCGCACATGAGGGAGAGGGACGTAGGGATAACTTTCGCAGGGGGCGGGAACAAGTCTTTCTACCAGTTCGGGCTGATGCGGCGCTGGCGGGATCGTCTACTGCCGCGCGTCCGCGCCGTGGCCGCGTGCAGCGCGGGCGCGTGCGTCGCCGCGCTCCTCCTGAGCGGGCGCGAGGAACTGATCGGCGAGTTCTGGCGGGGCCGTTGCCGCGGCCTGACGCGGAACTTCGACTGGGGCCGCCTCCTCTCCGGGCGGCGCCCGACGCCGCACGGCGAACTCTACCGCGAGCTACTGCTTTACGCCTTCGCCGACGGCGGGCTCGAACGGATACGCGCGCAGCCCTTCCCCGTCTTCGTCATCACGGCCGCCTTCCACGCGCGCATGCCGGCGTTCGCCGCGGCCGCCCTCGGCCTTTGCGCGTACACCCTCGACCACGGGCGCCGCCGCGCGCCGGGCGTGCCTTCGTTCGCACGGCGCGCGGGCTTCAGCCCCGCCGTCTTCGACGCGCGCGGCTGCGAGACGGCGGACGAGTTGGCCGACCTCATCGTCGCCACCTCCGCCACGCCCCCCTTCACGCCGGTCGGGCGTGTCCGCGGCGAGAGGCTGCTCGACGGGGGCATCATCAGCCCGGCCCCCTCCTTCCTGGCCGAAGGACACCCCGGCGTCGAGCGCTCGGTCGTCCTGCTGACCGCCCCGCCGCGCGCGCGCCGGCAGCACGACGCGACCCGCCGCCTCTACGTCTCGCCGAGCGAGGGGCTGGCGGTCGGCACCTGGGACTTCACGCGCCCCGACCTGCTGGCGGCGACCATAGAGCGCGGCGAGCGCGACGCGGAACTCTACGGCGAACGCCTCGCGGCCTTCGTCGGAGACTGAGGCTTCGCGCGCGTGCGTCCCCCTTATAAGCCGGGCGCGGCGCGGGCCCGCCCCCCCGCGGAAGAAAATCTTTTTATTGACGCGGTTGGGCGAGGCGGCTATGATGCGCCCAAGTTCAAACAGGGGCGCGACACTTTCACCCGCGGTCGTCAACCTTCGAGCGAGAAGCTCGGCACTCGCTCACGTTTCTCAACTCTCTTAACGCCGCCTGCCCCGCCCTCAGCAGCAGTAGGCGCTCTCAGCCCGAGGCAAACCCCATGGCCGACCACAACGACCCGAACGCGGTCAACTCCATCTTCTCCGACATCGACGTGAGCGCCGCCGACCTCTACGACCTCTTCGGCTTCCCCGGCGACGACCGCGCGGGCGGCGAGAAGGTCGTCGTCGCGCTCACCTTCGCCTCCGTGCCGGAGGCGGGCGTCTTCGACACGGACATGCTCTACCGCATCCGGATGCACGCCTCGCCGCGCGCCGTGAGCCCCGTCAAGGAGCGCACCCTCGAAGCGCTGCTCGAATACTTCGACGCGGTCAAGGACAGGTACTTCGGCAACCTCCGCCCTTCCGAGATTCGCGTCACCGTCGGCCGCGACCAGCGCGCCACCGTCAAGTTCTTCAACTTCCCCGGCGGCGACTTCCAGACGGTCGTAGACCTCAACCGCGTGCTCGACATCGACACGCCCGGCGGCCACTCCATCAAGACCTTTATCGGCGGGCGCGACGACGCCTTCTTCAACGACCTGACCGGCTTCTTCCGCTCCATCAACTACGCGCCGCAGTTCTACCACGTCCCGCACACGATGCAGTGGGCGCGCGAGCTGCCGATACCGAAGACGCTCCTCGAACTCGAAGGCAACGACCTCTTCAACTTCAACCCGGCCGAGCCCGACTGGGGCTACGAGCACGTCAAGGGCCGCGACGGCTTCAAGAAGGAGCTGCCGCCGGGCCCCCACACCTGGAACGGCCGCGGGTACAAGAAGGACGAGCGCGGCAACTACCGCTTCGTCTACACGGGCTTCGACTGCCAGAACGGCAAGAACGTCAACGCCATCGTCCTCGAAATCCCCCTCGCCTTCATCACGCCCGCGCCGCGCGAGGAGCGCGTCGTCAACGTCTGGGGCGAGAGCTGGGTTTTGAAGGCGGCCGACAAGGTCGAGACCATCCCCGACCACCCCTTCTGGCACGGGCAGCCGTTCGCCCTGCTCGACCCGTTCCGGCAGGACGAGGAGCTGCGGCGCTACAAGCTCGTCGACACCGACGGCCAGCCCTTCGCCGACGCGGGGCTCTCGGAGCGCGAGGACGGCCGGCAGCTCGGCGCGAACAACTTCTGGCTCGCGCCCCACTTCATCAGGCGGCTCGCGCACCTCGGCTGGGGCTTCGGGCCTTCCATCAGCGCGCTCGGGCTGAAGTGCGCTTTCGACCACGACGACTCGCCCGTCTCGGTGCACAAGACCTACTCGCTCGTCGCCGCGGCCTTCCCGCGCGTGCGGCGCGTGCTCTTCCAGCGCCTGAACATGCCGGACGACTCCTGGAACCCGAAGGGGCTCGACATCCCGCTCCGGCGGCCGTTCGAAATCTTCATCCCCAACGTCTGCGCCATCGACATGGACACGACGGGGACGTGGCCCTTCGGCCGCCGGCTCGAAGACCAGGTGGCGACGCGCTTCCTCTCACTCTTCCTCGACATGGAGGCCGAGTGGAACGGCCGGAAGTATCACCTCGACCTGCTCAACGACCAGTCGCTCTGGGACGCGGCGCCGGTGGAGCCGAAGACCCCGCCGAACCCGCTCAGGAACGACAAGGAGTTTCTCGACCACTTCCCGTACCTCGCCGAGCCCTGGTGAGCGCGCGCCACTTCGGCGACGCGCGCCGCCGGCCGACACGCGACGCGGGCGGGGCCGCCCCGCCCCCACGCGGCCTTACGCACGAGCCCGACTCATGCCCGACCCTACCGACTTCGAGCTGGAACTCGGGCGCATAGACGGCGCCCTCTCCGAGTTCCACTGTGACCCGACGGCCGGCGGCGCCTTCGACGCCGAGCGGGCGACGCGCTACGTCTACGGCCTCTACCAGCGCGCCTCGCTCAAGGGAGACCTCGCGGGGCTTGAGCGCGCGGGCGAAGCAATCGAGCGCGCCGTCGCGCGCGCCGCGAACCCCGCCGACCTCTACTTCCTGAAGGCGAGCCTCGACTTCAAGCTCCACCGGCTCCCCGGCGTGAGGCGTTGCCTCGACGCGAGCCCCGGGCTGCGCGACAGCCCGCAGGGGCGCGCGCTCCGCGCGGACCTCGACTTTCAGGAGGGCAGGTACGAGGAGGCGCGCGCCGGCTACGAAGACCTCGCGCGCGATGAGCCGACCTGGGACAACCTGGCGCGCCTCGCGCACCTGCGCGCGAAGCTCGGCGACATCGCGGAGGCCGAGCGCCTGTACGCCGAGGCGGGGGACGAACTCACCGCCAAGGAGATGCGCCACTTCTGCTGGCTGGAGCTTCAGCTCGGCGAGCTGGACGTGTCGCGCGGGCGCTTCGAGGAGGCGCGCACGCACTACGAGCGCGCCGGCCGCGCCTACTCGGGCTACTGGATGGTCGAAGAGCACGCGGCCGAACTGCTCGGGGCGCTGGGGCGCGTCGAAGAGGCGGCGGCGCTTTACGAAAAGGTCTTGTCGCGGCTGCCGCGCCCCGAGTTCATGCAGGCGCTCGGAGAGCTGTACGAGTTCGCGGGCAGGCCCGCAGAGGCCGAGCCCTGGTTCGAGCGCGCGCTCGGCGAATACCTCGACTCGGCGCGGCGCGGCGGCGTCCACTACTACCACCACCTCGCCGACTTCTACTCCGACGTTCGGGAGGACGGAGCGGAGGCCGTGCGCTGGGCGCGCCGCGACCTGGAGCTTCGCGAGAATTTCTCGACGCAGGCGGCGCTCGCGTGGGCGCTCTACCGCGACGGGCAGTTCGCGGAGGCGCGCGGGATGATGAAGAGGTCGCTCGCGTCCGGCGCCCGCGAGGCGCGCCTCTTCGCAAAGGCCGCGGCCGTCTACGGGGCCGCGGGCGAGGCGGCGGAGGCCGAAAAGTATTCGCGCATGGCCGCCGAGATTAACCCGCGCCACGGCAGTTTTCACGTACACCGCTGAGGCGCGGCCGAGAAGCCCCGCCGTCGCCCACTTCCGTCTTTGAAGGTTGAAGTCGCCTCGCCACGTCCGCACAGGCCCCGGCCTATGGAAGGCCGCCGCGCCCCCCGCAAGACCTTTCGGGTTTGAGGAAGACCCCGAGGAGCCTATCGCATGAAGAGGAAAAATCTGGTCAAGCTAGTCGTCCTGCTCGTCGTCGTCGCGGCCGTCGGCCTCGTCCTCCTCGCGAGGTGGCTGGGCGGCGGCCCGAAGCCGGGCACCGTGCTCGACGAGGCGCGCGCCGCGGGGCGCACGCCCGCCTCGCTCCCGGCCGCGGACGAGGACTACTTCCGCGACATGGACGGCGGCGTCCCGCTCACGCCCGCGGAGGTCAGGGGGCGCAACACGTGGCTCGTCTGGACGGGCGGCAACGACCGCTTCTGGGACAAGATTTCGGTCAACAGCTTCGGCGCGCTCGACCTGCTCAAGACTCTCTCGTCGCACCCTTCGCTGAAGTTCAGGCGCGACAACCGCTGGTACTACCTCGGACTCGTCAACGAGCCGTGCTTCGAGCAGGCGACCGGCCCCGACAAGGAGCGCTTCGGGCTGTGGCTCGACCGGCGCGTCTCGTCGCCCGAGTGCCCGCCCGACCCGTTCGAGAACGAGGCCAAGTACCCGGGCGTGCTCACGGGCGCGCGCGGCAGGCAGTTGCCCGCGGGCAGGGACATCCCGGCCGGCGGGAAGATGCCCGTCGGCTCCTTCTACGGCTACGCCACCGGCGTCGCCGGCCTGCGACTCTTCCCGAACCCGGACTTCGACGAGGCCGCCGCGAAGAGGTGGGACGCCGAGCGCTACTACAACGACCCCAAATACTACTTCGACAAGAACCTCGTGAAGCCGTACCGCGTCGGGATGTCGTGCGGCTTCTGCCACGTCGGGCCGAACCCCGTCAAGCCGCCCGCCGACCCCGAGCACCCGAAGTGGGAGAACCTCACGTCGAACGTCGGCGCGCAGTACTTCTGGATCGACCGCATCTTCGACTGGCAGGCCGACGAGGCGACCTACATCTGGCAGATGTTCCACACCTCGCGGCCGGGCACGCTCGACACCTCGCTCGTCTCGACCGACAACATCAACAACCCGCGCACGATGAACGCGCTCTACAACCTCGGGCCGCGCCTCGCGCAGGCGCAGAAGTTCGGCCGCGAGACGCTCTCGGCCGGCGGCGGCAGCGGCGACAACAAGCAGTTCAACGACTACCCGCAGACCGCCGCCCTGAACGGCCTCTTCCAGCCGCCCACGACCGTCTGGTCGCCGCGCGTGCTGAAGGACGGGGCCGACTCCGTCGGGGGCCTGGGCGCGCTCAACCGCGTCTACCTCAACATCGGGCTCTTCAGCGAGGAGTGGCTGCTCCACTTCAACCCGCTCGCCGGGGGCAAGCCCGTCACGCCCATCCTCATCGCAGACGCGCGCAGGAACTCCTCCTACTGGGAGGCCACCGAGGCGCAGACGCCCGACATGGCGCTCTTCTTCCTCAAGACCACCGCCCCGCACTACCTGAAGGACGCGCCCGACGCGGCGCAGTACCTCAACGGCGGGCAGCCCGCCGACGACGCCTACAACCAGAAACTCGAACGCGGCAAGGAGGTCTTCGCAGAGAACTGCGCCCGCTGCCATTCGAGCAAGCTCCCCGCGCACGCCGAAGACCGCATGAAGCCCGACTGCGCCGGCCCCGGCTACATGAAGTGCTGGGATGACTACTGGGCTTGGTCGAAGACGGACGGGTTCAAGCAGGAGATGACGGCCATCGTCAAGGCGCCGGACTTCCTCGACGGCAACTACCTCTCGACGGAGTTCCGCGTGCCCGTCACGCTCCTGCAGACGAACGCCTGCAGCCCGCTGGCGACCAACGGCATCCGCGGAAACATCTGGGACAACTTCACCTCTGAGACCTACAAAGACCTGCCGTCGGTCGGCACCGTCACCGTCCACGACCCCGTGACGGGCGAGGCGCGCCCCTACAAGCTGCCCGGCGGCGGCCGCGGCTTCACGCGCCCGGCGTCGCTCGTCAGCGTCTGGTCTACCGCGCCGTTCCTGCTCAACAACAGCCTCGGCCCGTTCAACCCTGACCCCTCGGTCGCCGGCCGCATGGACTCGTTCGAGAAGTCCATCCACCAGTTGCTCTGGCCGCAGGACAGGGAGATGGACTCGGTGCTCGGCGACAGGGTGCACGGGACGATAGACCGCACGACGCGCATCTCGTCCATCCACGTCGCGCCCGGCTTCGTGCCCGACGCGCTGAAGGGCTGGGGCCCTTGGCTGCTGCCGAACATCTTCGGCCAGGACGGCATAGACATCGGGCCGATACCGCGCGGCACGCCCGTCGGGCTGCTCACGAACCTGATGATCCTCCCCGAGGAGATGGGGCTCTGGGACAGGCTCCGGCACGACCGCGAGCTGGTCGGGCTCGTCCTCGACATCAAGAAGAAGATGGCCGAGCTGGGGCCGCCGCCGACGGGCGGGAGCGACGAGGAGTACAACCGGCGCGCGCAGGAAGTCTTCAGGCCGCTCGCCGCGAGGCTCGTGTCGCTGAGCAAGTGCCCCGACTACGTGGTCAACCGCGGCCACTACTTCGGCACGGGCTTCGACGGCGAGCCCGCCCTGAGCGACGACGACAAGGGCGCGCTGATAGAACTCCTGAAGACTTTCTAGAGGGCGAACATGAGCACCGAGAGCTACGACTACATCGTCGTCGGGTCCGGCGCGGGCGGCGGCCCGCTCGCGGCGAACCTCGCGCGGGCCGGCTTCAGAGTCCTGCTGCTGGAGGCGGGCGGCGACCCCTGCACCGAGGACAAGACCGGGCGCGGTCGCTACATGTACGAAGTCCCGATCTTCCACGGCCTCTCGACCGAGTACCCGGAGTGCGCGTGGGACTTCTTCGTGCGCCACTACACCTCGGCCGAACGGCAGCGGCGCGACTCGAAGTGCGTTGACATAGACGGCGAGCCCTTCATCTGGTATCCGCGCGCGGGCGCGCTCGGCGGCTGCACGGCGCACAACGCGATGATCACGGTCGTCCCGCAGGACAGCGACTGGGACCACATCGCGGAGCTGACGGGCGACGACTCCTGGCGCGGCGAGCGGATGCGCCCTTACTTCCAGCGGCTCGAAGACTGCAAGTACGTGCCGCGCTCGCGCACCGCCAAGTGGTTCTTCAAGACCCTCTTCTGGTGGGCGGTCGGGCTCTTCCGCGGGCGCCGGCCGAGCTTCGACTGGAAGCACGGGCACGGCTTCGACGGCTGGCTCCCGACCTCCGAGGCGGACCCCTTCCTCGTCCTCAAGGACAGGAAGCTGGTCAAGCTCCTCCTCAAGGGCGCGAAGACCGCCGTCCGCGACCACGTCGGCGACGTGCTGCTCGGCGTCGAGACGCGCTTCGACCCGAACGACAGCCGCAACACGGGCGACAGCCCCGAAGGGCTCGCCTTCACCCCGCTCGCCGTGGACAAGGGCAAGCGCGTGGGGCCGCGCGACTACCTTTTGCGCGTCAAGGCGAGCGAGAAGCACGGCGCGAACCTGACCATCAAGATGAACGCCCTCGTCTCGCGCGTCCTCTTCGAGGGCAGGCGGGCCGTCGGCGTCGAGTACATCGACCGCGCGCACGTCTACCGCGCCGACCCCAACGCCGCGAAGCTCACGCCCGACACCTCCACCTCGGCGCTGCCGCGCGTGAGCGTCCGCGCCGCGCGCGAGGTCATCCTCGCGGGCGGCGCCTTCAACACGCCGCAACTGCTCATGCTCTCCGGCGTCGGCCCGGCCGAACACCTGCGCGGGCTGGGCATCGAGGTCGTCGCAGACCGCCCCGGCGTCGGCCTGAACCTGCAAGACCGCTACGAGGTCGGCGTCGTCACTGAGTTCAGGAAGGACTTCGTCCTGCTCGAAGGCGCGAGCTTCGAGCCGCCCGGCGAGGACGGCAAGTCCGACAACTTCCTCGAAGAGTGGGCGAAGGGAGGCCGCGGCATCTACGCCACGAACGGCGCGCTCATCGGCATCATCAAGCGCTCGCGCCCGGAGCTGAAAGACCCAGACCTCTACATCTTCGGGCTGCCCGGCTTCTTCCGCGGCTACAAGCCCGGCTACTCGAAGGTCTTCGAGTCGAAGCACAACCGGTTCACCTGGGCCGTGCTCAAGGCGCGCACGAACAACACGGGCGAGGTGCGCCTCGCCTCGGCCGACCCTTGGGAACGCCCGCGGGTCAACTTCAAGTATTTCGGCGACGGCCAGTCGGCCGCCGACCCCGACTTAGACGCCGTCGTCGGCGGCGTCAAGTTCGTCCGCTCGATGAACGACCGCCTCGCGCGCGCGCGCTGGTTCTGGCTCCTCCGCCGGAGCCTCATCAAGCAGGAGCAGGTGCCCGGCCCCGACGTGAAGACCGACGACGAGCTGCGCCAGTTCGTCAGGGACGAGGCGTGGGGGCACCACGCCTCCTGCACGTGCCCCATCGGCCCCGAAGGCGACCCGCTGGCCGTGCTCGACAGCCGCTTCCGCGTGCGCGGGGTCGAGGGCCTGCGCGTCGTAGACGCGTCGGTCTTCCCGAAGATACCGGGCTACTTCATCGTCACGGCCATCTACATGATCAGCGAGAAGGCCGCGGACGTCATCATCGAGGACGCGGGCGCCGCCGACCGGGGGTGAGCGCGCGGCCGGGGGCCACAGAGATGCCGAACGAAACACCGAAGCCTTTAGAGACGAACCGCGTGCTGGTCAAGCTCCGCACCCCGAGCGCGAGCGCGTTGAGGGCCGCCGAGTCGCGCGCGAGGCTGAGGCCGCTCCACGACGCGCAGGGGCGGCAGGCGGAGGCGGGCGCCTTCGGGCTCGACGACGCGGCGCCGCGCTGGTTCCTCGCCGAGCTGCCCGACGGCGCGGCGACGCCGTGGGACCTGGCGCACGCGCGCGTCGCCGGCCAGCTCGGCGTCGCCGAGTCCGACGTGCTCTTCGCCGAGCCCGACCTCGTCCACAACTTCTACCAGGACGCGAACGAAGACGAGCCGACGCCGGGCCTCGCCGCCGCCGACAGGTGCGTGGCCGACCCGCAGGACGGGACGCGCGGGAAGAAGGTCGGCCCCGGCGACTTCTGGCACCTCGGCGACGCCTTCTCGCAGCTCGGGTCGGCGCGCGACGCCGTGAGCTTCAAAGAGCCGCGCACGCGCGTCGGGCACCTCGACACGGGCTACTACCGCGCGCACGCCACCGCGCCCGAGCACGTCGCGCGCTCGCTCGAACGCAGCTTCGTCGAAGGCGAGGAGGGGCGGCAGAGCGCCGAAGACCCCGACAACAACGTCTTCCTGATAGACAACTCCGGCCACGGCACCGGCACCATCGGCATACTCGCGGGCAAGGCGCCCGCGCAGGGCGGCGTGCGCATCGGCGGCGCGCCCGACGCCGAAGTCCTCCCGCTGCGCGTCGCCGACCGCGTGGTGCTGCTGCGGACGAGCGCGCTCGCGCAGGCCATCCGCTACGCGACCGACCGGCGCTGCGACGTCATCACGCTGAGCATGGGCGGCGTGCCCACGCGCTCTTGGGCCGAGGAGGTCGACAGGGCTTACGAGGCGGGCGTCTGTATCTGCGCGGCTGCTGGCAACCACGTCGGCTTCACGCCGCCCCGCACGCTCGTCTACCCGGCGCGCTACCCGCGCGTCGTCGCCGTCTGCGGCGTGATGGCCGACGGGAGCCCTTACGCCGGCCTCAAGGGGCTCAACACGCTCGAAGGGAGCTTCGGCCCCGACTCGGCGATGAGGGCGGCCGTCGCCGCCTACACGCCGAACATCCCCTGGGCGCGCTACATGTGCGACGGCGTCATCCGCCACAACGGCGAGGGCACGTCGGCTGCCACGCCGCAGGTGGCGGCGGCCGTCGCCCTGTGGCTGGAGCGCCACAAGAACGAGCTGCCGCCGCGCGACTGGCGGCGCGTCGAGGCCGCGCGCAACGCGCTCTTCACCTCGACGAAGATGCGGGGCGACCGGACGCACTTCGGCAACGGCGTCGTGCAGGCGCTCAAGATGCTCGACGTGAAGCCCGCGCTCGGCCTGCCGAAGAGCGCGCCCTCCGACGACTCGTTCTCCATCTTCCGCGTCGTCACCGGGCTCGGCATCGCGCGCATACCGCCGCGCGAGGAGATGTTCAACCAGGAGCTGGCGCAGCGCTGGCTGCTCAACGAGGAGCTGCAAAAGCTGGTGCCCGACCCCGCCGCCGCGGCGAAGATTCCGGCCGACAGGATGCGCCGCGTCATGGAGGCGATCATCGAGGACGAGGGCGCGTCGCTCGCGCTGCGCAAGCACGTCGCCACGCGCTACCCCGTGGCGACGGGGCGCTCGGCCCCGCGCAGGGGGGCGGGGAAGCGGGTCATCCCCGAAGTGCTCTCGGCCTGCGACGACGCGCCCGCGCTCCGCAACCCGCCCTACAGGCGCGTGCGCGTCTACGCCGTAGACCCCAGCCTCTCGACGCGGCTCGACACGGCGGGCGTCAACGAGGTGGCGCTCAAGATACGCTGGGAGAACCTGGAGGGTGAGGGGCCGGTGGGCGAGTACCTCGCCGTCGAGGACGTGGACGCCGGCGGCAGGCCCTACGCGCCCGTGGACCTCGACGACCCGCGCCTGCTCGCGCAGGACGGCTGGGCGCCTTCGGAGGGGAACCCGCAGTTCCACCAGCAGATGGTCTACGCCGTCGCGATGAAGACCATCGAGCACTTCGAGCACGCGCTCGGCCGCCCCGTGCTCTGGCGCCCGCGGCCGAACCCGCGGAACGCGAACGACGACCGCGGCTTCGTGCGCCAGCTCGCCGTGCGCCCGCACGCGCTCCGGCAGGCCAACGCCTTCTACAGCCCGCAGGAGGTCGCGCTCCTGTTCGGCTACTTCGAGGCCGCGGCCGACGACCCCGGCGACCACGTGCCGGGCAGCCGCGTCTACGCCTGCCTCTCGCACGACATCATCGCCCACGAGACGACGCACGCCGTCCTCGACGGCATGCACCGCCGCTTCAACGAGCCGACCAACCCGGACGTACTCGCGCTGCACGAGGGCTTCGCCGACATCGTGGCCCTCATGCAGCACTTCACCATCCCGGAACTCCTCCGGCAGGAGATCGCGAAGACGCGCGGCGACATCGAGGCCGAGTCCATGCTCGGGCAGATGGCCGTCCAGTTCGGCTACGCCACGGGCGGCCGCGGCGCGCTCAGGAACGCCATCGGCTCCGTCAAGGACGGCGTCTGGACGCGCCTCAAGCCCGACCCGGCGGAGTTGCAGACGCGGCTCACGCCCCACTCGCGCGGGGCCGTCCTCGTCGCGGCGGTCTTCGACGCCTTCATCGCCATCTACAAGACGCGCATCGCCGACCTGCTGCGCATCTACACGGGCGGGACGGGCGTGCTGCCGACCGGCGCCATCCACCCCGACCTCGTCGGCCGCCTCACCGACGAGGCGGTGAAGGCCGCCTCCCACGTGCTCCAGATGTGCATCCGCGCGCTCGACTACCTGCCGCCCGTGGACGTGACCTTCTTCGAGTACCTGCGCGCGCTCATCACGGCCGACTTCGACATGGTGAGCGACGACCGCCACAACTACCGCGTCGCCTTCGTCGAGTCGTTCCGCCGCCGCGGCATCTACCCGCTGAACCTCGACGACCCGACCAGCGACACGCTCCGCACGCTCTCGGTGGACACGCTGCGCTGGCAGGGGCTCGACCCGGCGGAGTTCCCCCGCGGCGTGCGCGAGAAGATAAAGGAGCAGTACCGCGCCATCATCGCCGGGCTGAAGGACTACGCGGACGAGTGCCTCTACATAGACAGGCGCGAGACGCTCTTCGACGTGACGCGCGAGCGGCGCATCACGCTCCACAAGCAGTTGGAGAAGGCGTTCGCTGCCGTGCCCGAGTTCGCGAGCGAGCTTGGGCTCGACCCGTCGCTCGGCTTCGAGGTCCACGCGCTGCGCCGCGCCATGCGCACGAGCCCCGACGGGCGGAACGTCCCGCAGCTCATCGTCGCGCTCACGCAGTCGCTCGCCGTCGGCGGGCGCGACGGGCGCGCCGCCGACGCCGACGCCGCCTCGGCGCAGGAGACTCCCGCACACGTCTTCCGCGGCGGCGTGACGCTGGTCGTAGACCTCTCGGTGCCGGAGGTCAAGTACCGCATCGTCAAGAACATCAACAGCACGCGGCGGCAGGAACGCACGGCCGCCTTCGCGCGCGAGGCCGCCGCCGACCCGCTGCGCGCGCTCTTCCTCGCGCCCGACCGCCACGGCGAGCCCTTCGCGGCGCTCCACGCGCTGGCGGACGACCGATTCTAAGCGGCCTCCCCCTGAAACGCGTCGCGCCCGCGCCTCTCGAATTGATTGTGAGCCCAGACCCCGAGGAGGGTGTCCCGTGAACAACGACCTGCTCAAGCGAACCGCCTTAGTCGCCTTCGTTCTGGTGTCGGCGTGCATGGTCATGGCGCCGAGCTGTGAGAATAGACCGCCGCGGCCGCGGCCGGGCGCGGTGCTCGACGAGGCGAAGGCCGCGGGGCGCACGCCCGCCTCGTTCCGCGCGCCCGGCAGCAACCACGCGGCCGGCGAGGACTACTTCCGCGCGGCGGACGGCGGCGTGGCGTTGACGCCCGAGGAGGTGAGGGGGCGCAACACCTGGATCGTCTGGACGGGCGGTAACGACCGCTTCTGGGACACGATCACCGTCAACAGCTTCGGCTCGGTTGACCTCCTCAAGACGCTCTCGTCCTACCCCGGCCCCGTCAACAAGGGCGGCGAGCGGATGAAGTTCAGCCGCGACAACCGCTGGCAGTATCTGGGCCTCGTCAACGAGCCCTGCTTCGAGAAGGCGGCCGCGCCAGACCCCGCCCGCTTCGGCCTCTGGCTCGACCGGCGCGTCTCGTCGCCCGAGTGCCCGCCCGACCCGTTCGAGGACGAGACGAGGTACCCGGGCGTGCGCACGGGCGCGCGCGGCAGGAACCTCCCGGTCGGCTCCTTCTACGGCTGGGCGACCGGCATCGTCGGGCTGCGCCTCTTCCCGAACCCCGCCTTCGACGAGAAGGCCGCGGCGAAGTGGGACCCGAAGCGCTACTACGAAGACCCCGACTACTACAACGACAAAGACCTCGTCCGCCCCTACCGCGTCGGGATGTCGTGCGCCTTCTGCCACATCGGCCCAGACCCCCTGCGGCCGCCCGCCGACCCCGAGCACCCGAAGTGGGAGAACCTGTCTTCGACGGTCGGCGCGCAGTACTTCTGGGTCGACCGCATCCTCGACTGGCAGGCCGACCCGACGAGCTACATCTTCCAGATGTTCCACACCTCGCGGCCGGGCGCGCTCGACACCTCGCTCGTCTCGACCGACAACATCGTCAACCCGCGCACGATGAATGCCATCTACCAGCTCGGCCCGAGGCTCGCGCAGGCGCAGCGCTTCGGCAGGGAGACCCTCGGCGGCGGCGCCCTCGACAACAAACAGCTCAACGACTACCTCGCGCCGAGCGACCCGCTCAACCGCCTCTTCGTGCCGCCCTCGACCTCCTACTCGCCGCGCGTCCTGAAGGACGGGGCCGACTCCGTCGGGGCGCTCGGGGCGCTCAACCGCGTCTACCTCAACATCGGACTCTTCAGCGAGGAGTGGCTGCTCCACTTCAACGCGCTGGTCGGCGGCGCGCCCACCACGCCGATAGAGATCGCGGTGGCGCGCAGGAACTCGTCATACTGGGGAGCCACCGAAGACCAGACGCCCGACATGGCCCGCTTCCTCGTCCGCGCCGGCACGCCGCACAGGCTCAGGGACGCGCCCGGCGGCGGGGCCTACCTCACGAAGGACGAGGCGGTGCTGGGGCGCGGCAGGCAGGTCTTCGCAGAGAACTGCGCCCGCTGCCATTCGAGCAAGCTGCCAACGCCCGACCGCGCGCTCGGCATCTTCGAGCAGGAGGGCTGCGCGGGGCCCGGCTACATGAAGTGCTGGGAGGACTACTGGGCGTGGACGAAGACGGACGAGTTCAAGACGAAGATGCGCGCCCTCGTCGCCGCGCCGGACTTCCTCGAAGACAACTTCCTGTCGTCCGACTTCCGCGTGCCCGTCACGCTCCTGCAGACGAACGCTTGCAGCCCGCTGGCGACCAACGGCATCCGCGGAAACATCTGGGACAACTTCACCTCGGAGACTTACAAAGACCTGCCGTCGGTCGGAGAGGTCACGGTCTACAACCCGGAGACGGGCGAGCCCGTGAAGTTCACCATGCCCGGCGGCGGCCGCGGGTTTACGCGCCCGGCGTCGCTCGTCAGCCTGTGGTCAACCTCGCCGTTCCTGCTGAACAACTCGGTCGGCCGCTTCTTCCCGAGCCCGTCGGTCGAGAAGCGCATGGAATCTTTCCAGATAGCCATCGAGCAGATGCTCTGGCCCGAGAAGCGCCGCAAAGACCCCGTGCTGGAGAAGGCTTTCGCCGAGCGCGGCATCAAGGACTTCCCCGGCGCCGTAGACCGCACGACCGAGCGGAGCTACATACGCATCGCGCCCGGCTACGTGCCGGACAAGCTCCGGCCGCTGGTCGGCGCCGGCCGGCTCCTCGTCCCGGGCGTCTTCCGCGGCAAGGGCATCGAGATCGGCCCCATCCCGGCCGGCTTCCCCGTCGGCCTGCTCTCCAACCTGAGCCTGCTGAGCGAGGAGACCGACCTCAAGTCACGCCTCGAACACGACAAGAAGTTGCTGGCGCTCGCGCTCAGGCTCAAGAAGTCGCTCAAGGAACTCGGCCCGAACCCGACCGACGAGCGCGCCCGCGAGGTCTTCGCCGGCCTCGTCAAGCCCCTCATGGAGCTGAGCAAGTGCCCGGACTACATCCCCAACCGCGGCCACTACTTCGGCGCGGGCTTCGACGGCGAGCCGGCGCTCTCCGACGGGGACAAGCGCGCGCTCATCGAATTCCTCAAGACCTTCTGAACGCCCGACACCGCGGAGGACGCGACCATGAGCACACCGGAACATGACTACATCGTCGTCGGGTCTGGCGCGGGCGGCGGCCCGCTCGCGGCGAACCTCGCGCGGGCCGGCTTCAAAGTCCTGCTGCTGGAGGCGGGCGGCGACCCCTGCACCGAAGACCTTGAGAGGAGGCGGGGCGAGTACCTGTATAAAGTCCCGATCTTCCACGGCCTCTCGACCGAGTACCCCGGGTGCTCCTGGGACTTCTTCGTGCGCCACTACACGGACGACGCCTTGCAGGCGAGGGACACGAAGTTGGTGAGGGACGAAGACCTCCCGGCCGACTTGAAGGGCCGGAAGCGGGTCTGGTATCCGCGCGCGGCGGCCGTCGGCGGCTGCACGACGCACAACGCGATGATCACGGTCGTCCCGCAGGACAGCGACTGGGACAACATCGCCGCGCTCACCGGCGACAGCTCGTGGCGCGCCGAAAACATGCGCCTCCTCTGGGCGCGCCTCGAACAGTGCAAGTACGTCCCGCGCCCGAACGACTTCGGCAAGTCCCTCGCCAAAGCGCTCTCGGCGCTGAAGGTCGGCGGCCCGAAGTCCGACCCCGCGCACGGCCACGGCTTCGACGGCTGGCTGCCGACGAGCGGCGCCGACCCCGCACTGCTGCCGCGCCTCCTGCGCGACAAGCAGCTCGGCGCCCTGCTCATCAACACCGTCCTGACGGCGATGCGCAAGCACGTCGGCGACCCGTTCCTCAAACTGGAGACGCGCCTCGACCCGAACGACACCCGCAGCGCCTCCCGCCAGGGGCTCGTCTTCACCCCGCTCACCGTGGACAAGGGGCGGCGGGTCGGCCCGCGCGAATACCTTCTGAGCACCGAGGCCGAGCTTAAGAAGAAGGCCGAAGACTTTAAGAAGAAGCCGCAGGGCCAGCCGCCCGGCTCCCTGACGATCAGGAAGCACGCGCTCGCCGCGCGCGTCCTCTTCGAGGGCAGGCGGGCCGTCGGCGTCGAGTACATCGACCGGGCGCACGTCTACCGCGCCGACCCGGCGGCCGCCTCCTCCACGCCCGACCCGTCCGCGCTCCCGCGCCTGAAGGCGTTCGCGCGCCGCGAGGTCATCCTCGCGGGCGGCGCCTTCAACACGCCGCAGCTCCTCATGCTCTCGGGCATCGGCCCGCGCGACCAGTTGGAGAAGTTCGGCATCCCCGTGCTCGTCGAGTCGAAGGGCGTCGGCCGGAACCTGCAAGACCGCTACGAGGTCGGCGTCGTCACGCAGTTCGAGACCGACTTCGCCCTCACCAGGGGCGGCAGGTTCGCCCCGCCCGACGACGACACGCCGGACGAGATGCTGGCCGAGTGGGAGCGGGGCGGCCCGAGCGTCTACGCCACGAACGGCGCGCTCATCGGCCTCATCAAGAAGTCGGACAACTCGCTCAAAGACCCGGACCTCTTCATCTTCGGCCTGCCCGCCAACTTCCGCGGCTACAAGAAGGGCTACTCGAAGGAGCTGGAGCAGCACCGCAACCTCTTCACCTGGGCCATCCTGAAGGCGAGGACGGAGAACACGGGGCGCGTCGAGCTGGCTTCGGCCAACCCCTGGGACCCGCCGCGCGTCAACTTCCAGAACTTCCGCGACGGGCAGGGCACGGGCGACCGGGACATGAACGCGCTCCTCGACGGCGTCCGGTTCGTCCGCGAGATGAACGCGCGCCTCAACGACGACAAGGTGAAGAACACGGAGGTCTGGCCGGGGCCGAACGTGAAGGACGACGCGGCGCTGCGCCAGTTCATACGCGACGAGACGTGGGGGCACCACGCCTCGTGCACCTGCAAGATGGGGCGGGACGAGATGTCGGTGCTCGACAGCCGGCTCCGCGTGCGCGGGGTCGAGGGCCTGCGCGTCGTGGACGCGTCGGTCTTCCCGAAGATACCGGGCTACTTCATCGTCACGGCCGTCTACATGGTCAGCGAGAAGGCGTTCGACCTCATCAGGGAGGACGCCGGCTGAGACGACGGCCGACTGCGGAATGCGGATCGCTGAATGCGGAAAGGAGGATGAAAGGCGGCGCGTCTTTCATCCTCCTTTCGCGGAGCGCGCCCCCTCAGAGCAGGTCGTAGCCGGGGTCTACGCCGAGGTGGGACTGGAAGTGGACGAGTAGCTCGTGGATGTCGTAGGGGTCTGTGTCGTCACCCGAGAACCTGTGCTTGAGCACGTCGGCCGCGTGCTGGATGCCGGCGTGGTCGTCGAGGTCTATGTCGGCGAGGAACGCCCCGTCCGCGTTGGTGCCGAAGGTGAGCTGGATGTTGCCGGCGTCGTCCCTCGACTTGAAGCTGTTGTCCTGGCCGACCGGGTTGAAGCCGCCGGGGAACTTGTGCAGCACGCCCGACACGCCCTTGAACCTCTCCGGGAACTTGCGCAGCGCGTTCAGAAGTCCCGCGTCGGTGTTCGAGTAGATGCGCGCGCGGTTCTTCTTGGTGAGCAGCTCACGGTCTATGTTCTGCACCTGGCTGATGAGCGTCCGCCCGTTCTTCGTGGTCTCGCGGAACATCTTGGCCGAGAGGTTGAGCACCGTCGCGCGGTTACGCTTGTCGAGGCCGTCCCAGGCCGACTGGGTGATGCGGGACGCCTTCAGGATGCGCAGCAGCTCGGACCCGTACGCCTTGGAGGCGAGGTCCCGGAAGTCCATGAGCTTGGGGCGCGCCTTGGAGGGTTCGACGAAGAAGAACTCGTTGATGGTGTTCTGCGTGCCGCCGAGGACGTTGAAGAAG
>DASVWB010000085.1:0-16652 GCA_036389815.1 Pyrinomonadaceae bacterium | reverse complement strand
GTCAGGTTCGGGAGTTCGGCGACGGAGGAGAGGCCGGCGGGCGTGGCCGTGATGCCGTCGAAGTCGGAGCCGAGGCCGACGTGTTCGACGCCCGCGAGTCCGACGATGCGGTCTACGTGGTCGGCGACGCGCGAGACGTGGACGGGAGCGAGGCGCGCGCGGAACTCGCGCTCGCGCACGCGGTCGCCCGCGATGCGCGCGGCCGAGCCCGGCCGCGCGGCGCCCCGCTCGGCCTCTTCGATGAGTGGGCGAATCTCGCGCTCGGCCGCGTCCCTGCGCGCACGCCAGCCCGGTTCGAGGAAGCCGGGGTAGAAGACGACCGAGACGACGCCACCCGTCTCGGCCAGCGCGACGATCATCTCGTCGGTCAGGTTGCGCGGCGCGTCCGCGATGGCGCGGCAGTTGGAGTGGGTGGCGACGACCGGCGCTTCCGAAGTCTCGACGATGTCCCAGAAGGTTTTGTCCGAGACGTGCGACACGTCCACCATCATCCCGAGCCGGTTCATCTCCCCGATGACGCCGCGGCCGAACTCGTTCAGTCCGCGCGCCGCGCCTTCGGCGTCGCCCGAGGAGCCGGCCCAGGGGAGGCTGTGCGTCCACGTCGGCGTCATGTAGCGGACGCCCGCGCGGAAGTAGTGCTCGACGCGTTCGAGCTTTTCGTCGATGGCGTAGCCGCCTTCGAGCCCGATGAGCGCGGCGAGCTTGCCCTCGGCGGCGGCGCTCCGGATGTCGGCGGCCGTCGTGGCGAAGACCCACGTGTCGGGGTCGCGCTCGGCCAGCGCGCGGACGGCGGCGACCTGTAGGTCCGCGCGCTCGACCGCGCTCTCGCCGCCCGTGCCGTAGAACTCGGGCTCGACCCAGACTGAGAAGAACTGCGCGTCGAGGCCGCCCTCGCGCATGCGCACGGCGTCGAGGTGCGTGGTGGCGACGGGGCGGCTCAAGTCCGCGCCCTCGTCGACGACGAACTGCACCGTGTCGGCGTGCATGTCTACGGCGACGGCGCGCCGGTGGATGGCGAGCGCGTCGCGGTTCGGAGTCTCTTCTGCCTGCAATTTAAAACCCCTGGCCCTGAGAAGATTTATTCCGGCTCGGCCCGAGTATAGCGCGAAGGGCGCTCCGCCGCGGAGGCGCGGGGGATTGCAGGTTTGGAATTCGAAATTCCAAATCCCCCGGAGGGCTCAGGGCGCGTCCTCTTTGGTGTAGGGCGCGAGGAGCGCCTGCCAGGCTTTGTCTGCGCGGGCGAACTCGTCGCCGCAGCGCTCGGCGCGCGACCCGGGCAGCGTGCCGTCCTTCACGAGCGAGGCGAACTTCTCCTCGTTCTGGCCGTAGAGCAGGCAGACGATGTTGTAGAAGCGCTGCCGGTCGAACGAGTGCTCGTCGGCGAAGGCCAGCTCGTCCAGCTCCGCCTCCGTCTCCTTCGAGAAGGCGAGCGCCGCGTCCAAGACCATCTTGTCGCCCTCCTCCGACCCGTCGGACAGGAGGATGACCGAGAGCTGGTCGACGGCGTCCTCCTCGCGCCCCGTCACCGGCAGGTCGTAGGCGTCGACGAGCGCGTGCCCCAGCTCGTGGAAGAAGACGAAGGTCGTGGCGTTGGTCACGGCGTCGTCCAGCTCCGACTCCTTCTTGTAGTCGCCGCGGAACGACTCGTAGAGGTCTTCGACCAGCTCGTCGCAGACCGTGATCTGCTTCTTCTCGGGGTCGTAGAAGGAGTTCGCCTCGCCGCACTCGTCGAAGCCGATGAGGATGTCGTGCGGCAGCGAGAACGCCTTGTTCAGCTCGGCGGCCGTCTCTTCGAGCGACTTCTCCTCCTCCTCCAGCTCCTTCCGCTCCTGCTCGTCCTTCGGGTCGTGCGGCCGGCGGCGGGCGACCTTGAAGTCGCCCTTGTCGGCGGCCTTCGCCGCGCCGCCCTGCGCGGGGGAGGGCGCCGCCTGCGCGGGCGTCGGGGCCGGCGGCGCGGGCGGCGCGGGGGCGGGCGCGGGCGGGGTGCAGGCGGCGAGCGACAGCAGAAGGGAAGCGAGCAGCGGCGCGCCGGCCGCGGCTCTGCGGCTCCGCTCTGCGCGCGTCGGCGCGTCCGTGGGGCGGGTCTTCAAGGTGTCTCTCCTCGGCGGAAATGTGCGCGGCGGGCCGGGCGCCGCGGGGCGCGCCGGCGGGTCATTCTGCCCGAGTTTCGCAACCTTGCCAAGCGCGTTCGGTTTAATGTATCGTGCCTGTCTTGAATAACCTGTTACAAGAGATCATCGCGGACCTTAACAGCAAGCGGACTTTGACCCGTCCCTCGCCGCGGACGCCCCCGACAGACGAAGCACGCGCGTGTTTGGGGCGCCGCGGTGTGCGGCGGCGGGCCAGCTAAGGAGCGGAAGAAGAAATGTCGAACGACGAGGCAGTCAAGAAGGAGTTTAGCAAGAAGCCGACCATCGCGCCGGAGGTCTGGCGCGACGGCGAGTTCGTCGCCTGGGACGACGCGCGCGTGCACGTCATGTCGCACGTCCTCCACTACGGCTCCAGCGTCTTCGAGGGCATCCGCTGCTACAGGACGCGGCGCGGCCCGGCCGTCTTCCGCCTGCGCGAGCACATGCAGCGGTTCCTCAACTCGGCGAAGATCTACCGCATGTCTCACCCGTGGACGCTCGCCGAGCTGTGCGACGCCACGGCGCAGCTCGTCGCGCGCAGCGGGCTCCCGCAGTGCTACATCCGCCCCATCATGTTCCGCTCGCTCGACGAGCAGCGCCCCGCCTTCGGCGTCAACCCGTTCCCGAACCCGATGTCCTGCTGCATCGGCGCGTGGGACTGGGGCAAGTACCTCGGCGACGAGGCCATCGAGCAGGGCGTGGACGTGTGCGTCTCCTCCTGGAACCGGCTGACGCCGAACTCGATGCCGGCGATGGCCAAGGCCGGCGCCAACTACATGAACTCGCAGCTCATCAAGATGGAGGCGCTCGTCAACGGCTACGCCGAAGGCATCGCGCTCGACGACCGCGGCTACGTCTCCGAGGGCTCGGGCGAGAACATCTTCCTCGTCCACGAGGGGAAGGTCATCACGCCGCCGCTCGCGTCGTCCATCCTGCCGGGCATCACGCGCGACAGCGTCATCGAAATCTGCCGCGCGCTCGAAATCCCCCTCGTCGAGTCGGGCATCCAGCGCGCCGCGCTCTACGTCGCCGACGAGCTGTTCTTCACGGGCACGGCCGCCGAGGTGACGCCCATCCGCAGCGTCGACCGCATCCCCGTCGGCGAGGGGCGCCGCGGCCCCGTCACCGAGCGCATCCAGAAGCTCTTCTTCGAGATCACGTCGGGCGAGCGCGAGGCGCCGGGCGACTGGCTGACCTTCGTGGGCGAGCAGAAGTCGGCCGCGGCCGCCGACGGCAACGGCCGCAGCCCCACGCAGGGCGCCGAGGCGCGCAAGGCCGCCACGCAGGCCGGCGCCGCCGACACGCGCGACGCCATCCACGTCACGCTCACCGAGTAGGCGCGCGTCGGGGTGGATGAACCGGCGGACGGAAAATTTAACGGCCGGGGAGTCGCTCGGACTCCCCGGCCGTTAAATTTTCCGGCCCCGCCCGCCGCCCCTAGTCCGCGCCCTCGACCCGCGCCTCCTTCGAGTCTTTGACCAGCTCGACGGCGTGCAGGCAGTCCTGCCGGTGGCGGTAGCCCTCGCCCGCGGCGGCGATGATGCGCCCGTTGCCCGCCAACAGCCGCCAGCGCCACTCGCCCGCCTCGTCCTCGTAGACCTGGAAGCGCCTGCGCGCGTCGGCGTCGCCCAGCTCCTCGGCGAGCCGCGCCGCCTCCCGCTCGTAGAACTCTATGTCGCCCCTCGCCTTCCTCAAGTCCTCCTCGATGAGCGCCGCGTCCGTGCCGTGGCGGGCGGCCGTCTCGGTCAGCTCTTTGACGTAGGACTTGAGGCCGCACGCCCTCTCCGCGAACCTTTCACGCTGCGCCCTGAGCATCTCTCGCTGTTCGGTCATCGGGTTCTTCTCCTCTCGGTTTCGTGCCGCGCCCGTCTGACACGCGCCGGCGGGGTCGGCAACAGACTCTCCGGCGCGGGACGTTTTCAGATGACGAAGGTGAACCTGCCGAGCGAGGGCTGGCCGGAGGCGCGGAAGGGCGAGCGCGGGTCGAACTTCCGGCTCGCCTCCTCCATCAGCCTCCGGGCCGCCCCGGGGGCGTCGGGCGCGCCCGCCCCCTTCAACTCCCTGAGCAGCGCGCCGGCGCAGACCTCGCCGAGCCGCCGGTAGCTCTCGAACTGCGCCTCGTCGAACCACTGATCCACGGTCGTCTGCTGCGGGAAGAGCGAGTTCTCCAGCTTGTACTGCCGGACGTCGGGCGGCTCGTGGCGGCCCGTGATGGCGGGCTTGAAGAGGATGATGACGCCCGTGCGCGCCCGCTCCGTCCTCCGCCTGCACGCCTCCCAGGTCTCGCCCGGCAGGGGGCGCGTCTCCTCCCAGGAGAGCCCCTGCGCGTGTTCGAGCGAGTAGACGATGCTGCCGACGGCGAACTGCGACTGCGCCAGCCCGGTCTCCTTCGGCAGCATGAGCGGCGCGAGGTCGAGGTCTATCTCGGCGCCGAAGTCGATGCGGCAGCGGCGCAGCGCGTCGCCCACGTCCTGGAAGCAGGGCTTGGCGTCGGCGCCGCAGTCGGCGGCGACGATGAGGCGGCAGCCGCGCTCGACGAGCGCGTAGAGCCCGGTGTTGTCGAAGTGCCCGCCGTCGGTGAGGTAGCAGTAGGTAGAGAGGTCGTTGGTCTGCGAGGTGAACTCGCGCAGCATGTAGAAGGGCCAGAGCCGCGCGCGCGTCTCGCGCCAGTCCTTCTTGTTCGGCGTCGGGGCCCAGTAGCCGAGCCGGACGTTGAGGAAGGTCATCAGCATGGCGAGCGAGGAGGTGAGCGTCTTCGAGCCCATGTTCGGGCTCGCGGCGGCGCCCGAGATGGCGACGGCCGTCCCGAGCGAGAGGCCGCCGCCCATGTACTCGCGCGTGTCGCGGTAGCCGGTGCGCGACGAGCCGCAGTAGCGGCGCGAGAGGACGAAGGCGTCGGCCGAGCGCTGCGCGGTGGTGAGGTCGCGGCCGCCGACGAGGTTGAGCGTCGTGTTGACGAGGAGGTAGGGCGCGCCGCGGCGGCAGTTGCGCAAGTCCTGGAGCCGCACGTCGTCGCCCTCGACCGCCTCGCGGATGGTCTTGAGCTGGCGGCGGCGGTAATTGTTCGACGCGCCGAGGTAGGCGCGCACCAGCCGCGCGCGGTAGAAGTCGTGCATCGAGAGCCGGTTCGGGTCGGCCATCCAGCCCATCGCCACCACCCACGACAGCGCCGCGCCGAAGAGGCCGAACGTGCCCTGCCCGAGCAGGACGGTCACGTAGCGGTTGAACGTCACCGCCTGCTGGGCCGGGCTGAGCGGGCTCTCGGGCGTGAGCAGGTCGGCCTGGAGGTCGCTGTAGTCGACCGCGACGCTGACGGCGAGCAGCGCGTTGAGGACGAGGTAGACCGAGGTGAGCAGCCACATCGCGCGCTTGTTGTCGCTGCTGCCGTAGGCCGTCTCCAGCACGACGTAGAGCAGGCAGAAGAGGAGCATGCCGCCGAGCATGTGCGTCTGCCACATCGGCAGCCAGGCCGGCTCCGTCTGCTCGCCCATCCTGTAGAGCGACTCCACGCCCCTCACCGTCAGCGCGGCCAGCACGACCCCGACCAGCAGGACGAGCACCGCCGTCACCAGCCGCTTCGGGCGGCGGCGCTCGCCGGCGCGCAGCCGGAAGATGAGCCACCAGCCCGCCACGTAGGAGAGCAGGAAGATGGCGGCGAAGGCGCGCCGGTCGAGGCAGACGTAGAGCGTCGAGAAGCAGCGCGCCAGGTCCAGCTCCTCTGTCGTCTTCCGGCTCTTGCAGCCCGTGTAATAGTCGCAGGGCACCAGCCGGAAGTTGGCCACGGTCACCACGGGCTGGCACTCGCAGCCCGTCGGCGAGAGGTGCCAGAGGAAGAGGACGCCGGCCAGCACCAGCGCGAGGTAGAGCGCGAGCACCACCCAGAGCGCCGCCAGCCAGCGCCGCGGCGCCGTGATGCGCCACCGCGTCTCGACGACCGAGAGGAAGAGCGAGAGCAGGATGCCCGCGCAGGTGCCGACCGTCAGCAGCAGGAGGAGGGGCGCCTGCGACTCGCGCCGCTTGACGTAGGCGAGCCGCCCCACGTAGTCGCCGGCGGCGACGGCTTCGAGCCCGCCCAGGTAGGCGCGGTGGATGTAGCCGAGCAGCAGGTTGGCCGCCCACGAGAGCGCGACGGCCATGACGAGGATGACGAGCGTCGGCGTGACGCGGAAGACCAGGCGGTTGAAGAGCGACTGGTTCTCGTCGAGCAGCCGCTCGTCGCTGCCGCCCGAGGGCGAGTTCTTGAGCGCCGTGAAGAGCGAGCCCGCGACCGCCGTGAGCACGGCCAGCCACCCGCCGGCCCGCGCCAGCGCCCCCGTGCGCGGGGCGTTGACGTAGTTGACCAGCTCGTGCCCGAAGCCCGCGAGGACGAGGACGAAGGCCGCGATGACGAAGACGACGACGAGCTTCGCCTGCACGCGCGCGACGCGGTAGCTCGTCACCTCGCCGCGCCACTGCCGCGCGGCGCTCGTGTCGCCCGTGCGCCTGCCGACGAGCCACCCCGCCACGCCCGGGTAGGCGAAGTAGGCCAGCAGCGTCAGCGCCCCGGCCGGCAGCATGACCCAGACCCACACGGGCGCGCCGACCCCGCCCATCTCAGGCCACGAGAAGAAGGCGTAGAGGCCGAGCCCGGCCAGGATGGCGACCACCGCCGCACCCAGCTTGCCCGCCCACCACTCGCGGCGCGTCTCGTCGCCGCCGCCGCCGGCCACCATCCACGAGCAGACGGCGACGACGAGCCACCCCAGCACGACCAGCAGCGGCCACGCCGTCAGCGCGAGGCGCGCGCGCAGCGCATCCGGCGAGGCGAGCCCGCCGGCGAAGAAGAACTCGTGCGACGCGGGGTCGTGGGACGTGGGCTGGAGGACGAAGTAGAGCTTGCCGAGCAGCAGCGCGGCGATGAGGACGGGCAGCAGCACGACCCACGTCAGGACGAGGTTGCGCGAGATGACCGTGGCCGCGCGCCACGTGTCCGGGCTGAGCACGCCCTTGCGCGGCGTCAGGTAGTTCGAGAACAGGCGCAGGTGGTGGACGGGGTCGCGCCCGGCCGACAGCAGCTCCTCTGCCACCTCGGAGTTGACCTCTTGCAGCTCGTCGAACGACCTGTGGTCGGCGGCGAAGTGCCCCCCCGCCGCCTCGCCCGCCCCGGCCGTCTCCTCCTCCCCCGGCTCCGCGGCCGCGGCCGCCTCGCCCGCCCCCGCGGCCCCGGGCGGCTGCTCCTCCTCCTCCTCGTCCGGCGGCGCGGCCGTGTCGCCGCCCCACTTGATCAGCTCGTGCGGCGGGAAGATGTCGCGGCCGCCGCGCTGCTGGTGCTTGTCGCGGCTCAGCCAGGCGCTCCACCAGCCGCCGATGTAGCCGCCGCCCGAGACGGTCGAGAGGTAGTCGAAGAGGCGCAGGAGCCCGCGCTCGTGCAGCCCTTGCAGGAGACCGAGGCTGAAGGTGGCGGCGCGGATGCCGCCGCCGGAGAGGGCGAGCCCTGCGAGGTCCGGGGGCGGCGACTTCCGCGGCTGCCCCGCCGCCCCGCCGCCGGCCTCCGCCCCGTCGCGGCGGCGCGTCGCGATCTCCGCCCACTCGGCGCGGAACACGTCCGCGAACTGTCGCGGGCGCTCGCCCGCCGCCCACTCGACCGCGGCGTCGAAGAAGCGCCAGTAGGGGCTCACGAACCCGCCGCCGCCGCGCCCCGCGTAGTCGGCCAGCTCCCACGCGTGGAAGAGGCCGACCCGGCGCGCCGGCGCGTTCAGGCCGAACATCGTCTGGTCGTGGTCGTAGCAGAAGACCACGGCCTTCGCCGTGTCGTCGGTGAGGGTGACGACCCTGCGCCCGGCCCTCGCCGGCGCGCCCCACCCGACCTTGATGAACTCCGGCGACACCGTGGGGCTGCTCGACAGGTCTGCCGCCAGCGGGTGGTTGGTGTCGATGACGTGGACGCTCTTCACCTCCGACTCGACGCCGTAGTCGTTGACGTTGCTCGCCCCCGTGAGCCCCATCTCGCGGTACAGCTCCCAGCTCATGACGACGACCGGCACGGCGAGGTCGCGGAACGCGCAGCCGACCGGCAGGGGCGCCGTCGGCGAGATGATGACGAGCGAGACCTCGCGCGGCTCGATCTCGGCGGCCGCCTCCCTCGCCTCCTTCTCCCTCGCGCAGCGGTGCTGCTCCCACTCGTAGCCGAGCGCGCTCAGCCGGTCGATGAGCGCCCGGTCGGACTTCTCGCGCTTGCCGTCCTGGCCGGCGGGCCCGCTGATGAGAACGGCCTTCCTCGGATTCTTCCTGGCGTCCATGAGCCTGAACTCCTCTGCCGCGGGGCGCGGGCGCCGCGAAAACCCCCGGGGACTCCCGTGCCTTTCTGAAGAAGTGGCGTTTTCGGGGTCGAGTCCGGGGCGAAGGTGGCGCCGGCCGGCCCGGAAAGTGACCCGCGTCCTTGCGAGACTGTTGAGAGGTCTACGGTGACGGGCCGGCCCCGCGTGCGTGAACGGCCTGGGCGGCGGCCTGCGTCCGTCTGGTGCGTGCGAATCGAATACAACGCCGCCCCCGCGTTGTCAACAAAATTATTCCCGGCCGGCGGACGAAACTGTTGAGCGCGCCCGCGCAAATGCGCTACACTGATTACAGCCGCCCGCCGCCCTTCGGGCGCCGCGGCACGCCGGCGCGTTTCACCGGCGCTCCCCTTGTCCCGCAAGCCTTTCGCCACGCTTCGCGGCCATTCAGCCGGTATCACGCACGCGTCAGACCCCGAACCCGCCACGCCACCCGAAGCCGCGGGGAACCCTTAGAACTCAGCCTATGCCAGTCAAGATAGACGAACTCCTGCGCGCCGCCACGCAGCTCGGCGCCTCCGACCTCCACTGCAAGGCCGGCTCGCAGCCCTTCATGCGCATCGGCGGGGAGCTGCGCCCCGTCGCCAACGCGCCGCGGCTCACGCAGGAGGACACGCTCGACATGGCGTTCTCCATGATGTCGAACCGCCAGAAGCAGCGCTTCAAGGAGGTCTCCGAGGCCGACATCGCCTACGGCGTCTCGGGGCTCGGCCGCTACCGCGCCAACATCTTCCAGCAGCGCGGCACCGTCGGCATGGTGCTCCGGGTCATCCCCGACAAGGTGCGCACCATCACGGAGCTGGGGCTGCCGCCCGTCATCGAGCGCGTCGCAGAGGAGCAGCGCGGCCTCGTCCTCGTCACCGGCACCACCGGCTCCGGCAAGTCAACGACGCTCGCCGCGATGATCGACCACATCAACGCCAACCGCGGCGGCCACATCATCACCATCGAAGACCCCATCGAGTTCCTCCACCGCGACAAGCGCTCCTTCGTCACGCAGCGCGAGGTGGACGTTGACACGCGCTCGTTCGCCGAGGCGCTGCGGGGCGCCCTGCGGCAAGACCCGGACGTGATACTCGTCGGCGAGATGCGCGACCACGAGACCATCGAGACGGCGCTCACCGCGGCCGAGACCGGCCACCTCGTCCTCTCCACGCTCCACACGCTCGACGCGACCGAGACCGTGCGCCGCATCGTCTCGTCCTTCCCGCCGCACCTCCAGAAGTCCGTCCGCATCCAGCTCGCGGGCATCCTGCGCGCCGTCATCTCGATGCGGCTCGTGCGCTCGGCCAACGGCCCGGGGCGCGTGCCCGCGGCCGAGGTGCTGGTCTCGACCGGCCTGATACGCGACTACATCATCAACGAGGAGAAGACCTCGCTCATCCGCGACGCGCTCGCCTCCGGCACCTCGCAGTACGGCATGCAGACCTTCGACCAGTCGCTCTTCACGCTCCACCAGTCGGGGCTCATAAGCTTGGAGGAGGCGCTGCGCGGCGCGTCGAACCCGGACGAGTTCCGCCTGAGAGTCGCCGGCATCCGCTCGGCCTCCGACCAGGCGCGCGACGACATGGAGCGCGTCACCTCCGTCACCAACGGCGCGCAGACGCGCACGCCCGGCTCTTGAGGCGCGGCCCGACTGAACCGTTTCCACCGTTTCCCCCGGCTCTTTTAGCCGAAGTGGGGCGCGCAAACCGGATTCGCCGGAGCCCCTAAAAGGTTTTATAGGAGCGCGGGGGCCGTCTGTCAGTTTTGCAGGCCGGGATGGGGAGTCACCTGCTTAACCGGCCCCTACCTTCCGGCCTCTCTCCTTTTGCCTTACTCCGACCGAGTTGTTAGAATTTTTCGCGCGACGCCGCCGGCCGAAAGAATTGCTTTTCGCTCGTCCCTGTCTCCTCCGTAAGAACAGCCGCGTGGCTTGAAGGGCGTGCGTCGCGCGAGCCTTCTGAATGAAAGAGTGCCCGGCCTGCCATCGCTGCTTCCCAGACAAACTCAACCACTGTCCGAGCGACGGTGACCGCCTGAACTTTCTCATCAACCTCGACACCACGCTCGACGAGCGCTACCTGCTGGAGCGCAAGCTGGGCCAGGGCGGCATGGGGCTCGTCTTCAAGGCGCACCACAAGTTCATCAAGACGCAGCACGCCATCAAGGTCATCCTCCCCGACCTCGTTGGCAACGACCCCTCGCTCGCCGCGCGCTTCCGCCAGGAGGCGATGGCCGCGGCCGCCATACGCCACCCCAACACCGTCAGCGTCACCGACTACGGCATCCTCGGCGGCACCACGCCCTACCTCGTCATGGAGTTCGTAGAGGGGCGCTCGCTCCACGACATCCTCTCCGAGGAGAAGCGCCTGTCGCCCGCCGCGGCCGTCGAGATCATCCTCGCCGTCTGCGCCGGCGTCGCCGCCGCGCACCGGCAGGGCATCGTCCACCGCGACCTCAAGCCCCTGAACATCATGCTGCGGCCCGGCGCGCCGCCGGGCGAGAGCCTGAAGGTTCTGGACTTCGGGCTGGCGAAGATCAAGTCGGGCGAGCTGCTCGGCTCGTTCGTCGCCGCGCAGACGCAGGGCATGATGGGCTCGCCCTACTACATGGCGCCCGAGCAGTGGAGCGACGAGGACATCGACGTGCGCGCCGACATCTACTCGCTCGGCGTCATCCTCTACCAGATGGTCGCGGGCGACGTGCCCTTCAAGGGCAAGAGCGTCCCCTCCATCATGCAGATGCACCTCAACGCGGCGCCCGTCCCGCTCTCGGAGCGCGGCGCCGGGGTGCCGCCGCCGCTGGAGCGCGCCGTCCAGCACGCGCTCGAAAAGGACCCGGAGAGGCGGCCGCAGACGGTCGAGGAGTTCGCCGCAGAGCTGCGCGAGGCCATGCCGCACTTAAACGGCGGCGCGCCCCTGCGCGAGCCCGGCGCGACGACCGTCCAGATAGGCACGCCCGACACGCAGGGGCTCAAGGGCGGCCAGGGCTTCCGCACGCAGGCGCAGCCCGAGCCGGCCGACGGCCTGAAGACCATCGCGAGCACGCCCGACGCGCTCGGCACCGGCGCCCTCGCGCCCGATGAGCCGGCGCGGCCCGGCGCGGACACGGCGCGCCACGACCCCGCGCAGCAGACCGTCGGCCAGTTCGGCCCCGGCGGCGCGGCCTCCACACAGCACTTCTCTCAGGAAGCGCTCACCGAGCCGCTGCCACCCACGGCCGACGCGCTCCGCGCCCTCGAAGAGAGCCGCCGCGCCGAGGCGCTGCGCCGCCGTCAGGAGGAAGAGGAGGCGGAGCGCCTCCGCCAACAGGCGGAGGAGCGCGACCGCCGCGAGGCCGAGGAGCGCGCGAGGCTCGAAGCCGAGCAGCGCCGCCGCGCGGAGGCGGAAGAACAGCAGCGCCGAGAGGCCGAGCAGCGCGAACGGCTCCGGCTCGAAGCGGAGGAGCGTGAGCGGCGCGAGGCCGAGGAGCGTCGGCGTCAGGAGGAAGAGCGACGGCGCGAGGAAGAAGCGCGGCAGAGGCTTGAGGCCGAGGAGCGCGGCCGGCGCGAGCTTGAAGAGCGGCGGCGCCGCGAGGCCGCCGGGCAGGCCGCCGCGCCCGCCCCCGTCGCCGGTTACGAAGTCGTGCCCGCGGACGCGCCCGCGCGTTCGCGCGCGCCGCTCGTCGTGGTCGGCGTGGTCGTCCTGCTCGGCCTGCTCGCGGGCGTCGCGGGGCTCGGCTACTTCCTGTTCCGCAGGGCGGGCACGGCCAACACGAACGGCGCGGCCAACGCGAACGCCGCCGCGAACGCGAACGCCGGCGGCGCGAACGCGAACGGCGCGAAGCCGGGCGGGCCGGCGGGGCGCGCAGACCTCCTCTGGATTCCCGGCGGCACCTTCCAGATGGGGCGCTCGGACGTGCCGCCCATCAACGACGAGTTGAGGGCGCGCCGCCCGGCCTACCTGCTCTGGATGTACAACCAGTGGCCCGCGCACGAGGTGACCGTCGGCCCCTTCGCCATCGACCGGACGGAGGTCACCAACGCCGAGTACGCCGACTTCGTCAAAGAGACCGGGCACGCGCCCCCGCCCGAAGTCTGGGACGGCGCGCGGCCCAAGCCCGGCGACGAGCGCCTGCCGGTCTCGAACGTCTCCTACGAGGACGCGGCCGCCTTCGCCGCGTGGCGCTCGCAGCGCGACGGCGTGACCTACCGGCTGCCGACCGAGGAGGAGTGGGAGTTGGCCGCGCGCGGCGGCGACACCGCGCGCATGTACCCTTGGGGCGCGGAGTGGGCGCAGGGGTACGCGAACCTCGGCGCCGCGCGCCCCGCGCCCGTCGGCTCGTTCCCGATGGGGCGCACCCCGCAGGGGGTCGAGGACATGATCGGCAACGTGTGGGAGTGGACGTCCTCCGAGGCTTCGATGTACAAAGGTAACGACCGGACTTTGCTCGCGCCGGGAGACCGCGGCAAGATGGTCGCGCGCGGCGGCTCCTACAAGAGCCGCCCCGACGGCGACGAGCCCGTCACCGTCACGGCGCGCCGCTGGCTCCCGCGCGACTTGCGCGACCCGGTGCTCGGCTTCCGCCTCGTGCGCGCCGAGCGTTGAAGGGCGGCCGGGCCGGTTTTTTAGCAGCCGAGTTTTTGGTTACAAAGGCATTCTTCAAACATGAATCAGCACGCAGGTCAAAAGAATAGTCTCCGGGCGGGCGCGCGCGTCGCGCTCGCGTGCGCGGCCTTCGCCGGGACGGCGCTCGTCGCCTCAAGCTGCAAGTCGGACGACACGGCGAACCTCGCGGCCAACCAGGCGGCGCAGCAGAAGGCGAACGCCGGCACGCCGAAGGTGACCATCTCCTCGTCGCCGGGCGGCCAGCCGGCCCGGCCGCCGCAGCCGCCGCAGCTCGACACCGTCCCCGCGCAGGTCTGGGACGCGACCATCGAGTCCGTGGACGGCGCGTCGTTCCGCCTCTCCGACTACAAGGACAAGGTGGTCGTGCTCGACCTCTGGGCCACTTGGTGCGGCCCATGCCGGCTCGAAGTCCCGCACCTCGTAGACCTGACGAACGAGTACAAGGGCAAGGGCGTCGAGGTCATCGGCCTGACGACCGAGAGCCCGCAGGCGGACGCCGAGAAGGTGCGCGACTTCGCCAAAGAGTTCAAGATCAACTACCGCCTCGGCTACGCCCGCGCCGACGTGGCGCAGAGCCTGATGAACGGCAACTACTCGATCCCGCAGACCTTCGTCATCGCCCCCGGCGGCCGCATCATCACCAAGTTCCGCGGCTTCAGCGACCGCGTCCCCGACATGATCCGCGCCGCCATCGACAAGGCGAGTGAGAAGACGGGGGACTGAGAAAAGCAGTAGGCAGTAGACAGTAGACAGTAGACAGTAGGAAAACAGAAGTGGCGCGCCGCAGCCATCGGCCGGGACGCGCCACCTTTTTATCTACTGTCTACTGTCTACTGTCTACTGTCTACTTCCTACTGCCTACTGCTCTGACTCTCCGCGGGCCTCTTCCAGCTCGCGCTCGCCCTCTTCGCGCAGCTCGCGGCCTTCGCGCTCCAGCTCCTCGTTCTGCGTGCCCTGGGCGACCGACTCGCGCGCGGCGCCTTCGAGCCGCTTCATCTCGGCCTCGACGCGCCCCTCGACCTCGTCGACGGGTGCCAGCTCGCCCGTCTCGTCCTGCGTCACGAATTTGCCTTTCGAGTCTTCCATCTCGGCCTCCACCTTTCCGGATGATTGCTTCAGGGGGTTTTGCTCGTGAGGCTGCATCCTCTCATCCCCGGCCCCCGCCGGTCAAATCGTTTGCCCGCCGCGCGCCGCTTGACTTATACTCCCGCCCGAGCCGCCCGGCCGCCGACGCCCACCGCGCGCGAGCGCGGCTCCCCTGGTAGAACACGGAGGTATTCCCCCAGCATGTCAGACGACATCCGACGCCTGCTCAAGAACGGCCAGGAGACCATCGTCCGCACCTGGACGGAGAAGGTCACGGCCGACCGCCGCGTCAACTCCGACGAGCGCCTCTCCTACCTCCAACTCGTAGACCACATCCCGCAGATAGTCGAGGAGCTGCACGAGGCGCTCGGCGAGGCGCGCGGCGAGGCGCGCGCGCTCACCGAGGGGCGCGAGCACGGCCGCCAGCGCTGGCGTCAGGGCTACGAGCTGAAGGAGGTCGTGCGCGAGCTGACGCTGCTGCGCGCCACGCTCGTCGAGTTCCTGGAGCTTTACCGCGGCGCGCTCCCCGCGCGCCCGCCCGAGGAGCTGACGCGCTCCTTCAACCGCATCAACGTCTTCATGGACGACGAAATCTACCGCACCGTCGAAGCCTACCTCGACGCCTCGAAGAACCCGCAGTCGAACTGAATGGGGGTAGGCAGTTGGCGGTTGAAGGCAAGTAGGCAGTAGACAGTAGACAGTAGACAGTAGGGAAAGCAGAGGCGGCGCGTCCCGGCTGAGGCTCGGACGCGCCGCCCGTTCTTTATCTACTGTCTACTGTCTACTGTCTACTCCCTCCCTACTGCCTACTTTCGTCCGGCGTTCTATAATGAGTCCGAGATGTCTGCGACCGCCGCGAAAGAGTCTGCCGCGCGCGAGCGCGTCGAGCTGCCGCTGACGGGCATGACGTGCGCCGCGTGCGCGCGCCGCATCGAGCTGAGGCTCGTGAAGACGGAGGGCGTGAGCGCCGCGAGCGTCAACTTCGCCACCGCGCGCGCCTCCGTCGAGTACGACCCGGCGCGGACGGGCGTGCCCGCTCTCCGCGAGCGCATCGAGGGGATCGGCTTCGGCGTCGGCGAACTGACCCCGGCCGGCGACGCCGCCGCGGCCGGCCGCGAAGAACTCGCGCGCCGCGAAGAGCGCCGCCGGCTCGCGCGCCGCTTCACGCTGGCCGCCGCGCTCAGCCTGCCCGTGCTCGTCGCCTCGATGTCGCACGGCGCGATTCCTTTCCTCGCCGGCGCGTGGGTCAACTGGCTCCAGCTCGCTTTGACCGCGCCCGTCGTCTTCTACTGCGGCGCGCCCTTCTTCCGCGGCGCGTGGGCCTCGCTCCGGCACGGCGCGGCCGACATGAACACGCTCATCGCGACGGGCACGGGCGCGGCCTTCCTCTACTCGGCGGCCGCGACCGTCGCGCCCGGCTTCGTCGCGTCCGCGGGCGGCGCCGCGCCGTCGGCGCACGGCGGCGCGCACGCGCCGGTCTACTTCGAGGCCGCGGCCGTCATCGTCGCGCTCATCCTGCTCGGCCGGCTGCTCGAAGCGCGTGCGCGCGGCCGGACGGGCGAGGCGGTCAGAAAACTCGTCGGACTACGGGCGCGCACCGCGCGCGTCGTGCGGCCGGACGGGAGCGTGGAGGACGTGCCGGCCGAGAGTCTCGCCGTCGGCGATGTCGTCCTCGTCCGCCCGGGCGAGAGGGTGCCGACCGACGGCGTCGTGACCGAGGGGCGCTCGGCCGTTGACGAGTCGATGCTGACGGGCGAGAGCATGCCGGCCGAGAAGGCGCCGGGCGCGGAGGTCTTCGGCGCGACCTTCAACCGTTCGGGCAGCTTCCGCTTCCGCGCCACGCGCGTCGGGCGCGACACCGTCCTCCAACAGGTCGTGCGCATGGTCGAGGAGGCTCAAGGGGGGCGCGCCCCCATCGCGCGCCTCGCGGACGTGGTCAGCGGCTACTTCACGCCCGCCGTCATCGCCGCCGCCGCGCTGACCTTCGCCGTCTGGTTCGCGGCCTCGCCGCCCGGGACGAGGCTCGCGGCCGCGCTCGTCCACGCCGTCTCGGTGCTCATCGTCGCGTGCCCGTGCGCGCTGGGGCTGGCGACGCCGACGGCCGTGCTGGTCGGGACGGGGCGCGGCGCGGAGCTGGGCGTGCTCTTCCGCGGCGGCGAGGCGCTGGAGGCGGCGCACAAGGTTCAGACCGTCGTGCTCGACAAGACGGGCACGGTGACGGAGGGCGAGCCGTCGGTGACAGACTTCGCCGCCGCGGAGGGGTTCGTCGGGGAGGAGGTGCTGAGGCTCGCCGCCTCGGTCGAGCGCGCGAGCGAGCACCCGCTCGGCGAGGCCCTGGTGCGGCGCGCGGACGAGCTGGGTCTTCAGGCGGCGCGCGCCGAGGGCTTCGAGGCTTTCGCAGGCCGCGGCGTCGAGGCCGTCGTCGAGGGACGGCGCGTGACGGTCGGCAGCCTCAAACTCATGCGCGAGCGCGGCGTGAACGCGGACGCCCTTACGGTGCGCGCCGCGGCGCTCGCGGGGGAGGCGAAGACGCC
>DASVWB010000084.1:0-16146 GCA_036389815.1 Pyrinomonadaceae bacterium | reverse complement strand
AGCGGCTCGGGCTCGCGATAGACCCGGCCGCGCCCCTCGGCAGCCTCAACATCGCGCTCCGCCAGATGGTCGCCATCGCGCGCGGCGTCTCGTTCGGCGCGAAGGTCGTCGTCCTGGACGAGCCGACCAGCTCGCTCACAGAGCACGAGGTCTCCATCCTCTACGAAGTCATCCGGCGGCTGAAGGCCGAGGGAGTAGGCTGTGTCTACATCAGCCACCGCTTCGACGAACTCTACACGGTCTGCGACCGCGTGACCGTCCTGCGCGACGGCCGCTTCGTCGCCGCGCGCCCGCTCGCGGGGCTCGAAAAGATCGACCTCGTCTGCCTCATGCTCGGCAAGCAGCGCGAGGAGTTGCAGCGCGGCGGCGCGACCGCCTTCGCCGAGCACCACGCGGGCGCCGCGCCCGAGGGGCAGGCGGCGGCGCCGCTGCTGCGCGCCGAGAACCTGACGCGCGGCCGCAAGCTCGACCGCGTGACGGTCGAGGCCGGCAGGGGCGAGATAGTCGGCATGGCGGGACTCCTCGGCTCGGGGCGGACGGAGACGGCGCGCGCCATCTTCGGCGCAGACCCGGTCGAGGAGGGGCGCGTCCTGCTCGACGGCAGGCCGCTCGAAACGGGCTCGCCGAACGACGCCATCGCCGCCGGCCTCGCCTTCCTGACCGAAGACCGCAAGGCCGAGGGCATCATCCCCGAGCTTTCCGTGCGCGAGAACCTGACGCTCGCGGCGCTCCCCGAGATGACCCGGCTCGGCGTCGTCTCGCGCGCCAGACAGGACGAGGTGGTCGCGCGCTTCATGAAGCGGCTCGGCATCAAGGCTTCGAGCGCCGAGCAGAAGATCAGGGAGCTGTCGGGCGGCAACCAGCAGAAGGTGCTGCTCGCCCGCTGGCTCTGCAAGAACCCGCGCTTCCTCATCCTCGACGAGCCGACGCGCGGCATCGACGTGGGCGCGAAGGGCGAAATCCAGTCGCTCATCAACGAGCTGGCCGGGGCCGGCCTCGGCGTCCTGATGATCTCTTCCGAGCTGGAGGAGCTGGTCGAAGGAAGCTCGCGCGTCGTCGTCATGCGCGACGGGCGCTGCGTGGCCGAGCTGCGCGGCGCCGACATCTCGCAGGACAACATCATCCGCGCGATGGCCGAGGGCGGCGCCGCGGGCGGGGGAGACGTTGAAGGAGGGGCCAGGGCAGATGTCTAACGCGGCACAGGCGGGCGCCCGCGGGGGGGGCGCGTGGCGCGTCGCGGATTACGCGCCGACCTACGGGGCGCTGGCGGCGCTCGTGCTCCTGCTCGCCGTCAACTCGGTCTTCACGCCGAACTTTTTCGACCTTAACAACTTCCGCAACGTCCTCCTGCAGGTCGCGCCGACGGTGCTCGTCGCCGTGGGGATGACGCTCGTCATCTCGACGGGTGGCATAGACCTCTCCGTCGGCTCCGTGATGGCGATTGCGTCCGCGGTCGCCGCCACGTCGCTCGACCGCGGCGCGGGTGTGGCCGTGCTGCTCGCGCTCGCGGCCGCCGCGCTCGCCGGCGCCTTCAACGGCGCGCTCATCACGGGCTTCCGCATCCAGCCCATCATCGTCACGCTCGCCCTGCTCATCTCGGGGCGCGGCGTGGCGCAGGTCTTGAGCAACGGCGGGCAGCTCGTCCCCTTCAGCAACGCCCCGTTCGAGTACCTCGGCAAGGGCGTCGTGGCGGGCGTGCCCGTGCAGGTCGTCGTGATGGCGCTGGTCGTCGCCGCCGCCGTCTTCGCGATGAGGGCGATGCCGTTCGGCCGTTACGTCGTCGCCGTCGGCGGCAACGAGGCGGCCTCGCGGCTCGCCGGCATCCGCGTCCACCGGACGAAGGTCACGGTCTACGCGCTGAGCGGGCTGCTGGCGGGCCTCGCCGGCCTCATCGAGACGGCGCGGCTCGGCGCGAGCGACGCGCAGAAGGTCGGACTCAACATCGAGCTGGACGCCATCGCCGCGACAGTCGTCGGCGGGACGCCGCTGACGGGCGGGCGCGCCACGGTCGTCGGCACGCTCGTCGGCGCGCTCATCATGCAGGTCATCACGACCGGCTTCGTGATGAACGGCATCTCCTACGCCTGGTCGCTCGTCATCAAGGCCGCCATCATCATCGTCGCCGTCTACATCCAGCGGCCGAAGCTGGCCTAAGGGATTTGAGGTTTCAACTTTCAAATTTGAGGTCGCGCGCACGCGCCTTCGTCTTCGCGCTCTGCCTCTGCCCGCCCGCGGCGGCGCAGACGGCCGTCTACCGCAACCCGGTCGTCGCGGGCGACTACCCCGACCCGTCGGTCGTGCGCGTCGGCCCGGACTACTGGGCGGCGGCGACGACGGGCGGGTGGGCGCCGCACTTCGCGCTGCTGCGCTCGCGCGACCTCGTCAACTGGGAGCACGTCGGCTACCTCTTCAGGAGTAAGCCGGCGTGGGCCAAGGGCGACTTCTGGGCGCCGGAGCTGGTCTCGGACCGCGGGCGCATACTCGTCTACTACACGGCGCGGCGCGACGAGGGGCCGAAGAAGAGGGGCACGCTCTGCGTCGCGGTGGCGACCGCGGGCACGCCCGCCGGCCCTTACGACGACCGCGGCCCGCTCGCCTGCGAGATACGCGAGCGCGCGGGCGTCGGCTCGATAGACCCCTTCTTCGTGCGGGACGAGCGCGGCCGCCCCTTCCTCGTCTGGAAGGCCGACGGCAACGACGCCGAGCCGGACGTGCCGACCTCCATCTTCGCGCAGCGGCTCTCGCCGGACGGCACGCGGCTCGTCGGCCGCCGCAGGGAGATTCTGCGGAACACTGCGGCGTGGGAGCGGCACGTCACCGAGGGCTCCTTCATCATGCGGCGCGGCGGCTGGTTCTACCACTTCTACTCGGGCAACGCCTGCTGCGGGCGGGAGTGCTCTTACGCGCTGGGCGTGGCGCGCGCGCGCCGGCTGCTCGGGCCGTGGGAGAAGTACCCGCGGAACCCGCTCGTCGCCGCCAACCGGGACTGGCAGTGCCCGGGGCACGGCAGCATCGTCGAGACGCCGGACGGCCGCGACTTCCTTCTTTATCATTCTTACCGCAGGAGCCGCGGCGCGTTCGGCGTCGGGCGCGAGGCGCTGCTCGACGAGGTGCGGTGGGGCGCGGACGGCTGGCCTTCCATCAACGGCGGCGCGGGGCCGAGCACGTCGGCGCCCGCGCCGCTCGGCGTCGCGGGGAAGGGCGGGGCCGAGTTCTTCGACGGCTTCGAAGCGGCGGCGCTCGGCCCCGAGTGGCAGTGGCCGATGAACAACGCGCCGGACGTGCGGGTGGAAATGGGGCGCGGCGGGCATCTCGTGCTCGCGCCCGGCGCGGCGGCCGGCGCGGCGGACGAGTTCGCGGCGGCGGACGAGTTCACGGCGGCCGTCGTCGCGCGGCGAACGACTTCGGGCGATTACACGGCGACGGCGCTCGTGGACGCGCGCGCTTTGGCGTCCGGCGCGCACGCCGGCCTCGCGGCCTACGGCTGGCGCGGCGCGGCGCTCGGCGTCGTGGCCGGCGGCGGCCGCGTCGCCGTCTGGCGGCGCGAGGGGCGCGAAGAGACTATCGCCGCCGCGGCGCGCGCGCCGGCCTCCGCCGCGCTCTACCTGCGCATGAAGGCCGAGGGCGGCGAGCGCTACCGCTTCGCCTTCAGCGCGGACGGGCGCGCGTGGACGGAGGTGGGCGGCGCGGTCGAAGGCTCTTTCGTCGAGGGCGCGCGCGTCGCGCTCACGGCCGCGGGCGGCGGCGCGCGCTTCGACTGGGTGAGGATAACGCCGACGAAGGAGTGAGGTGCGATGAGTCAGGCCGAGTTGACTGCCGGGTCGGTGCGCGGGAGGACTCTGCGGGCGCGCGCGGCGTCTTTCCTACAGCGGCAGGGCGCGCTGGTGGCGCTCGTCGCGGTCGCCGCCTTCGCCTTCGCGCGCTACGAGCGCTTCCTGACGGAAGAGAACCTGACGAACGTGCTCAGGCAGAACAGCATGCTCGGGCTCGTGGCGCTCGGCATGACGTTCGTCATCCTGACGGGCGGCATAGACCTCTCGGTCGGCTCGCTCGTGGCCGTGGCGGGCGTCGTCGCGGCGGGGCTCGCCGACCGCGGGCTCCTCGCGGCGCTCGCGGCGGGCGTCGCCGTGGCCGCGGCGCTCGGGCTCGTCAACGGGCTGGTCATCGCGGGGGCTCGCGTCCAGCCCTTCATCGTGACGCTGGCGATGATGATCGCGGCGCGCGGGCTCGCGCTCGTCTACACGGGCGAGAAGACGCTGAGCGTGCCGGCGGGCGCGCAAGGATTCCGCGAGCTGGGGCGCGGCCGCGTAGACCTCGGCGTCTTCTCCGCCCCTTACCCCGTGCTGATACTCCTCGCGGCCTACGCGCTCGGGTGGCTCGTGCTCAACTACACGCGCTTCGGCCGCCACACGTACGCGCTCGGCGACAGCGAGGAGGCCGCGCGGCTGATGGGGCTGAACGTGCGGCGCGTGACCGTCGGGGTCTACGCGCTGAGCGGGGCGCTGGCGGGGCTGGCCGGCGTGATGCTGGCGTCGCGCTTGGGGACGGGGCAGCCGGTCGCGGCCGTCGGGTGGGAACTCGACGCCATCGCGGCGGTCGTCGTCGGCGGGACGCTCCTGACGGGCGGGCAGGGCGGCGTCGGCTCCACGCTCGTCGGCATGCTGCTGCTCGCGCTCATCTTCAACATCTTCAACCTGGAGGGCTGGATCAGCCCCTGGTGGCAACTCGTGCTGCGCGGCGTCATCCTCCTGGGGGTCGTCATCATTCAAAATCGTCTGAGCGGGCGGAAGTGACGGCCGGCTCTCGGCGCCTTAAGAGATGCGTTACGGCGAAGAAGAGATTAAAGCTTTCGCGCGGGCCGTGCTGGAGCAGGGTTTCTGCGTGCTGCCGGGCCACTTCTCGCGCGCGAAGATGGAGGCGTGGCGCGCGGCCTTCGCGCCGCTGCTTGAGAGGCACATAGAGCGCGAGGGGCACAGGCTCAACCGCGGGCCCGGCCGCTACTACGTGACGCTGCCTTTCGCCGCCCCGTTCGCAGACCCCGAGGTCTTCGAGGACGACGACGTGCTCGGCGTCGTGCGCGGGCTCGTGGGCGAGGACGCGGCGCTCGTGCAGCTCGCCACCGACACGCCGCTGCTCGGCTCCGAGTATCAGGACGTGCACCGCGACGCCCCGCCGCTCTTCCCCGAGTGGGGGCGCGAGACGCCGCCCTTCCAGCTCGCCGTCAACTTCCCGCTCGTGGACGTGACCGCGGAGAACGGCCCGTTCGAGGTGGCGCGCGCCACGCACATGCTGTCGAAGGAGGAGGGCCTGCGCCGCCTCGGGTCGGGCGAGGCGAGGCTCGAACCCATCATGCTGCGCGCGGGCGACGTGATGATACGCGACGTGCGCGGCCTGCACCGCGGCACGCCGAACCGCACGCGCGAGCCGCGCCCGATGGTGGTCTTAGGCTACAGCCGCCGCTGGCTCTTCCGCCCCGAAGTCTCGATACGCGTCCCGCGGCAGACGTACGAATCCCTCTCGGAGCGCGCGCGCTTCCTACTCCGCTTCAACCCGGTCGTCGAGGCGGCGGACGACGACGGCGAAGAGGTCTACCAATCTTTCGCGTATTGAAAGCCTTGGAAAAGCTCTCCTACATGGGTCTGCCGGACTGCCGCCGGCTGTCGAACGGGACGGTCGAGGTCGTCGTGACGGCCGGGGTGGGGCCGCGCGTCCTGCGCTACGCCTTCGAGGGCGGCGAGAACGTCTTCGGCGAATACCCGGAGGCGTCGGTCGAGACAGAGTGGGGCGTGTGGAAGCCCTGGGGCGGGCACAGGCTTTGGGCCGCGCCAGAGGCTTCGCCGCGCAGCTACGCGCCCGACGACGCGCCGCTCGAAGTGACCGAGGAGGGGGAGCGCGCCGCGCGCTTCGCGCAGCCCGCCGACCCGCGCACGGGGCTCCGCAAAGAGATGTTGGTCGAGCTGGACGGGGAGGGGAGCGGCGTGCGCGTCCTGCACCGCGTCGTCAACCGCGGCGCGTGGGCCGTGGAGCTGGCGCCGTGGGCGCTGACCGTCATGCGGCCGGGCGGCGAGGTCGTCATCCCGCAGGAGCCCTTCGGGCCGCACCCGGAATTCCTCCTCCCTGCGCGCCCCCTCGTCCTCTGGCACTACACAGACCTGACGGACGCGCGGCTCTCGCTCGGGCGCCGCCTCGTCCGCGTGAGGCCGGACGCGGGGAACGACGCGCCCCAGAAGATTGGGCTGCTCAACAAGCAGGGTTGGGCCGCGTACCACGTCGGGGGCGAGCTGTTCGTCAAGACCTACCCTTACGCCGAGGGCGCCGCCTACCCGGACTACAACTGCAACACGCAGGTCTTCACGGCCGGCGCGTTCGTCGAGGTCGAGTCGCTCGCACCGCTCACGCGGCTGGAGCCGGGCGGCGCCGCCGAGCACGAGGAGCGCTGGGCGCTCTTCCGCGGCGTCGAGGCCGGCGGCGACGAGGAAGCGGTCGCGGCCGCCGTCACGCCCCTCGCGCACGGCGTCCGCCGCCCGGCCGCGACCGCCTCGTAGTCCCGTCGGCGGACGCCGACTTCGCCCGCCTTAAGTAAGGAGAGCCATGAAGCCCGACGTGAAGACCCTTATTCTTTCCGCGCTGCTGCTCGCGGCCGGCGGCGCCTGCGAAGGGCGCGCGCAGGCGATCTACGAGATGCAGGACGTGGAGACGCGCTGGGCGAGCCCCGAGAACCCTTCGGGCGAGAAGGGGCGGGGCGGGCAGGCCGCGGGGGGGCGCAAGGGCTCGCCCACCATCCCCATCAAGGCCGGGGAGAGCGTCGTGCTGGCCGAGGCGAAGAACACCTCCGGCATGGTGCGCCGCATCTGGATGACGATGCCCGACCGCAGCCCGCAGATGCTCCGCGGCTTGCGGCTGGAGATGTTCTGGGACGGGGCGTCCAGACCCGCCGTGAGCGCGCCCGTCGGCGACTTCTTCGGCGTCGGCCTCGGCGCGATGGCCGCCTTCGACTCCGCGCTCTTCTCGAACCCCGAGGGGCGCAGCCTCAACTGCTTCGTGCCGATGCCCTTCCGCACGGGGATGCGCGTCGTGATGCGGAACGAGAGCGGGCGCGACCTGCCCGAACTCTTCTACGACGTGGACTACACGCTCGGCGACCGCCACCCGGCCAACGTGCTCTACTTCCACGCGCACTGGCGGCGCGAGAACCCGACCGCGCTGCGGCGCGACTACGAAATCCTGCCGAAGGTCTCGGGGCGCGGCCGCTACCTCGGGGCGAACCTCGGCGTCATCGTCAACCAGTCCGAATACTTCAACACGTGGTGGGGCGAGGGTGAGGTGAAAATCTACCTCGACGGCGACGGGGCGCTGCCGACGCTCGCGGGCACGGGGGCCGAGGACTACATCGGCACAGGCTGGGGGCAGGGGCGCTACTCGACGCTCTACCAGGGCAGCCCCGTGGCCGACGAGGGGCGGATGCGCTGGTGCTTCTACCGCTACCACGTCCTCGACCCGGTCTACTTCCGCAGGGACGTGCGGGTCACCATCCAGCAGATAGGCTACCTCGCAGACCACAGCCGCGGCGGCTTCTTCCGCACGGGGCGGCGGCTCTACCGCGCGGGCCCGGGCGAGGTCGAGATGGATTTGACGAAGGACGGGAAGTTCGAGCGCTCCGACGACTGGTCGAGCTGCGCCTACTTCTACCTCGACCGCCCCGAGAACGACCTGCCGCCGCTCGACGCCGCCGAGAAGCGCCTCGCCGGTCTGTAGGCGGAGCCCCGACAAACTAGCGCAGTAAAAAAATCCACGCCGGCTGATCCCTCCGCCGAACCGTTTACGCGTTAGGCGTTGGGGGACATTACCGTTCGTGCTCAAGCCGCGGCCGCCTCGCGCCGCTCGCTCTCTCGAACCCCACACCGCCCGCGGGGAGCCGTCTTACCTCCCCGCTCATACCACGGAGGCGCGCCTTAACCCTCCGCCCATAACTCTCAAAGCCTTCCTATGGAGACACCGATGATGAAGACAACCCTCAGAGCTTTCGCACTGCTCGCGCTGCTGTCCTGCGCCGGCTCGGCCTACGCGCAGACCTACCAGGTCGTCGGCACCGAGACCTCGACCGTCGCCGGCGACCTGAAGAAGACCGTCACCACCGTCCAGGCCGGCGCGAACCAGCTCGACCGCTTCCGCGTCACACGCGTCGTCAAGGAGGGCGCGGAAGGGCACAGCGGGACGCTCCTCCTGCTGCCGCCCCTCGGGAGCGGCTTCCAGAACTACGAGACCTCGGGCGGCGACTACGACAGGTCGTTCGCAGGCTTCTTCGCGCGCCGCGGCTTCGACGTGTGGGGCTACTCGCAGCGCGTGCAGGGGCTCGCCCCGGGGGCGTGCGAGTCGGGCGCGGCCGACTGCTCGGCGATGGCCGGCTGGGGCGTGCAGACCATCCTCGACGACGTGGCCTACATCCGCCGGCAGATAGCGCTCGCGCACCCGGGCGAGAAGCCCGTGGTCGGCGGCCTCTCGCTCGGCAGCATCGTCACGGTCGCCGCCGTCAACGCCGACCCCGGGGCTTACGCGGGCGCGTTGATGATCGAGGGCACGCTCTACACGGAGAACCCCGAGGAGCGCGCCGTCAACGCCGGCTTCTGCTCCTTCTTCGACGCACAGCTCGCGCAGGGCAGCTTCTACGACGGGCAGAACACGCCCTTCTTCAAGCTCATCAGCCAGCTCGCCGAGGTCGCGCCCGACGCGCCGTCGCCCTTCTTCCCCGGCCTCAGCAACCACCGCGGTTGGGTGGCGGCGATGTCGGCCCCGCCCGTCGGCCCGACCACGCCACGCCCCGGCTACGCCTTCCTCGCCGGCAGCGTCGAGGCCGACAGGTTCACCTACGCCGACGAGGCGCTGGTGCACGAGAACATCCGCGGCTTCGTGGACTACGTCGCGACCCGCACCATCCGCGACGTGAGTTGCGGCCTCGCCGGCGACCGCACCTACTCGGACAACCTCCAGAACTTCGCCGGGCCCGTCATCATGTTCGCCGGCGGGCGCGGCTTCGGCCCCGAGATGCTGGACACGAAGGCGCTGCTCACGAACGCCAGGGTCACGCTGCACTACCGGGCCGACTACGGCCACGTAGACCACGTCTTCTCGCCCGCACATCTTCAGGAGGTCGAGCACCCCGTCCTCGCATGGCTGCTCCGGGAGGTGAAGTGAGGCGGCGGGTCGCGACTAAACTCCGGCGCGTTTCGGAGAGGCGGGTCGCCGTGCGGAGAGCAAAGCCCGCCCGGCGATCCACCCTTTCGCGCGTTCGTATGATTTCAGGGCGCTTTCCAAGAAATGAGTTGACACGCTGGTGCCATTCAGCTATTGTTGCGCTCCCAACACAGGTTCGGCCGATCTTAGGCTTTCCACCATCTGCTTGCTCCGCGGGAAACGCCCCGCTCTTACTAGCTCCACGAATCCGGACTTCGGAAGCCGCCCACGTTGCCCAATTCTTGACCCAAGGAGACACCCCCGGCCATGCCCCCAAGCGTAGGTAAGTTCCGCCCCGACACGTCTGCTCGCCCGCTTTACAGGACGCTCTCTTTCATACTTTCGACGGCGCTCGTCGTCCTGCCCGTGCTGCCCGCGCGGGTGGGGCTGGCGCGCGCGGCCTCGGGCCCGCGCCGCGCCGACGCGCTGCGCGCCGCGCCCGCCGCCCCGCCGGCCATCCCCCTGGCGGGCGGGCTCTCGGCGACCAAGGTGGACTCCTTCGCCGACCCGGACGGCGACGGCAAGGCCGAGCCGGGCGACACCGTCACCTACACGGTCACCGTCACCAACAGCGGCCCCGACGCGACGAACGTCCAGTTCACCGACACCGTCGACCCGAACACGACGCTCGTCCCCGGCTCGGTCGCCACCCAGCCCGTCGCCGCGGGCGACAGCTACAGCGTCCTCGGCAACGTGCGCATCAGCGTCCCCGACGGCGCCGGCGACCTGCTCGCCAACGACCGCGACCCCGACACCGGCAACAACTCGGGGCTCAGCGTCTCGGCGATAGGCGGCGACACTTCCGCGCCCTTCTCGGCCACGACCGCCAACGGCGGCACGGTGACGGCCGCGGCCGGCGACGGCAGCTTCAGCTACAACCCGCCCGCGGGCTTCGAGGGCACCGACAGCTTCACCTACACCGTCTCCGACGGCACGAGCAGCGACACGGCGACCGCCACCTTCAACGTGAGCGGCATGGTCTGGTTCGTTGACAACAGCGCGGCGTCGAACGGCGACGGCCGCCTGACCTCGCCCTTCAACAGCCTCGCGCCCCTCAACGGCGCGGGCGGCTCCGGCGACCCGGACGACCCCTCGGACGTGATCTTCGTCCATCAGGGCTCGGGCAGCTACGCGGGCGGCATCGCGCTCGAAGACGCCCAGCGCCTCGTGGGGCAGGGGACGAGCCTCGACGCGGCGCTCGCCGCCTTCGGCATCAACGTGCCCCCGCACAGCGACGCGCGCCCGGCGGCCGTCGGCAACCCGATGATCGAGAACGCGGGCGGCAACGTCGTCACGCTCGCCGACGGCAACACGGTCATGTACGTCAACGCGGGCGCGACCGCCGCCGGCTCCTCGGCCGTCGCGGGCGGCGCCGTCGGCGGCACGACCGTCATCAGCCACGTCGGCGCCGCCGCCGTCGGGTCGGCCAGCGGCATCACCCTCGCCAACGTCGCCGGCCCCGTCACGGTGACGGGCGGCTCGGTCGTGTGCAACAGCTCGGGCGCGGCCGTCGCCGTCGGCGGCGGGTCGGCGCCCGTCTCCTTCGTCGCCAACACCGTCACACAGAACGGCGGGCACGTCGTGGACGTTCACGGCCGCACGGGCGGCGCCGTCAGCTTCGACGCCGCCTCGACCGTGACGGGGACGAACGGCACGGCCGACGCCGTCACGACGCTCAGCAACGGCAACTCCTCCGTCACCTTCGCCGGCCCCGTCCACCTCAACACGAACGCGACGGGCGCGCGCGGCGTCGTCGCCGACAGCGCCGGCGGCTTCACGCTCAACATGACGAACGCCGCCAATACCGTCAGCTCGACCGGCGGCGCGGCCGTAGACCTTGAGAACCTCGCGGCCAACCTGGCCTTCGCCACCACCTTCTCGACCGACAGCAACGGGCGCGGCCTGCGCGTCGACAACGTCTCGGGCTCGGCCTCCTTCGGCAACACCGCCGTCAACAACTCTGCGAACACCGGCGTGCTGCTGACGAACAACGCCGCGTCCGTGGCCTTCGCCGACCTCGACATCGCGCCCGCGCAGGGCGCGCGCGGCCTGCACGCCACCGACAACACGGGCACCATCACCTCTGCGAGCGGCACCGTCGCGACGAAGAACCAGACGGCCGTCGAGGTCGCCGGCGCCTCGCCGGCCGCGCGCACGCCGCTCGGCCTGACGCTCACCAGCGTCTCGGCCACCGCCGTCTCGCCCGGCAACCCGCCCAACGGCATCGTGCTCACGAACACGGACGGGCCGGGCGCCGCGGCCGGCTTCGTCGTCACCGGCGACGCCGCCAACGACGCGACGGGCTCCGCCTTCTCGGGCGGCAGCGTCGGCAACACCGTCGGCAGCGACGGCACCAGCGCCGGCGTCGGCGTCTACCTCAGCAACGCCGACGAGGTCACGCTGCGCCGCATGCACCTCAGCGACAACTCCAACTTCGCCGTCCGCGGCTCGAACGTCTCGAACGTCCACCTCGAATACTGCACCGTCAACGGCGTGAACGGCACCACGGCCTTCGCGCCCTTCGACGAGGCGGCCGTGGCCTTCGACGAGCTGACCGGCACGGCCTCCGTCGAGCACAGCGTCGTCCAGGGCGGCGTCCGGGACAACGTCCGCGTCGTCAACACGGCGGGCGTGCTCGACCGCCTCACCTTCGACGACTTCACCGAGGGGCCGATGGACCTCGGCAACGCCAACGGCAACGACGGCCTCTTCATCCAGGCGCGCAACAACGCCGTCGTGAAGGTGAGCGTCCTGAACAGCCGGCTCACCTCGGCGCGCGGCGACATCCTCCAGCTCGACCTGACCGACGTGGCCACGGGCGAGCTCGTCTTCAAGGGCAACACCGTCAACAACACGCACCCGTTCATCCTCACCGGCGGCGGCGGCATCACGCTCTCGGGCGGCGGCGCCCCCGCGGCCGCCCCGACGCTGGCCTACGACATCGGCGGTCCGGGCGCGGGCGAGGGCAACTCGTTCCGCGGCGCGCGCGGCGACGCGCTGCTCGTCGTCTTCCAGATCGGCCACGGCTCGGCCACCGGCAGGATCAGGAACAACGTCTTCGGCGTCCCGACCATCGACGGCTCGGGCGCGAGCGAGGCGACCGACATCGACATCAGGACGGTGGGGCGCGCCGCGCAGACCGTCCTCATCGACGGCAACCAGATATTCCAGTACGCGAACAAGGGCATCGTGCTCCAGTCGGGCGACATCAACGCCAACGGCACCACGGGCACGGTCGGCAACATCAACGCCACCGTCACCAACAACACCATCTCCAACTTCTCCACCTTCCCCGCGACGCAGGCCGGCATGGATGTCAACCTGGGCACGCTCTCGGGCGACACCTACACGATGTGCCTCGACGTCCGCGACAACGACGCGGCCAACGCCGGCGACGAGAGCGGCACCGGGGGCCGAGACTTCCTCCTCCGCCAGCGGCAGCTCACGACGATGAAGCTGCCCGGCTACGGCGGCGCCAACAACGACAACGCGGCCGTCATCGCCTACGTCCAGAACCGCAACGTCGGCGCCGAGTCGGTCCTAGCGCAGAACTCCGTCGCCGCGGGCGGCGGCGGCTTCGTCCCCGGGAGCTGCGCGCAGCCGGCCGGCCTCGCGGAGCTTTCAGCGCCCGCCGTCGGCAACGGCCACGCGGAACTCGCCGCCTCCGGCCGGTCCCTCGCGGGCGCCGGCGTCGAGGCCGGCTTCTCGTCCGAGTCCGAACTCGCCGCCGCGCAGGCCAAGCTCCGCCGCGGCCTCGCCAACTCGGAGAACGGGCAGGTGCTCGCCGCCGCCACCATCGCGGGCGAGGCGCGCGCCGAGACGGCGCGGTATGCGCCCGCGGCGGCCCCCGCCGCGGCCTTCTCCGGCGGCACCTTCACGGTCAACATCGGCACGCTCAAGTCGGGCGACTCGGTGACCATCACCTTCCAGGCGACGGTCGAGAGCCCGTTCGACGGCGCGCAGCCGCAGGTCTCGAACCAGGGCACGGTGACGGCCGACGGCGGCATCTCCGCCCTGACCGACGACCCGAGCGTCGGCGCCAACAGCGGCGAGACCGACCCGACCGTGACGCCCATCCTTCTGCCGCCGTCCGTCAGGGTCAACGACGCGACGGTCGCAGAGCCGGCGAGCGGCACGGCCAACATGCTGTTCACCGTGGCGCTCTCTAACGCGTACACGCACGACGTGACGGTCAGCTACGAGACCGCGGACAACGGCTCGGCCACGGCCGGCGACGACTACGCGACGGCCAGCGGCAGCGTGACCTTCACGGCCGGCCAGACCGTCCAGACCGTCTCCGTGCCCGTCAACGCCGACGGCACGGCGGGCGAGGGGAGCGAGACCTTCCTCGTCAACCTCTCCAACCCGTCGAACGCCACCATCGGCGACGGGCAGGCGACCGGCACCATCACCGACGAGACGATCCCGAGCCCGGTCATCATCTCCGAGCTGCGCACGAGCGGCCCGGCGGGCGCGGGCGACGACTTCGTCGAACTCCTGAACACCACCGACGCCGACGTGACGGTTCCGGCCGGCGGCTGGTCGCTGGTCGCGGGCGGCGCGGGCTGCTCCGACACGCCGGTCGTCGTGGCCTCCATCCCGGCGGGCACGGTCATCCCGGCGCGCGGCAACTACCTGCTGACGGGCTCGGCCTACTCGCTCGGCGCTTACGCCGCGGGCGACGCCGCGCTCTCGTCCGACATCCAGGACGACGGCAACGTCGGGCTCTTCGCGGCGGGCGACCTCGCGGGCGTCGGCTCGGCGAACCGCCTCGACGCGGTCGGCTTCGGCGCGAACGCGGGCGGCAACTGCGACCTGCTGCGCGAAGGCAACAACCTGCCGGCCGCCGCGGGCAGCACCTCCGAGTACAGCTTCGTCAGGAAGGTCTCGAAGGGGCTGACGCAGGACACGACCGACAACGCGGCCGACTTCGTCCTCGTCTCGACGGCAGGCGGTTCGGTCGGCGGCGGGGCCTCGACGCTCGGCGCGCCGGGGCCGGAGGGCTCGGCCGGCCCGCGCGGGCCCGTGCCGTGCTCGGCCACCTCGGGCTCGGCCCACTTCGGCCGCGACCTGCTCGACCCGTCGGCCGGCGTGGGCGGCTCGCCGAACGTCGTCCGCGGCTCGGCCGCGGTGGCGAACGGCTCGGCGGGGACGATTGAGTTCCGCCGGACGTTCAAGAACAACACGGCGGCCAACGTCACGGCGCTGCGGTTCCGCGTCGTAGACCTCTCGACCAAGCCGGCGGCGGCGGGCGCGGCAGACCTGCGCGCGCTCTCCTCCGGCGACACCACGGTCGGCGTCACGCCCGTCAAGGGCACGACGTTGCAGGTGCCGCCGGCTCAGGCCGCGGGCGGCGGCGTCAACTCGACGTTCGCCGTCAACCTCGGCTCGGGCCTCGCGCCGGGCGCTTCCGTCAACCTGCGGTTCCTGTTCGGCGTCGAGCAGCCGGGCGACTACAACGTCGCCTTCGTGCTCGAATCCGCGCCGGCCTCCGGCAAGGACATCTGGAAGCTGAACGGCAACACCGAGTCGGGCGGCCATACGGACGGCGGGTGCAACAAGCCCCCGATAGCGAACGCCGGCCTCGACCAGACGGCCGAGTGCGTCGGCGGCCAGGCCGCCGTCACGCTCGACGGCTCGGGCTCGTCCGACCCCGACAACGACACGCCGCTCTCCTACGAGTGGAAGGAGGGCGCCAGCGTGCTCGGCACCAGCCAGACGCTCGGCGTCACGCTGGCGACGGGCTCGCACACCGTCACGCTCAAGGTGACCGACCCGTCGGGCGACTCGGCGCAGGACACGGTCGTCGTCAACGTCACCGACACGCAGGCCCCGCAGGTGAGCGCGCCGGCCGACGTGACGGCCAACACCGGCCCCGGCGCCACGTCGTGCGAGGCCAACGTCGCGTCGCTCGGCGCGGCCACGGCCCACGACGACTGCGAGGGAGACCTCGCGGTCACCGCCACGCGCAGCGACAACCAGCCGCTCGGCGCGCCCTACCCCGTCGGCACGACCGTCGTCACCTACTCGGCGACCGACGGCGCCGGCCACACGGGGACGGACACGCAGAACGTCACGGTCGTCGACGACACGAAGCCGACCGTCACGGCCCCGCCCAACAAGACGGCCGCGAACGACTACGGCTCCTGCTCGGCGTCCGTCGACCCGGGCACGGCGACGGCGAACGACAACTGCGGCGTCCAGTCCGTCGCCGGCACGCGCAGCGACAACCAGGACTTGAACGACCCGTACCCCGTCGGCACGACGACCATCACCTGGACGGCGACCGACATCCACGGCAACACGGCCACGGCCACGCAGACCGTGACCGTGCAGGACACGCAGAAGCCCTCGGTGCTCGCGACCGTGGCGGTGATGCTCATGGGCCCGCCGTTCAACCACGCGCTGATTAACGTCGGCCTCTCGGCCACGGTCACCGACAACTGCTCGGTGGGCGGGCCGGCGCAGGTCAAGGTCTACTCGGACGAGGACGACGGGGCGGCGCCCCACTCGCCCGACGCCGCCGACATCGGCCTCGGCACGCTCAAGCTCCGGCGCGAGCGCGACGGCGCCGGCAACGGCCGCGTCTACCTGATAGTGGTCAAGGGCACGGACGGCTCGGGCAACACGGCCGTCAGTTGCCAGACCGTCAAGGTGCCGCTCAGCAACAGCGCGGCCGACACCTCGTCGGTCAACGCGCAGGCCACCGCGGCCGCGACGTTCTGCTCGGCCAACGGCGGGGCCCCGCCCCCGGGCTACTTCACGGTCGGGCCGTGAACTTAAACTGACGCGCGCCGGCCCGCACTCCGGGGCGGCGCGCCTGAAACAAAAGGGGCCGCGGTACTCTTGAAGTACCGCGGCCCCTTTTTTTCGCCGCCGCCGCACGCGTTGGCGGGGCGCAGCAGGCTCGCTCCA
>DASVWB010000083.1:0-8956 GCA_036389815.1 Pyrinomonadaceae bacterium | reverse complement strand
CCCCCCCCCCCCCCCCCCGCCGCTGTAAGACGGGGCCTTGCATGACTTCAGACAGGAATCAGGCGTGGAGGCATTCGTTACTTCTGGTGCTGGCCACCTTCGCCGTCTACTTTTATTCCAACCCCCGCCCGCAGGACTTTTATGACTATACCTTCAGGATCGCCGAGGCTTTCTTGCACGGGAGGCTCGGCCTGACGGAGGCCCCCCCTTCGTGGCTGAACGAGATGGTGCCGTTCGGCGGCGTGTACTACTCGGTGTTCCCACTGGGCAGCGTACTCACGGTGCTCCCGGTCGCGCTGCTGAAGCGTGCGCACCTTATCAAAAGCTTCCCCGCCGGCACGCTCGCCGCGCTCGTCGCCAGCGCCGCCGCTTTACTGACCTTCCTCCTGTCGGGCCGTCACGGTGACTCCGTAAGCCGGCGGCTGCTGCTCGCGTTCTCCGTGGTGTTCGGCACGTGGATGTGGTGCAACCTCGCCTTCGCCGGCGCGTGGCAGCTCGCCCTCGGGTTCGCGGTCGTCGGCGAGCTGGGGGCCATCTATTTTTCGTTAGTGCGGCGCAGGCCGGTGTGGGCCGGCTTTTTCTTCGCGCTGGCCTTCGGTAACCGCAGCGAGGTCGTATTCACCGCCCCGGTGTTCATATATTTTCTCTTACGGGGGGCGGGGGTAGGTGACGCTGTAAGCGTTAACAAGGCGGGCGGGTCGGGTGAGTCTCAAGGAAGAAGGCCCGGACGGCCGGCACAGGAGACTCGCGCGCGGACGCTCGCCCCCTCCCGCGGGCAACTCGTGACCCTCTCGCAGTTCTGTCTCGTCCCCCTCGCGTTGGGCCTGTTAACACTCGCTTATAATTATGCGAGGTTTTCGTCGGCGATTGATTTCGGCTACGCCAGAATTCCCGGCGTGCTCCAGGAGCCTTGGTATAAACACGGCATCTTCTCCGTGCGCGCCATCCCCCTCAACGCCGAAAAGATGATATTCGAGCCGTGGAAGAGAATCACGCAGTATCCATATCTGGTGCCCACGGGATTCGGCGGGTCTATTTTTCTGAGTTGTCCGCTGTTGCTGCTACTCTTCAGGAGGGGGGCGCGCGATAAAGGGGCGAAGGCGGCGGCCTGGCTGGCTATCGCGGGGTTAACCTTTATCCTGTGGCTCCACGGCAATCCGGGGGGGTGGCAGTATTCTTACCGCTACGCAATGATTCTGCTCCCGTGGATGTTTCTGATCCTGCTTGAGAACGGCTCCGCCAAACTGTCGAAATCCGAGGCGGCACTCTCGCTGGCGTCAATGGCCGTTAACGGGTATGCGACCTACCTCTTCCTGTGGACCGACTACGTCAGGCCGTAGGGCGACACGCGCGTCGCGTCGGCCGCCCCGCCGCAATCTCCACAGCCCGCGCGCCGCGAGGATGACGGTCACCCTTCTCGTCCTATCAGGCCCGGTGTGGCGTCACGCTTCGCGGCCCGCGCCTCGAATCAAGAAGCATTCCCCTTTGCAGCCTTTATGAGTTCTGTAATCCGTCTGAGGTCTAGCGTCCTGGCGAGGTCGATCACCGTGCCGTCCTTTTTTACAACCGAGCGAATTACCCTCACCCTTGTACGGAACGCTTTGGAATGAACCTCCGTGAACCCGGACTTCATCTTTTCTATCTCGTCCCAGCGGCAGACTTCTATTCGGCCCCGGCTCTCATAGGTGAAGCCTTCCTGATAGACGGTTAGTTTGACGGTCCTCGTCGCAGACCACGCGCGGTAATCGCTCACCAGCACGCCCCCCAAGATGGCTAACAACAGGCCGACGGCGCCCATGCAGATGAAGTAATTAGAGACGACATCGGAGGTGCCTCCCTTGCTTCCGGTAAAAACGCCGGTGAAGGAATCGAATATCAGGAGGGTGCACAAGGCGGCAATTATTAAGAGGGGTGTGCTGAGCGCCAACGTCGGCCAGAGGCTGGGTTTCGGCGGCCGGTGGACGCTGCGCAACTCGCCAAGGTTTGGACGATAGCTTTTCATCTCGTCGAGGATAGCGAAGCGGGCTAGCCTGTTACCCTTGGCGTGACCGTCATTGGCTCGTCGCGGGCCTTGTCCGGCGCAACCTTGATGTGCCACGTGCCCTGCCCGCTGACTATCTTCCCGCCGGATTTCACGCCCCCCATAAAACAAAGCGCCTGACGCCGGGGCCGCAGGTGGTGCCCGGCGTCGGACGAGGGCCTCGGTGTATCCATCTCACGCCACTGGTATCCGGACTGAGAATTGTTAGCTGGCGGGGAGAGATGTTACGGATTTTCCCGCCCGCGGTCGAGCGCCGCCGGTTCGAGACATGAGCCGCCGACCAACTCCCCGCGCGGCACGGGATTCGCCCCCTATCGCGACCCGGCGGGCCGGATGACGGGTAACGGTACGAACCCGCGCGCGCCGGTGCGGACGACCCGAACACGATTGTTTTATTAGGAGACGGCGACACACGCATACGGCTGCGGGCACACGGCGGCCGGCCGAGGCAACCATCTACCCTTATGACCACCGCTCCACAGAGGGCAGCCACCGACCCGGCGAGCGCCGGGGTCTACCGCATCCTCGTGGTGGAGGACGCGCCCGACCTGCGCGAACTACTGCGCCTGACGTTCGAGGGCGAGGGCTACGAAGTCCTGACCGCCGGCGACGGTTTGTCGGCGGTCGAGACGGCGCTCAGGGAGTTGCCGGACGCCGTCGTCATGGACATGAGCCTTCCGGGCATCGACGGCTACAACGCCGCACGGCTCATGCGGAGGGAGCCCGCGCTGGCGGGCGTGCCCCTTATCGCCTGCACGGCCTTCAACCGCTGGGAGTGGCGGGGCAAGGCCATCGCCGCCGGGTTCGACGCCTTCATGACCAAGCCGCTCGACCTCCGGTACCTGACGGCGACGCTGGCGACGCTTCTGGCCCGCCGTCCGAATCCCCGCGCCCGTTAGGCGCTTCCCCCTGAGACGTGGCGCACGCGGTTCCCGCGGCCGGCCCGGTCGTTCGGAGGCACGAACACTGGGCCCTTACAGAGCATGTCAGATTTTCCCAACAAGTCGGGGGGCGGCAAGGCGGGCGTAGGAATACCCGACCCTTGAGTTATACTGGTGAGCCCCCACCCGCTTTCCCCCGTAAGCTAAGAAGCCACGGAGACGTGTGTCGGTTTAGTCGCCTATGCCCGAGGAAAAGCCCGTAGATTCCCTGTCCGCCGCCGAGACCGGCAGCCCCATCGAACACCCGCAGAGGCCCGACGTCGCCGCCTACTGGCTGGCGGCCGTCGTGGACTCGGCCGAGGACGCCATCATCACCAAGACGCTCGAAGGCGTCATCACGAGCTGGAACCGGGGCGCCCAACGCATCTTCGGCTACACGGCCGACGAGGTGATCGGCAAGTCCGTCACCATCCTCATCCCCGAGGATCACCTCGACGAGGAGCCCGGCATCCTCTCCCGCATCCGCGCCGGCGAGCCCATCGAGCACTACGAGACGGTGCGGCGGCGCAAGGACGGGACGTTCGTCGACATCTCGCTCACCGTCTCGCCCATCAGGACGGCGGACGGCACCATCATCGGCGCGTCGAAGATCGCGCGCGACATCAGCGAGCACAAGCGCGCCGACGAGACGCTGCGCGCCCAGGCGGAGGTCATCGGCCAGGCGTACGACGCCATCTTCCTGCGCGACTCCTCGAACCGGATCACGCTCTGGAACCGGGGCGCGGAGCGCACCTACGGCTACACGCCGGAGGAGGTGCTCGGGCGCTCGCCGCACGAGCTGCTGAAGACCGTGCCCCCTGTCCCGCTCGAACAGATATACGACAGCCTGCGGCGCGAGGGCTTCTGGGAGGGGGAGCTGCTGCACACGCGCAAGGACGGCGAGCAGATCGTCGTCGAGTCGCGCTGGGCGACCGTGCGCGACGTGCGCGGCGCGACCACGTCCGTCCTCGAAATCACGCGCGACGTGAGCGAGCGCAAGCGCGCCGAGGTGAGGCTGCTTCAGGCGGCCGCCATCGTCGAGAACTCGGACGACGCCATCATCAGCAAAGACCTCGACGGAGTCATCCTCAGTTGGAACCCGGGGGCCAGGCGGCTCTACGGCTACACCGCCGAGGAGGCCGTCGGCCGGCCCGTCACCCTCCTGATCCCGGCCGACCGCCCGGACGAGGAGCCGCGCATCCTCGACCGCATCAGGCGCGGCGAGCGCGTCGAGCACTACGAGACGGTGCGCGTGCGCAAGGACGGCTCGCTCGTCGACGTGTCGCTCACCGTCTCGCCCGTGAGGGACGCGGAGGGCCGTATCGTCGGCGCGTCGAAGATCGCCCGCGACATCACCGCGCGCAAGCGCGCCGAACAGACGCGCGGCCTGCTGTCGGCCATCGTCGAATCCTCGGACGACGCCATCGTGAGCGCCGACCTGAACCTCAAAATCGCGTCGTGGAACTCGGGCGCGGAGAGGATGTTCGGCTACACCGCCGGCGAGGTGCTGGGCGAGGACTCGACGCTCATCACCCCGCCGGGTCACGTCGAGGAGACGAGGGAGCGCTTCGAGAGGCTCATGCGCGAGCCCGCGCCGCAGCACTTCGAGACCCGCCGCCGCGCCAAGGACGGGCGGCTCCTGGACGTGGCCATCACGCTCTCGCCGATCACGAACGAGGGCGGCGCCCTGATGGCCATCTCGGCGGTGATCCGCGACATCACCGCGAGCAAGCGCGCCGAGGAGCAGTTGCGCGAGCAGGCCGAGGTCATCGAGACGGTCAACCGCCTCGGGCAGACGCTCGCGGGCGAACTCGACCTGCACAAGCTGGTGCAGGCCGTCACGGACGCGGCGACCGAACTCACCGGCGCGCACTTCGGCTCCTTCTTCTACAACGTGCTGAACGAAGAGGGCGCCTCTTACATGCTCTACACGCTCTCGGGCGTCCCCGCCGAAGCCTTCGCGCACTTCCCGATGCCGCGCGCCACAGACCTCTTCGGCCCGACCTTCCGCGGCGAAGGCACAATCCTCATCGGCGACGTGAAGAAAGACCCGCGCTTCGGTAGGAACTCGCCCTACTACGGGATGCCCGAGGGGCACCTGCCCGTGACGAGCTACCTCTCGGTGCCCGTCATCTCCCGCTCGGGCGAGGTCTACGGCGGCCTCTTCTTCGGACACCCGGGGACGGACGTGTTCACCGAGCGCGCGGCGCGCATCGTCGAGGGGCTGGCGGCGCAGGCCGCGGTCGCGATGGACAACGCGCGGCTCTTCGAGGCGGCGCAGCGCGCGCGCGCCGAGGCCGAGGCGTCGGCCGCCGAGAACGCGCGACTGTACCGCGAGGCGCAGGAGTCGAGCCGCCTCAAGGACGAGTTCCTCGCCACCGTCTCGCACGAGCTGCGGACGCCCCTGACGGCAATACTGGGCTGGGCGCACATGCTCCGCACGGGGCAGTCCGACGGAGTCTCCGCCCACAAAGCCTTCGAGACGATAGAGCGCAACGCGCGCGCGCAGTCGCAGCTCATCGACGACCTGCTCGACGTGTCGCGCATCATCACGGGCAAGCTCCGCATCGACGTGCGCCCCGTAGACCCGAACTCGTTCATCGAGGCCGCCATCGAGGCGGTGCGCCCCGCCGCGGAGGCGAAGGGCGTGCGCGTGCAGCGCATCATGGACACGGGGGTCGTCTCAGTCCTGGGCGACCCCGTGCGGCTCCAGCAGGTGGTCTGGAACCTGCTCTCGAACGCCATCAAGTTCACGCCGCGGGGCGGGCGCGTGACCGTGAGTCTTGAGCGCGTCAACTCGCACGTCGAGATCGGCGTCAGCGACAGCGGGGCCGGCATCTCGCCCGAGTTTCTGCCCTACGTCTTCGACCGCTTCCGGCAGGCCGACGGGCGCACCACACGCCAGCACGGCGGGCTCGGGCTGGGGCTCGCCATCGTGCGCCACCTCGTCGAACTCCACGGCGGGACGGTGCGCGCCGAGAGCCCCGGCGAGGGCGAGGGCGCGACCTTCACGGTGCTGCTGCCGGTCGTCCCCGTCTACCAGAGCGCCGGCGTGCCCGAGCGCGTTCACCCGGCGGCGCGCGACACCCTGCCCGTCTACGACTGCCCCGAAAGGCTAGAGGGCCTGAGGGTCCTCGTGGTGGACGACGAGCCGGATACGCGGGATTTACTGATAGCCGGACTCGGGATGTGCGGCGCGGAAGTGACTCCCGCGGGGTCGGCCGGCGAGGCGATGGAGGCGTTTGCCGCCGCCGTGCCCGACCTGCTCATCAGCGACATCGGGATGCCCGGCGAAGACGGGTATGAACTGATACGGCGCGTGCGCGAACTTCCCCCCGAAGGCGGCGGCAAGGTGCCGGCCATCGCGCTGACGGCGTACGCGCGCGCCGAAGACAGGATGCAGGCGCTCCGCGCGGGCTACCACATGCACGTGCCGAAGCCGGTCGAGCTGGCCGAGCTGGTAGCGGTCGCCGCCAGCCTCGTTCAACGCGGCAAATAGATTGGGTGGCATGAATGCTAAAGACGGCCGCCGCGCCCTCGGCGTGACGATGACGGCGCCGGGGAGACGGCCGCGGGGAGGTCGGCCGCTTTATGACCGAGAGAAGCGACGTTGAATCAGACCCGATGTTGATCGACATCCCGGAGGAGCTTGAGGGCGTGCGCATCCGGCTCCGCCCGCTGCGGCCGGGCGAGGGGGAGTTATTCTGGGAAGCGATAGAGGAGTCGCGCGAACACCTGGGGCCGTGGCAGAGGTGGCCGGACTGGCACGAGAGTAGCCGGCACGCGGAGCTTGCCGTCAGGCGGGCGCACGTCAACTTCCTCCGCCGCGAAGTCATCCACTACGACATCTGGCACAGGGAGGACGGCCGCCTCCTCGGCCGCGTTCAGTTGGAGGACATAAACTGGCGGACGCGCACCTTCGGCGTCGGGTACTGGCTCCGCGCGAGCGCGACGGGCCGGGGCTTCGTGACCGAGGCGGTGATCCTCGTCTGCCGGCTCGCGTTCGAGGAGTTGGGGGCCATACGCGTCGGCCTACTCGTGGACAGTCTGAACGAGCGGAGCATCGCCGTGCCGCGGCGGCTCGCGTTTTCGCTGGAGGGCCGGGTCAGGAACGAGCGGCTGAACTCCGCGGGCCGGCCACAGGACACACTCATTTTCGGGCTGACGCGGGAGGACTACTTCGGCGGCGAGGTCAACGGCTGGAAGGATTGGTCGCCGCTGCCGTAGCCCATGACGTATCGAAGAGGCCGCCGCGCACGGGTCATGCGCGGCGGCCTCTCTAATTTGGCAGGGTTCACAACCCGCGGGGACAGGACGAATTCACGCCCCCTGCACGGCCGCGGTTATTTGATTTATGCGCCCGGAAGCTCGACGGTGAAGGTCGTGCCGCGGCCGACGCCGGGGCTCTGCGCGCCGACAGTCCCGCCGTGGAGTTCGACGAGGTGACGTACGATTGACAGCCCGAGCCCGAGCCCGCCGTGGCGGCGCGTGGTGCGCCCGTCGGCCTGCCGGAAGCGGTCGAAGACGTAGGGCCGAACTTCCTCACTCACGCCCTCGCCCGTGTCTGAGACGCCGATCAGGAAGCGGGAGTCTTCGCGCCGCAGGCTGACCGTCACGCGCCCGCCCACGGGCGTGAACTTCACCGCGTTCGAGAGCAGGTTCCACATCACCTGCTGGAGCCTGACCGGGTCGCACACGAGGGCGCCTACATAGTCGAAGAGTAAGTCTATCCGAATACTTTTGGCCTCGGCGGCCGGGCGCACGCTCTCCACGGCGGCCTCGATGACGGACGACAGTTCGACCGCGCGGAGTTCGAGCCGGAGGCGACCCGTGACGATGCGCGAGACGTCGAGGATGTCCTCGACGAGCTGTGCCTGCGTGCGCGCGTTACGCTCGATGGTCTCCAGCGCCCGTTCGACGGCCGGCTGGTCGAACTTGCCGGTGCGCAGCATGGCCGACCAGCCGAGGATGGCGCTCAGGGGCGTCCTCAGTTCGTGCGAGACCGTCGCCAGGAACTCGTCCTTCAGGCGGGTGGCGGACTCGGCCTCCAGCCTCGCCGCCTGCTCCCTGACGAGCGCCGACCGGAGCAGCTCTTCGGCCTTCCTGCGCTCCGCGACCTCGGCTTCGAGCGAGCGGGCCTGCTGCTGTAACAGGATGATTTCGCGCAGGCGCTCGTCGGTGTCGGCGAGCGCCGCGTAGCTCTCGGCGGGGATGACGCGCGAGTGGGTCGTGCAGACGTTCGACAGCCCGCGCCCCGGCCCCTCGCCCGCGAACCCTTGCATCGGGTAAGCGCAGAAGAGCGCGAAGGCGTGCTTCCGCTGCAAGTCGTTCCAGAGTTCTTCCAGGCGGATCGCCCCGTCGTAGTTGCCTTCGGCCCAGAGGAGCGCGACCATCTCGCCGTAGATGCGCACGCGGGGTCGGCCCTCGCCTGCGCGCGCGACGAGGTCGCCGACGATTTCGTCGAAGAGCGCGTCGTCCGGCGAACCGTCGACCATGAACTTCGAGAGGGTCTCGGCGGCGTCACGTAAGACCAACTGGCCGCAGCCGGCGGCGGCGGCGACGTCGAGTCCTTGCTCCCGCAACCGCGCCTCCAGCTCGTCGCGGTGCGCCCCGGTCGCCACGACGATGGCGGCCTCACCCGCCTTGAGGGCCGCGGCCGTGTATTCGCCCAGCGAGTTCAGGAGGAAGGCGTCCGCCTCGTAGAACTGTACGAAGTGCTCGGTCTCACCCATCACACTCCAATCCATACGCGGCGCGGGGAGCCCGGCCTTAGCGCCGCCGCCCGTCTGCCCGGGAAAAGTGTCGGGGTGATTAACTTCTGTTGACAAAGGAGCCTCCGTGACCGCGTCAGCCGCTTCCGTCCGGCCGAAGCCCCGGCCCGCCGAATTGCGAGGCTGAGATACGACGTCCCGGGTGGAACGGTTTATTCTACACTAACGGGACTCGACCGTATACGGCGGCAGGGGCCCCGGGCACGAACGTTCGTGCCCGGGGC
>DASVWB010000082.1:0-11181 GCA_036389815.1 Pyrinomonadaceae bacterium | reverse complement strand
CTGCTCCGTCACCTGATGGAGATGGCTGGCCTCAGCGAAAATGATCTTTAACCTCACGCCGCATCTAACAAAGGCATGCACCCGACCGCCGACACGACGGCTCTCATCTACTTTCAACGGCGCGGGGCGGCGGGTGATGCCTAGCGTTAGGCTTCTTCGTGGTTGCGGAAATGGACATTATCTTACAAACGAACAATGACTCTCAGCGCCTCGAATTGCGGAGTGTCCGTAGAACGGGGCAGGATTACTCATGCTTCCTGGTTGTCGAATCCCGCGGGTTCAGCGCGGCCCGCTCTTTCTATTTCGACGAGCATAATCTGAAGGCGTTCTTGGAGAACTTGAATGTGATGGAATCGGCGTTGGAGGGCGAGGTCATTTTGCGACATTCTTTCGAAGAGGATCAACTTTCGTTCGAAGTGTCTCGGAATGGTCATGTCATAGTATCCGGTTTATTGGTCGAGCATAGCGAATGCACGCAGAAGCTAGAGTTTTGCTTCCGGACAGACCAAACGGCCTTGAAGCCGTTGCTTCAGGAATTTCGCAGGTTGAAAATCTGGTAGCGGGGGCGAAGCCTAACAACGGCATGCACCTGACCGCCGACACGAACACTCTCATGTTCCGCGAAAGATGTGGGGCGGCGGGTGATGCCGGGCGTTAGGCGCCGGGTGGTTGATTCTCTTTGAACCAAGCTCTTTCAGCATCGTATTTGCCCATGTAGGCCGATTCTGTCAGAGGAGTCAACACATGTTCTGTCCGAAATGCGGGAGAGATGATTCTCCCCGGCACAAGTTCTGCCCCGCCTGCGGCACCAACCTTGACGTGGTCTCCGTCGCCCTATCGACCGGCGAGGTCGGCATGTTCACCAGAGTCAATAAGCATCTCGACCGCTCCGTCGCACGCTACGCCGACCACTTTTTCGAGAGCGCGACCACGACGGCTCGCGAGGGTCAGGTCGGCAGTTCATGGCGGCTCGTGGGTAAAGGGGTGCTCACTTTCCTTATCGACCTCGCCTTGCTCCCGGTGATGTTTTTCTTTCTTCCCGTCAGGCTTCTGCTGCTGCTGTTGTATACGCCTCTGGGTTTGTTGCAAGAGCGGAGTGAGCGAAAGCGAAGCGGCGTGCCCACTGCCGGTGGGGTGGGTGAATCATCCGAGCGGGGGTTGCCGGAAGCAGGGGGGTGGCGGGTCGGCTCGGTCGGCAGCGTGACTGAAAATACTACGGTGCATTTAGAACTTGCCGAAGCCTCAGAAGGGCGGGGCAAGACTCCAGACGATATCGGTGGCAAGGCGCGCATAACAACCAGATGAACCGGACTCGCTCCCGGCACACCCGCTAAAGGTCATGGCCTATGCTCGCCGGTTATCTGGAGCGTTAGGTGCGTTACGGTTTTGCCGGTGGATTGAGCGAAGCATCAGGCGTGTCGACAGCAAAACGCCTGAACGCGCCGTATTCGAAAGTTATTTTTCCTCCCAACAGGAGTTCGGGCTTTTTGTCGGCCCCTGTACGCCCGCGGCTGTAGATAGTAACCACTATCCGCCGTGGAGTTAAAAATCCGAAGCTGCTATCGGCATAGTCCAGGTCGAACCTATACAGGACGAGGGGATGGCTTAAAGAAGGAAGCCGGAGCGTCAATTCCCTCACTTCGCGCCTGAGTCGCGCCGTCTCGGCATCCAACCATAACCGCCCACGGAAAAACACCTCGGCGCCTTTTAACGGAGATGGGAGCCCTGAGAGATCAGACTTGAAGTCAGGCATTGGCGAAACTTGCTGGTATTCAACCACGAGCGCATCGTGGCCGTTAAGCTGCTCACGCCCGGCGGACGTGAACTGAAAAGCCTCGCGTGCTTTCTCACCCAGCGGCAGCCCCTGGTTGAGGGTCATGCCGTAAAAACTATGCCCGAGGTCATACCTCCGGCTCTCGCGGCTAATCCGGTCGAGCTCCTTCTTCACCGAATCCGCCTTGGCCGACTTGTTTAGGAGGCTCACCAGCCTCGCCTCCCGCCTCTTTACCGCCACGCCGTCAACCGATTTCACGTCGCGGTACTCAACCATTTGAGACGGGTCCAGTTGCGACTGATAGATGACCAGGTCAGAAGCAATCCGCCGTTGCTTCTCGAGTTTGCCCTGCTCGTCATACTCTTCGACTCTTTGCTCCTCTTCAGCCGTGAGGTCTTTAAACCTGGTCGTGTATTCGCTCATGCTAATGCCGGCCCGCCGAATAAGATCTTTCAACTCAGCCGGTCCCGGCTCGGGACGGGCGGGCTGCTGACGGAAGGGTAGACCGGCGTTCGTCAGCGAGAGTAAAACTAGTGAGTAGAGAATAAGCCTGAGCATCTTATGAGTTGGCGAAAATACAAGGTAAAAGGCCGTCATTCCGCCCGGGAGACAAGTGTACAATGGTAACTCGCCATCTAACAACGGCATGCACCCGGCGCCCCATCACGAAGTCTCTTATGTACGTTGAACGGGGGCGCGGGTGTTGCAGGGCGTTAGATTGCTTCCTCCAAGATACCTTTACCGGCGGAGATCAGGGCTCACGATCTGCGAAGGGAAGATCATGTTATGAGAAGATTTTTGCTTATTACACTTCTAGGCATCGCGATCACGCCGTTAGCGTGCGGGAAGCTGAGAAAGGGTACTCCCACATCGGGGGGAGCCGGGGCACCGGCGAACGCCGCAGGAGACGTTGACGCCGCGGGTGACCCGATTGAGGGGAGTACATTGCCTGCGGATAAACTGGATGTGTGCTCTCAACTTACGAGGGGGGAAGTTGAAGCCGCCCTGGGCAGGCCGGTGAAGGAGCCGATGCGCGGCACCGAACTATCGTCCCGGAGGTCGGGCACATTAACCTCCTCGTGTATGTTCGGTGGCGATGAGGGTTTCGTCAGCCTGGGCGTTAAGCGGCAGGCCCCTAACTCCACAACCTCGTGGAATGCCGCGAAATCATTCGAAGAACTCAAGGATCGCATCTTTAAGGCGCAGAGCGGAGAGTCAGTGGTCAGGTTGGCAGAAGTCTCGGGGATAGGGGCGGATGCCTTCGCGGAGACTAAGGAAGAGACGGTCAACTTTCAGACAACAGAACTGCGCGTCCTGAGCAAGCGTTCCATTCTCACGATACGGGTGGTCGGGTTGCTGGCGGCAACATCCACCCTCGAAGCCGCCAAAACACTCGCGGGGAAAGCAGTCCCCCGCCTGGAAGAGTACGAGAGGGCAGGCATTATCCCCGAGCCCGACTCAACCTCGACAGCGCCCGAGCCCGGGGCTAACCTCGGCGACGATAAACGTCAGGGGGTGCCGGAGAAATCGCGGGTCGAGCGCAAGACTGCGAAGGAGGTTGAGCGGCCTCCGGCGCGGGATAGTACAAAGGCGACCACAGCTAACGCCGGTAAGAATAGTTCGCGGCGTGCCGATGAGGCGAGTTCAAAGCAGAGCAAGAAGTCCGCTAAGGAGTCCACCAAAAGGACTCCCGATAGAACAAAAAGGGAGGCTGCAAAGACGGCGAAGGCAAACCCCAGGAGCAGGAAAAGGCCATAGAAGGGCGTGGACGGGGTAAGGATGGCGGGAGGTCATCGAGCCCTATGCCGGGCCGGGCTGGAGATTTATGGTCGAGGAGCCGAAGAGCCCCGCGCATAACAGGATGTTTATCGTCACGGATCATAAGGCGATGGAGCACCGGATGTTTTTCCTGACCGAGGAGGCCGAAGACCGTTTCATGGAATGGCCCGGGGATGTGTGACGTTCGCGGGGCTCAGTGCGCCCCGGGCGGCTTCCGTTCGAGCACGGCGCGCGCGACGGCGAGGGTGGAAAGGGCGCGCGGGTACTCGGCCGTCAGGGTGTTAGCCAGCGCCGCGGCGCGCTGCAAGTCGTCAAGGGCTAGCGCGGCAAAGACGCCTTCGAGGTTGAAAGAGGGCGCTTCGACTTTCAGCACCGCGGGGCCGCCGCCCGCGTCGAGTCGCGACTCGACCTTCCCGTCGTTGCCCGTAAAGTCGTTAACCTTGTTCGCGGCCCTCACCGCTTCGGCGAGTATCTCCCAGCAGCGTGCGCGGTCGAGGTCTACGAGTTGCGCGGCGGCCGCCGTCAGGGCGTAGACCCGTTCGGGTCTCCCCTCTTCAATCCTGCGGGCTTCGCCGACGGCGCTGTCGAGCAGCTCCGCGGCGCGCGCGGGCGACGTTCGCTTCGAGAGGCTTGCGACCTCCGCGTAGCCCCACACGCGCTGTAACGGCTCAAGCCCCTCGGCCCGGAGCAGTCTGACGGCCTCTTCGACCTTTCGCTTGCCCACGGCGTCGCGCAGGAGCGCGAAATCCACGAAGGCGAGTACGCGCCTTTGAAGCAGGGCGTCGCCTATCTTCTCCGCGTACTCGCGCGCGCGCGGGTCGCCGCCGAGCGCCGCGGAGCGCGCGGCCTTGGCGTAGGCCGAATCACGCTCCGCCGGGCTGGCCGCGCTGCCGATTAATCTCAGCGGGTCTTGCGAACCGTCATCGGCGGGCGGGGCGAGCCCGACCGTGAGCATGCCCTCACGGTCGCCCTGGTACTGCGCGGGCACGTCCCGCGTGAGCGTCGCGAGCAGTGCCTTGAGCGCGGGCACCTGCTCGGGGGCGTGACGCTCGAAGAGTGGGAGCAGGCGCGCGACGGTGAAGTACGTTCCCGTGCGCCCGGCCGACGTGTGATCCTGCTCGGGCTGCGGCAGCGGGCGCATGAGAATCTGTGCGGCGACGCGGAAAAAATAGGCGTGTAGCTCCGCCGGCAGCGCGGGCGCGGGCAGAGACTCGGCCCACTGATTCGATAGCCTGCCGTTCCGCGTGGCCGTGACGAGCACGGACGGGCTGAAGACGTAGGCGGACAGGAGGGAGACGGTCGTGGCGTCGGCGGCCGGGTCGGCCGCGGCCCTTCTCAACAGCGCGGCGTACAAGTCGTCGGCCAGCGCCGGCTCTTTCTGCCGCAGGCTCGCCAGAAAGATGATGCCCGGCGAGGTCGCGGCCCCGAGGGCGGGCTTGGCGAACAGCACCGCGCGCTCGGCGTCGCCTCCCTCCAATAACTGGCGGGCCAGTTCGAGCCGCCTCGCGGTCGCGTCGGGCGGCTCGGTCGGGTCGGAGAAAGAGGAGGCCGCCTCCTCTTTAGACTCCTTCTCCTGCGCCTCGTCGAGTCTTTGGAGAAACTCTTCGGCCAGTTCCCGGCTCCGCCGCGAGGCGAGCTTTAAGACTTCGGCGCGAAGGTTCGGTGCCGGCGCTATCATCACGGAGCCGCGCGCCCTCCTGGCGAGGAACTCCTTGCGCGCCTCCCGCGCGCGGCGCCGCCCTTCTCCGTCCACGCCCTCGGCCGCCTCCCACGCACGGTAAAAGAGAGAGCGCGACTGCGCGCGGTCGCTCCCCCAGAGGGCGTCGGCGGCCCGCGCCAGTATGAGCACACGCAGCGACGGGTCGCGGTAGTCGGACGCGCCGCCGGCCAGAGAGAGCACCAGCGCGACGGCCGTCGCACGCTCCGCTTCGGCGAGCGAATCGGGCGCGGCGGCGGCGGCCGCACCGGCGGGGGCCGCCGGCTGCCGCGGCGGCCTCGCGGAGTCCGCGCGCGACTGTGCAGGGGCGGGCGAGCAGGTCAGTGTCAGCCAGCAGGCGAGCGCCGTGAAGACGGTCGTGCGTTGAAGCATATGCGGTACCTCCCGACAAAGCCGGACGCCCGGCTGAATGTGTTCGCTTACAACAACTCGTGTTCGCCGGTGACGAGGGGGCGACTGCCTTAGACCACCCGGAGGGCGGCCACCCGCGCCCGCGTGGCCGAGCGCGGGTGGCCTGGCCCTCGGGCGGCCTCACGGGGGCGCGCCTGCTACTCGCAGCACACGCTGCCGCAGTTGCCGCAGCCCAGGCATTTGCCGTTGTCGGGGCAACACTTAAGCGCGCCGCAACTGCCGCACTCGCAGGCCGTGACCACGATGGGTGTCTGCGGCTGCGGCTGCGGCGCCACCTTCATGTGCGTGACGTGTACGGTGAGCGGCTTCTCGCCGAAGCTGACCCCGAGGCCGCGCAACTCTTTGACCTCGAACTCGCCGCCGCTCGCCGCCTTGTATTCGCCGACGTAGGACGACTTCAGCGACTTCCACCCGTCGCAGGAGGTGATTTTGCTCACGTCGCCGTAGAGGGCGTACACCTTCACCTCCACCGCGTCGCCCACGATCCTCGGCATCAGCCTGACGGCCGTCACCTGGTCGGGGCGCGCGTTGGCGCTGTCGACCGTCGGGACGCGTATGTGTGCGGAGACCCGCCTCCCCTCGCGCGCGGCCGGGAGGGTGAAGGGGCCGTTGGCCAGCGGGATTTCGATGCCGAGGGTGGTGTACTCGCCCGCCCCGGCGTCGGGCGTCGCGGTCGCGCGTTTGGCGGAGGCGGCCGCGACCAGCAAGGTCACGAGCGCGAGCGCTGACAGAACCATGAAGTATCTCAGACGTGTCATCGTAAACCCCTCCTTCGGGTTAAGAGATTGTGGGCCGCCTGATCGTGTCCGTGTTTCGAGGCGGCGCGGCTCGGTTTCTTCGCGCCCGGGGCGCGAGCCACCCGTTCTTACGCCGCCCCCCTTCCGGCACGGACGTGAGGCGGAGGGCGGCGAACATGTGCGGGGCGTCCAACTAAGCGTCCGGAAGGCGTGGGGGATGATAGGGCGGCGCGCCCGCGGCACGAACGGAAATGTAACGGGCCGTGCAAAAATGGCGGCGAGTCGTATCGAAATAGAGTCGGCGGCGGGCGCGGCGGCGGCGCGTGTGACGCGGGGCGAAGGGGGGGAGCTGCCCGGCTCGTCGCGCGGCCTTCGCGCGTCCGGCTACAGGCGGGAGAGCAGGGTGTCGCGGTAGCTGCGCGAGAGGGTGAGCTGCGTGCTGTCGCGCAGGGTGATTATCTGATCGCCGTTGAAGAGCGGCTGCATACCCCTGATGCGGTCGATGTTGACGATGACCGAGCGGTGGATGCGGGCGAACGCCCGCGGGTCGAGCATGTCCTCAAGGCGGCTCAGGCGCTCGCGCATCAGGTGCGACTCCTTCCCGGCCTTGAGCCTGAGGTAGCTGCCCTCGGCCTTGATGTAATCGACCTCTTCGGCCGCCAGAACCGTGGCGCGACCCTGTGACCTGACGACCAGACGCTTAAGGTACTTCGGCGGCGCGCCGAGTTCTTGAAGGAGGGCGCGCAGCCGGGCCTCGGCGCAGCCGTCGCCGGGGCATCTCCCCAACTGCGCTTTGGCGTGTTCGACGGCCCTCAGCAGGCGCGCGCGGTCGAAGGGCTTCAGGAGGTAGTCGAGCGCGTGGAACTCGAAGGCGCGGAGCGTGTACTCGTCGTAGGCGGTGACGAAGATGACGGCCCGTGGGCGCTCGGCGTCCAGGGCCTCGATCACCTGGAAGCCGTCGAGTTCGGGCATCTGCACGTCCAGGAAAATGAGGTCGGGCGCGAGGTCGCGGACGGCGGCGACGGCCTCGCCGCCGTCGGCGCACTCCCCGACGACGACGATCTCCGGGTCGTCGCTCAGATACCGGCGGATGCGTTTGCGGGCCGGCGGCACGTCGTCAGCAATCAGCGTCCGAATCTTCATCTGTCTCCTCACCCGCGGAAGTCCGAAAGGGAATCAGGACATGGACGGTCAGCCCGCCGCCGGGCGTCTCCTCCGTCTCGAACCGCTGAGCGTCGCCGTAGAGGTACTTCAGGCGCTCGCGCGTGTTGGCCAGCCCGAGCCCGGCCTGCCGTGCGGCGCCCCCGGCCGCCGGGAGGCCGAGGCCGTCATCGATCACGCTCAAACGGAGCCGCCCGCCCTCCCGGCGCGCCGACACCCGGACGCTCCCGCCCGACGCGCGGCGGGAGAGCCCGTGGCGGATAGAGTTTTCGACGAGCGGTTGCAGAATCATGCTCGGGACGCGCGCCCCGAGCGTTTCCCGCCGCACGTCCCAACGCACCGTGAGGCGCCCCCGCATCAACGTCTGCTCGATGTCCGTGTACATCTTCAGAAACTCCAGCTCCCTCCCGAGCGCCACCTCCTGCCCGGCGTCGCTCCTGAGCGAGAGCCGGAGCAGTTCGCTCAACTGCGTGACGGCGCGGTCGGCCGTCTCGGGCGCGTCGTAGACGAGTTCGGTGACGGCGTTGAGCGTGTTGAAGAGGAAGTGCGGTCGCAGTTGCGCCTTGAGCGCGCGCAACTGCGACCGCGCCAGCTCGGCCTCGACCTGCGCGGTGCGCAGCTCCTCGCGCCTGTAGCGGCTGTAGTAGCCCGCGGCGTGGCTGACGAAAACCACCGACCAGTAGATGAAGAACTTGTTGTCGAGGCCGCTGATGACGGCCCTGAAGAGGTGAAAGGTCGTGACCCGCCCGACCCCCGACGGATCCATCTCCCACGTGTAGATTACCGCCGTCAGGGTGCCCGTCACCACGGAGAAGGCCAGCCCCGCCGCGAAGTGTGCCGACACGCGCGCGGGCCAGCCGCGCCGCCTGATGGGGAAGCGTTCGGCGAACACGAGCACGGGCACGGTGCCGAGGAAGAAGAGCTGGCACGCGACCACGTTGCCGAGCAGGAGCACGGAGAGCCTTAAAGGGTGTGCGGCCAGCCGGTAGAAGAGGTAGGTCTTCAGGCCGAAGAAGAACCCGAAGAGCAGCCAGACGACCCAGACCAGCTTCAGCCGGATGAGCGGCCCGCCCGACTCGGGATTCGCCTTCATCGCCCTCGAACCCTTCACTGCTCGAAGTCTAAATCTACCGGCCGCAGGGAGGTGTCCGACCCGGCCGGCGCAGACTCCGGCGCGCCCCGGGCCGTCCCGCCCTCGACGACTTCGAACCGGAAATCGTCCACCCACATCTTGCCCTCGCCCCCGAGCAGCGCGCCGAAGAAGATGCGGAGGCCGTCCTCCGGCACGTCCAGCGTGATCTCGTACTTCTGCCAGTCGTTGGTGCCGCGTATGGGGCGGTCCTGCATGTTGTCGAACCGGAGGCTCGGCTTCATCTGGCCGTCCACGCGCAGCCAGAGCGCCGCCCAGTCCGCCTCCTCCGTGCGGACGTAGGCCGAGAGGCGCACAGTCCTGCCCCTGTAGTCGTCGGCCTTGAACCGCTGGAGCAGCGTCCCGAAGGGGTTATCCTCGTCGCGCGCGCTGCCCGCGGCGCCCGCGTAGCGTATGAGGACTGAAGAGTTCCCGCCGTGCGTAACCCCGTGGTCAACCTCTATCTTGTAACCTTCGCCGTGGCGGTACCATCCGTATGGCAGCAAGGCGGTCTTGAGGGAATTCGTGCTGTTATGCCGCCAGCCGACGTACCAGACGGCGGCGCAAGCGCCCGTCATTAAGACGAGCACCGACCACAGAACCCACTTCCTCTTCATATGTCCTCTTGCCTGTTGTGAAGTTCGGGCTTTAGCGACAACCGTGGGGGCGCAGACTCCGCTGCATGGAGAGGGACGGCCTGTGCTCACCTCGTGTCAGAAGGCGCGCCGCGTCGTCGGGGGCGCGGCGGCCGGTGGAGTAACCCGGCGACACATGACCTGGGGGCGGGCACGCATCGCCTTCCATCCGCGAACGCCTTCCCCGGCGAGCCTATAAAGAATTAGCCCGTGAGACGAGACATATGTGACAAGAGGCAGGTTTTCAGACGTGAATCGTGCACACGCCGGGACGAGCCGGTTGCCCCGGTAGACATCATGCCGGCTCACAAGATTTCAGCCGGAGCCGCGCCTGACGCTCTCAGTCCACCTCGCCCGGAGAAGCTTTTCTCGCTTTCGAGGCGCGCCGCCATCTCAGGAAGTCACGCGTCAAGTCGGGGTCGAGCTCGCGCCCGGCCATTCTCTCCATCTCGGAGGCGGCCTCGCGCCTCGTGAGCGTGGGCTTGTACGACCGCCTCGCGCGCAGGGAGGTGTAGACGTCGGCGACGGCGACGATGCGTGCGACGATTGGGATGCGCCCCCCGCTGAGTCCTTCGGGGTAGCCGTCGCCGTCCCAACGCTCGTGGTGGTAGAGCACCGCCTGCCTCACCGCCTCGGTGACCGCGGGGAGTCCCGAGACGAGGTGCGCCCCGTGGACGGGATGGACGGAGACGGCCGCCCGCTCGGCCGCGGTGAGCGGCCCCGGCTTGAGGAGAATCGACTCGGCGACCAGGTACTTGCCGAGGTCGTGCAGGTGCGCGCCCAACTCTATCTCGTCGAGTGTGGGAGCGCCCGAGCCCGAGCAACCGATGGCGGCGGCGAAGGAGCGCGCCAGCCTGCCGGTCGCGTGCCCGTGCGGGTGGACGTGGCGGTAAAGTCGCGGCCGCTCGTCACGCCCCAGGGAGGCGGCGGCGAGGAGCAACGTCTGAATCGCGGGGCGGCCGGCCGCGGCCCGCGTGCGGAAAAGGGGAACGAAGGGGTGCATGGGGAATACCTCTCACAGGGGTCTCCTTAGAGCGCTGCTGCTTGCGACGGGTCTGGTGGCTGACGTAGAGGCAGGTGAAGACTCCGGCCCTTCTTCACGGGGAGACGGGGCGTAGCGAAGAAGTATTCACGGAGCGGCTGCCTTACCTTGCTCGAAAGATAAACCCGGCGAAGGGGGAATATTGTTGGGGTTTAATTACACTGGCGTTATCGGCCGATTCTAATTACGCCCATGCCGGCCGCCTCCCCCACCGCAGGGCCAGTCAAGAATCAGCCAAGCCGGGCGCGTAACATTCGAGACGAAGGCAAGGCTCTCTCGACGTGGCCGACGTGGGCGTCGCCGCGGGGCGCGTCCCGCGCGGGAACGTTTCAGGTGTTGGGCATGCAAGTCATTCACGACAAGGTCACCGTCCCCCTTCAAAACCCGCGCGTCTCGCGCCCGCGGCTTCTGGGGGTGTTGAGAGGGGGGCTCGACTCCTGCACGGCCACCGTCGTCACGGGGCGCGCGGGCGCGGGGAAGACGCTGCTGGCGAAAGACTTTGTGCGGAGCTGCGGGCGGCGCGCGGCCTGGTACACGGTCGAGACTCCCGACGGCGAGCTGCCGATATTCTTCCGCTACCTGATTGAGAGCGTCAGCCGACAGCGCCCGGGTTTCGGCCGCGGGCTTCTGGCGCACTTCGCGGGGTCGCCGGGTTTTGAAGACATCCCGACCCTCGCCGAAGCGTTCCTCTACGAGTTGCAGGAGAGTCGGGGCGAGCCGCTGTTGCTGGTGGTCGACGACCTGCACCTGATATACGACGCCGAGTGGGTCGTGCCGTTCTTCCGCCGGCTCCTCC
>DASVWB010000081.1:0-7204 GCA_036389815.1 Pyrinomonadaceae bacterium | reverse complement strand
GCGCGCCCTCCCCGGCCGATTAATTCAAGGGGCTTATGACGACTCCGACAGAGACACGCACCATCACCGTCGCGCACTCGCCCGACTCGGACGACGCCTTCATGTTTTACGGGCTGGCGACCGACAAGATAGACACGGGGGGGATGCGCTTCGAGCACACGCTCGAAGACATCCAGACCCTCAACGAGAAGGCGACGCGCGGCGTCTACGACGTGACGGCCGTCAGCTTCCACGCCTACGCCTACGTCTCGGACAAGTACGTCCTGCTCCCGCACGGGGCGAGCATCGGCGAGGGCTACGGCCCCGTCCTCGTCGCGCGCGAGGCGCACGGCGTCGAAGACATCAAAAGACTGAAGGTCGCCGTGCCGGGCACGATGACGAGCGCCTTCCTCGCGCTGCGCATACTCGAACCCGACTTCGAATACTCGGTCGTCCCCTTCGACCGCATCATCGACGCCGTGCAGAAGGGCGAGGCCGACGCCGGGCTGCTCATACACGAGGGGCAACTCTTCTACCAGCGGCTCGGGCTCCGCAAGGTCGTGGACCTCGGCGAGTGGTGGCAGCAGAAGGAGGGGCTGCCGCTCCCGATGGGCGGAAACGTCATCCGCCGCGGCCTCGGCGCGGAGACAATCCGGCGCGTCTCGGAATACCTGCGCCAGTCCATCCAGTTCTCGCTCGACAACCGGCGCGACGCGCTCGCCTACGCCATGCAGTTCGCGCGCGACATGGACGCGGAGCTGGCCGACCGCTTCGTCGGGATGTGGGTCAACCAGCTCACGCTCGACTACACGGAACGCGGGCGGCGCGCCGTCCAGCGCCTCCTCGACGAGGGATTCGAGCGCGGCGTCATCCCGCGCCGCGTCGAGGCCGAGTTCGTCGGCCGGGCGGATTGATTCGTCGGCTCGTTCGTTCATTGAATCATCGAATCGTTGGACAAGTGGGCCGGCGAACGAATGACCCGGCGGGTCAATCTCCCCGTCCGGGGTGGCAACACGCGACTTCCCTCCCGCATCGAAAGTGTTGCTCGGCGGGCGTCTCAACCGGCTTCGGACGCCGCGCGCCCTGACCCACGAAGTTAAGAAGAGTGTTTATGAAACGAGTTCTTCTCCTGTCCGTCGCCGTAGCGCTCTGCTCGGCCCCGGCTTTCGCGCAGACGACGCCGGCCTCCGCCCCGTCCCCTTCGGTCGTCAACCGCTCGGGCGCGCCCGAGGACGTGGAGCGCATCATCCGCGCCTTCACGCGGAAGGAGACCGAGTTCCGCAGCGCGCTCAACCAGTACGGCTTCCGCCGCGACGCCGTCATCCAGACCATCGCGTGGGGCGGGCAGATTTCGGGCGAGTACCACCGCGTCTCGCGCTTCGTCTTCGACGACAGCGGCAACCGCTACGAGAAGATTCTACAGTTCCCCATCCCGACGATGACCGAGATTCAGATTACGGCCGAAGACCTGGAAGACCTCGGCGGCGTCCAGTCTTTCGCGCTGGAGTCGTCGAAGATAGGCGAGTACGACTTCTCTTACGCCGGCAAGGAGAAGATTGACGAGCTGGACACCTACGTCTTCGACGTGACGCCCAAAATTCTCGGCGACGCGCGCCGGCTGGCCGCGCTCAAGAAGTCGAAACTGCCGGAGCGCTACTTCCAGGGGCGCATCTGGGTTGACGACCGCGACCTACAGATCGTCAAGGCGAAGGGCAAGGGCGTGCCCGAGTTCGAGCAGCGCTTCCCCACGTTCGAGACCTACCGCGAGCAGGTGGACGGCAAATACTGGTTCCCGACCTACACCTACGCCGACGACGAGCTGACCTTCAAGGGCGGGCAGAGCGTACACCTCCGCATGCGCATCAGGTTCACGGACTTCGAGCGCCTGCGCGGCCGCGCCACCGTCATCGAGCAGGGCGACGAGGTCAAGAAGGACGACGCGCCGCCCGCCAAGCCGGCCGCGACGCCCACGCCGCCCGCGCAGAAGCCGAAACCCTGAGCGCCCGAACGTCAGAACGCAGTCTCAAACTCGAGGGCGGCGCGACTCCGACAGGACTCGCGCCGCCCTCGACTAATACAGGTCAGTACCGCCCGCTACCGCGCGCGGTACTGACCCCGGTGTTTTTAACCGGCGGGCTGCGTTTTCGGGCCGGCCGGGCGTGAGATTTAACAGGCCCGAGTCAGATACCGCGGCGCGGGTCTCGGACTCTACTTCGCGCCAAGCTCTTCCGCGATGGCGGCGCGCGTTTGCTCCGTTAAGCTCTTCACGTCCGCGTCCGTCAGCCCCGCGGTCTCTATCGGCGGCAGAATCACCATCTCGAAGGCGCCGGGGCGGGCTACGCCCGTCCCCTTCCCCATCAGCTCGTCCGTATTCCTGAAGGCGACGGGGACGACCGGCACGCCGGCCGTCACGGCCATGTAGAAGCCGCCCTTTTTGAACGGGAGCAGTTCGCCGGGGCGGGCGCGCGTCCCCTCTGCGAAGACTCCGAAGGAGATTCCCGCGCGCAGGCGGTCGGTCGCCGCGCGCGTCGTGCGCAGCGCGCTCTCGCGGTTCGTGCGGTCGATGGCGAGGATGTTGACGAAGCCCATGCCGTAACCGAGGATGGGCACCTTCAGCAATTCTTTCTTGGCGAGGATGCCGATGCGCCTCCGCAGGTGGTAGAAGAGCGCCGCCGTGTCGAGAAACGAGCGGTGGTTGGCGATGAAGACGTAAGCCTGCTCCGGATTCAGGTTCTCCAGCCCCCGGACGCGCACTCGCGCCCCGCTCAGACGCAGCCAGTTGCGCGCCCCGAAGAGCGCGAACGGGTAGACCCAGTAGGGGCGCCCCGCGACGAGCGCCGCCGTGATGACCGGCGGGCCGATGACGAGCAGCATCAACGCCGCGACGAAGAGCGACCACCAGTACCAGAGCCTCCCGGCGAGCGTCCGCCGCGGGGCTGTGCTAGACTCTGCGGTCGTAAAACTCCCGCTCCGTTCTTGGCCTTCAATCTCTGTCGGAAGACTCTCAGGATGCATCAAGCGTTCCTTCGCCGCCGCGCCTCTCTGCTCGCCGCCGCATTCGCACTCTGCTGCCTGAATTTCGCGCCCGCCGCCGCGCAGCGCCGCCGCCCGCGCCCCGCGCCCGCGCCGCCGCCCGCGGGAGTCTCGCCCGCGCCTGCCGCGCCGGCCGCGCGCCTGCCGACGCCGCGCGAGGTGCTGGGATTCGCGCCCGGCGACGACCGGAAGATCGCCGACTGGGTGCAGATACGCGACTACTTCTCGCGCCTCGACCGCGCGAGCGACCGCGTCGCCGTCCGCCAGATAGGCGAGACGACGCAGGGGCGCCCGCTCGTCGTCGCGTTCGTCAGCTCGCCCGAGAATATACGCGAACTCGACAGGTATCGTGAAATACAGCGCCGGCTCGCAGACCCGCGGCTCGTCACGTCCGAAACCGAGCGCGACCGCCTCGTGAGCGAGGGGCGCGCCGTCGTAGTCATCTCCTGCTCCATCCACTCGACCGAAATCGTCGCCTCGCAGATGTCCATGCAGCTCGCCTACGAGCTGGCCGCGGCGCGCGACGCCGAGACGCGCGAGATTCTGGAGAATACGATTCTCATCCTCGTCCCCTCGGCCAACCCCGACGGCGTACAGATCGTGGCCGACTGGTACAGGCGCTCACTCGGCCGCCCGTGGGAGGGTTCGGAGCCGCCAGAGCTTTATCACCACTACGCGGGCCACGACGACAACCGCGACTGGTTCATGCTCAACCTCGCGGAGACGCGCAGCCTGACGCGCCTGCTCTGGAAGGAGTGGTTCCCGCAGATAGTCTACGACGTGCACCAGCAGGGCCCCACCGGCTCGCGCTTCTTCGTCCCGCCCTTCTACGACCCGCCGAACCCGCACATCGCGCCGCTGCTGCTGCGCGAGGTCGGGCTCGTCGGCCACAAAATCGCGGCCGACCTTGAGGCGGCCGGCTTCCGCGGCGTCGTAACCAACGCGATGTACGACACGTGGTGGCACGGCGGCTTCCGCACCGCGCCCTACTACCACAACTCGGTCGGCATACTGACGGAGGCGGCGAGCGCGCGGCTGATGACGCCCGTCAAGGTCACGCGCGAGCAGTTGCAGCGCGGCTCGACGCGCGGCATGCCCACGGCCCTGCCCGAGAGCCCTACGACCAACTTCCCCGACCCGTGGCCCGGCGGCGAATGGCGCCCGCGCGACATCATGGGGCTCGAGATGACGGCCTCACGCGCCGTACTCTCGCTGGCGGCGAAATACCGCGAGCGCTACCTGCGAAACTTCTACGAACTCGGGCGGCGCTCGCTCGACTGGCCGAAGGAGAAGGACGACGTGCTCGCGTACGTCGTCCCGGCCGGTCAGGGGAAGGACGAGAACGTGGCGAAACTCGTCACGCTCCTCACGGAGCAGGGCGTGGAGGTGCAGAGGATGGACGCGGAGCTTCACCTCTCGCTCGCGCCCGCGCGCGGCAGCGTCTACAACGACGCGAGCCGGCCGCCGCACGAGTGGCCTTCGGGCAGCTACCTCGTCTTCCTCCGCCAGCCCTACAGGACGAACGTGCAGGCGCTCTTCGAGCGTCAGATTTACCCGGATCGCCTCGCGGGCGGCGCGCCCGAGCGCCCCTACGACGTGGCCGGGTGGACGCTGCCGATGCAGATGGGCGTCGAGGCGTATCCCGTCTCAAGCATCCGCGAACCCGAGTCGCAGCGCCGCCTGACGCTCGTCCGCGACGAATCGGAGGTGAGGCGCGACCTCGGCCTGCCGCCCGCGCCCGCAATCAGGGTCGGCGCCGCGCCCTCCCGCGCCGACGTGACGGCGACGCCGCCCGGCTCGCAGATTCGGAACCCCGTCCGCCGCCCCGCGCGCCTCGCGCTCTACAAGAGCTGGACGGCCTCGATGGACGAGGGCTGGACGCGCTGGCTCTTCGACACCTTCAACGTCCCTTACACCTCCCTGCGCGACGCCGACGTGCGGGCGGGAAACCTGCGCGCGAAGTACGACGTAATCGTGCTGCCCTCGATGCGCCCGCGCGAGATAGTCGAAGGCCGCGCGAAGGAGACCGCGCCGGCCGAGTTGACGGGCGGAATCACCGAAAGCGGCGTCGCTAACCTGCGCCGCTTCGTGGAGGAGGGCGGCACGCTCGTCTGCTGGGACGACTCGACCGAGCTGGCCGTCAAGCAGTTCAACCTCCCCGTCCGCAACGTGCTCGAAGGCGTGAGGCCGGCGGACTTCTACTGCCCCGGCTCCGTCCTGCGCATCGAGGTCGAGACTTCGCACCCGCTCGCGCGCGGCTTCGGCGCGCAGGCCGACGCCTACTTCGTCAACAGCGCGGCCTTCGAGGTGACGGACGCGAGCCGCGCCCGCGTCGTCGCGCGCTACGCCGCGCGCAAGGAGGACGTGCTGCGCTCGGGCTGGCTGCTCGGGGCCGAAAGAATCGCCGGCCGCGCCGCGCTCGTCGAGGCCACACTCGGCCGCGGCCGCGTCGTCCTCTTCGGCTTCCGCCCACAGCACCGCGGACAGACCTGGGGCACCTTCCCCTTCGTCTTCAACGCCGTCGAGAACAGCGGGCAGTAGGAGGTCGGCAGTAGACGGTTGGTAGTCGGCAGTACAACCCCTCGCTAACGAACCGCCCGCCGTCGGCGTCAACCCGAGCAAGACGGAGCCCTACCGTCTGCCGTCTACTGTCTACTGTCTACTTAAAAAACCCTGGCATCCGTCCGGGGCTCCGGCACGTCAAAGGGGGGCGGAAGCCGGTGCCGCGCGGAGGAGAACCCCATGAAAATGCTCGCACGCCTGTCCCTGACCCTCGCCCTGGTCGCGTCGTTCGCCGCCCCGCAGGCTGCGCAGACGCGCCCGCGCCGCGTCGGGCAGACGGCGCCCGCGCCGCAGGCACCCGCGCAGGCGCCCGCGCAGGCGCCGGCCCCGCCGAGGCGCGCCCCGCAGATGGAGAGCGGCAGGCCGGCGCAGACGGCGCGCCCCGCGGCGCAGCAGCAGCCGCAGCAGACCGCCGCGGTCGCCGAGGAGGTGGGCGAGGACGAGGTCGTGCGCGTCAGCGCCGCGCTCGTCACCGTGCCGGTCTCCGTGCTCGACCGCGACGGCCGCTTCATCGGCGGACTAACGAAGGAAGACTTCCGCATCTTCGAGGACGGCGCCGAGCAGCGGGTCGCCTACTTCGCCCCCGTCGAACAGCCCTTCACCGTCGCCCTCGTCATAGACACATCCGGCTCGACACGCTTCAAACTCGAAGACATACAGGACGCGGCCATCGCCTTCCTCGACCAACTCCGCCCGGCCGACCGCGTCATCGTCGTCTCCTTCGACGAACAGGTGCGCGTGCTCTCCGGCGCGACGAGCGACCGCAACCTTCTGCGCGCCGCCATCCGCCGCACGCGCACCGGCGACGGCACGCGCCTCTACGACGCCGTGGATCAGGTCATCCGCCGCGAACTCGCGGGCGTGCAGGGGCGCAAGGCCGTCGTCCTCTTCACGGACGGCGTGGACACCTCCAGCAAGCAGGCCAGCGCCGCGAGCACGCTCGAAGAGGCGGTCGAACTCGACGCGATGATCTACCCGATCCAGTACGACACCTCGGACGCGAACGTCGTCGGCGGAGGGGGTGGCTGGCCGGGGCGGAACCCCTACCCGCGCCGCGGAGGGGGCCGGCGCAGGACGCCGGGCTGGGGCGACATCCTCGGGGGCATCATCCTCGGCGGCGGCGTGACCATCGGCACGGGCGGAGGCGGCACGACGGGCGGCGGCCCGGGCACGACGCGCGCGGACTACGAGCGCGCGGGCGAATACCTGCGCCGGCTCGCGTCCGCCACCGGCGGACGCCGGTACGACGCCGCCGACCTCCGCTACGTGGACGAGGCGTTCACCAGCATCGCCGAAGAGCTGCGCCGGCAGTACAGCCTCGGCTACTACCCCGTGCGCCAGTCGCAGGCCGAGGAGCGGCGGCAGATCAAGGTGCGCGTCCGCCGCCCCAACCTCGTCGTCCGCGCGCGCGACAGCTACGTCTACCGCCCGGACGGCTCCGCGCCCGCGACCAACACCGCGCAGGACAACACCCCGCGCCCCGCACGCCCCGAACTCCGCCCGCGCCAGTTCGACGCCGCCCGCGTCGGGACGTGGTAGGGCATAGGGGGTAGGAGTAGACAGTAGGAAGTAGACAGTAGACAGTAGACAGTAGACAGTAGGGAAGAAAAAGCGGCGCGCCCGGCCGGTG
>DASVWB010000080.1:0-26543 GCA_036389815.1 Pyrinomonadaceae bacterium | reverse complement strand
AGGCGAGGATGCCGCGCAGCTCCTCGTTCGCCGCGTTCTTCAAGGCCGTGTTGACCTCCTCGGTCGTCACCTCGCGCTCGACCTCCATCACCACGTCCACGAGCGAGACGTTCGGCGTCGGGACGCGCACCGAGATGCCGTCGAACTTGCCCTTCAGTTCGGGGAGCACCAGCGCCACGGCCTTCGCCGCGCCGGTCGAGGTCGGGATCATCGAGAGCCCGGCGGCGCGCGCGCGGCGCAAGTCCTTGTGCGGCAGGTCGAGGAGCTGCTGGTCGTTCGTGTACGAGTGGATGGTCGTCATCTGCGCCGACTTGATGCCGAAGTTCTGGTGGATGACCTTGGCGACGGGCGCGAGGCAGTTCGTCGTGCAGGAGGCGTTCGAGATGACGTGGTGCGCCGCCGGGTCGTAGGAGTCCTCGTTGACGCCGAGGACGATGGTGATGTCCTCGTTCTTGGCGGGCGCGCTGATGATGACCTTCTTGACGGTGCCGCGCAGGTGCTTGGCCGCGTCCTCGCGGTTGGTGAAGCGCCCCGTGGACTCGATGACGACCTCGGCCCCGACCGACTCCCACGGAATCTGCGCCGGGTCCTTCTCGGAGAAGACGCGGAACTCGTCCGCGCCGACGCGGATGCCGTTCTCGGTGGCCGCCGTCTCCTGCTCCAGGTTGCCGAGGACGGAGTCGTACTTCAGGAGGTGCGCGAGCGTCTCGGTGTCGGTGATGTCGTTGACGCCCACGAAGTCGATGTCGGGGTCGCCGAGGCAGGTGCGCAGCACGTTGCGGCCGATGCGCCCGAAGCCGTTGATTCCAACCTTGATTGCCATTGCTACAAATGCCTCCTCGCCTGCTTTGGATTCGAGGCGCGCCGCGTCCCGGGAGAAACCTCCGGCGCCCGCGTCCGTGCGCGTCCACACTGTCGGTTTTAGGGCTGGCTCATAAAGAAGAAGAGACTAAGCCCGCACGCCCCCACTGTCAAGCGAACCCTCCGGCCGCCCCGCCCGTCTCGCGCCACCGCGCAAACCGGGGCGCGGCGGGGCGCGCGCCGCGTCCACGCGCGGCGACTTAAATGTATGTTTTTGAAACCCCGTAGGAGCCGCGGACGTAGTAGGCACAGGTCTGGCACGCGGGTATTACCGAAGGTCGAAGGGACGCCGCGGCCTGCCGCTTGCAACCCGTTCCGGCGTTCGCGCACCCGTTCGCTTACTTCCCGCGCGCACGCTCGCACCGAGAGCACTCCTGAATAGTTTTTAAGGCAGGGAAAATGGTCAAACAGAGTCGGTCTATAGAAGTCGGTCGGGGTCGGGGCGCCGCCCTCGCCTCGGCCAGCCTCGCCGCGCTTCTCGTTTTCGGGAACGCGGTGTCCGCTTTTGGGAACGCGCCGGCCGGCACGAAGTCCCGCGCCAGGAAGCCGGCGGCCGCGCGCCCGAAGCGGGCCGAGGCGAAGGCCGAGCCTTCGACGGCGGAGGGCCCGAAGACGGGCGAGCCCCGCGCCGTCTTCACCAAGGTGGGCGAGCCCTTCGTCGTCGAGACGGCCGCGGCGGGGCAGCCCCCCGCGCAGACGCCCGCGCAGACTGACGCGACCCGTCCGCCGGGCACGCAGCAGCAGCAGACCGTCCCGCCGACGGCGCGCCCGAACCCGCAGGACCCGCGCACGCCCCCGGGCGTCGAGCGCCCCGCGCCGCAGACGCCGCCCGGCATCCAGCAGCCGCCCGCGACGACCCAGCGGCCGCCCGCCACGACCGCGCCCAGCCCCGCGCCCACGACGGGCGTGCCGCCGACGACCGCGGCGCCGACCGTCACCGGCGCGGGCGAGCAGGAGCCGAACTTCCCCTCCGTGCAGCCGCGCCCCGTCCCGCCAATGCCCTCGCTCGACCGCGTCGGCATCGTCGGCACCGACGCGCTCTCGCTCTCGCTCAACGACGCGATACGGCGCGCGCTGGAGAATAACAACGAGATCGAGATCGCGCGCGCCGACGTGCGCCTCGCCGAGCAGCAGCTCCTCGCGCTGCGCGGCGTCTACGACCCGGTCTTCACCTACACGCCGGAGGTCAGCGACGCCGTCCGCCCCGTGACGAACATCTTCGGCGGCGCGGGCACGACCGGCACCGTCAAGACCACCGACTTCAACAACGACGCCTCCGTCAACAAGCAGTTCGGCAAGGGCGGCGGCAACTTCACATACTTCTTCAACAACACGCGCGAGACCACCGACGCGACCAACGTCCGCACCAACCCGGTCTACTCGTCGGCGCAGGGGCTCCAGTTCACGCAGCCGCTCTGGCGCAACCGCTCCATCGACCGCAACCGCCAGCAGATTCGCGTCCAGCGCAAGCGCCTGGAGCAGACGGACGCCGACTTCCGCCTGCGCACCATCGCCATCATCTCGCAGGTGCAGCGCGCCTACTGGGATCTGGTCTTCGCGCTCCGCAACGAGCAGAACCAGGTGGCGAACGTGAAGCTCGCGCAGGAGAACTTCCGCCGCACGGAGGCGAGCGTCGCGGCCGGGGCGTCGGCCCCGCTCCAGCGCGCCGAGATCGAGACCGAGCTCTCGACCCGCGAGTCGGCGCTGCTCGTCGCCAACCAGCAGGTGACCTTCGCCGAGAACACGCTGAAGAACCTGCTCCTCAAAGACCCGCTCTCGCCCGACTGGTCGAGGCCGCTCCAGCCGACCGACCAGCCGACCTTCGACGAGACGCCCGTGAGCCTCGACTCGGCGCTCAAGGAGGCGCGCGAGAACCGGCCCGAGATGCGCCGCCTGCGGCTGGAGGGCGACGTCAGCGACATCAACCTCCAGTTCTACCGGAACCAGACGAAGCCGCGCATCGACCTGACCGGCACCGTCCAGACCAACGGACTGGCCGGCACGCCGCAGGGCACGACGACCTTCCTCGACCCGGCCGACCCGGCCGGCCAGCGCACCGTCACGCAGCCCATCACCGCCTGCACCGGCAGCGAGGCGCCGGGGCAGCAGTGCGTCCCCCAGAACTTCGTCGGCGGCTACGGCAAGACGCTCACGAACATCTTCCGCGGCGAGACGCGGCAGATCGTCGTCGGCGTCACCATCCAGCTCCCGTGGAAGAACCGCGTGGCCGAGGCCAACCTCGCCTACGCGCAGATTCAGCGCGAGCAGCTCGCCGCGCAGACGCGCGCGCAGGAGCAGGGCATCGAGGTCGAGGTGCGCAACTCCGTGCAGGCCGTCGAGACCTCGCGCCGCCGCGTGCTGGCCGCCCGCGCCGCGCTGCGCAGCGCCGAGGAGCAGTTGGCCGGCGAGCGCCGCCTCTACCAGGTCGGCCGCTCGACGACCTTCCTCCTCTTCCAGCGCGAGAACGCGCTCGTCAACGCGCAGAACCAGGAGCTTCAGGCCGAGACCGACTACAACAAGGCGCTCGCCGACCTCCAGCGCGCGACCTCGACGACGCTGACCTCGAACAACGTCCTCATAGACTCGCCCGTCGCGCCCGAAAGGTTCAGGGACTAGCGCCCGGGGCAACTCAGTCGAAATGCGGCCGCGGGAATCAGGTTTCTCGCGGCCGCCCCTTTTTTGTGAAAACGTTCGAACCGCAGAGACACAGAGAGAGACGGCTTTAGGAATTTGAAATCTCGAATTTGAAATCTCAAATTGTTTTAGCTTTGCTCTTGGGCGCCGGGTTTCGTATCCTCACACGCGAATCAACCGACGCCGCCCCGAGACGCCTTGAAAATCTCCGCGACCATCATCACCTACAACGAGGCCGAGAACGTCCGCGCGGCGTGCGAGTCGGTCGCGTGGGCGGACGAGGTTCTGGTGGTCGATTCGCGCTCGACCGACGCGACGCGCGAGATCGCGGCCGGCTGCGGCGCGCGCGTCGTCGAGCGCGACTGGCCCGGCTTCGCCGCGCAGAAGGAGTTCGCCGCCCGCGCGGCCGCACACGACTGGGTCTTCAGCCTCGACGCCGACGAGCGCGTCTCCGATGAACTCCGCGCGAGCGTGCTGGCGCTGCGCGACGTGGAAGAGTCGGGGCACGCCGCCGGCTACCGCGTCGCCCGCAGAAGCTTTTACATGGGTCGCTGGATAAAGGGCGGCGGGTGGTATCCGGACTTCCAGCTACGCTTCTACGACCGCAGGCGCGGTCGCTGGGAGGGCGCATACGTCCACGAGTCCGTGAAGTTGCAGGCGGGCGCGCGCACGGGGACGCTCGCGGGCGACCTCCTGCACTTCAGCGTGCGCGACGCCGCGCACCACCACCGCATGGTCGGCGAGCGCTACGCGCCGCTGGCCGCGCGCCAGATGTTCGAGGCGGGCCGGCGCACCTCCCCGCTCCGCATCGCCGCGGCCGGCCCTTCGGCCTTCACGCGCAGCTTTCTCCTCAAGGGCGGCTTCCGCGACGGCCTCGCCGGCCTCGCCATCGCGCGCTTCGCCGCACACCACGCCTTCCTGAAACACCTCATGCTCTGGGAGCTACAAAATAACTCCGGAGTCCGGAGTCCGGAGTCCGGAGTCGAAGACGACTCTCGTCATTCTTGACTCCGGACCCCGGACTCCGGACTCCGGACTTTAACTACTCCAGCACTTCGAGGTCGGTGCTTTCGAGTTGGTGTCTGGGCTTTTCGGGTTTGGGGATGGGGGCGGGGGTGTCCTGGCTGAGCGTGATGTCGGAGAGCAGCTCGTCGGTGAGCTGGCGCGACTCGGCCACGGCCGAGCCCTGGTTGAGGATGACGAAGTAGACCTTGCCGTACTTCTGCGTGTAGACGACGCCGCCGAGGCTCGCCATCCCGCCGTCGTCGTGGACGAGCGTGCCCGTCTTGGCGACGACCGCGCCTTCCAGGGGCGTGCCCACCATCCTGCGCCGCAGCGTCCCGTAGTCGTCGCTGGCCTTCGCCATGATGTCCACGAGTTCGAGCCCCTGCCGGCGCGCCTCCCCGTCGAGCGCGCGGATAACGGCGACGAGCCCGCGCGGCGTCAGGCGGTTGACCTCAAGCCCCGAGGCGGTCGAGAGCTGCACCTGCTCCGGCGGCAGCTTCAGCTCATCGACCAGATAGGCGCGCACGCCGTCGGGCCCGCCCACGAGCGCGCCCAGGCGCTCGGCGACGAAGTTGCTCGAATGCGCGTTCATGTAGAGCAGGATGTCGCGCAGGGGGTACGAGAGGACGGCGAAGGACGGCTCGGAGGCGGGCGCGTCGGCGACGGAGAAAGTCTTCGGCGTGAGCTTGAGCACCTTGGCGAGCCTCTGCGCCGACTCGTCGGGCTTGTCGCTGAAGTTGAAGACGAAGTCGGGCGTGACGGCCAGCTCGCCCTCGAACTTCTTGACGCCGCGCTCGGCCAGCTTCTTCGCGACGAGCGTCGCGTGGAAGTCGCCGAAGGTCGGGTCGTGGCCGGCGACGACGAGCCTGCCCTTGAGCACGCCCGCCTTGTCCACCTCGCCGTCCACGAAGACGCGCGTCTCGAAGCGGAAGTCCTTCCCGAGCTTGCGGAGCGCGACCAGGGAGGTCGAGAGCTTGACGAGCGAGGCCGGGTTGTAAGTCACGTCGGCGTTGTGCTCGGCGAGCGTCACGCGGCCGTCGGCCGACTGGACGAGGAGCGCGTGCCGCGCGGGGTCGTCGCCCCGCCCCGCGTACCAGCCGGTCACGTCGAACGCGGGCGCGGCCGCGGGCGGCGGCGCGGGCGCGGCCGAGCCGGGCGCGGACGGGGCCTGCGCCCCCCCGCCCAGCGGGACGTGTATGTAGGTCGTGACGGCCCTGCGCGCGTCCTTGACGAGCGCGTAGGGCGCGAAGGTGAGCGTGAGGACGACCGCCGCGCCGATCAGCATCAGGGCGTATATCGGTTTGCGCGGGTTCAAGACGCACACCCCCTCGAAGTTAAGTTCTTATGATTCACTGTATGATTCCCGGCCTTTCACAAACTATGACAAAGCTTTAATATGCAAATAGGGCGCCACGCGTCAAGGGGCGCCCGGCCGTACTCATTCTTCTTTCTTCATCCACATCGAATGGACATTCTCCAAAGATTCGTGACACATGACCCGCTGACCGGCCTGCCGGGGTATGTTATCGCCCTCTTCGTGGCCGTCGTCGGGGCCGTCATCGGCAGCTTCCTCAACGTCGTCATCCACCGCGTCCCGCGCGAGGAGTCGATAGCCTTCCCCGCCTCGCACTGCCCCTCGTGCGGGACGGCGATACGCCCGTACGACAACGTGCCCGTCGTGAGCTGGGCCATCCTGCGCGGCCGCTGCCGCTCGTGCCGCGCGCCCATCTCGGCGCGCTACCCGGCGGTCGAGCTTTTGACGGCCGTGCTCTTCGCGCTCACATACCTGCTGCACTCGGGGCTGACGCTCTCGCTGCCCTTCGACCTCGCCTTCGTCGCGGCGGTCGTCGCGCTCGTCTTCATCGACGCCGAGCACATGATACTGCCGAACGTCATCACCTACCCCGGCGTCGCCCTGGCGCTCGTCGCGCGCGTCGCCGTGCCGAACCTTTACGGCGTGGCGTCTCTCGGCGGGGGCGTTACCCCGGCGTGGCTCCTCTCGCTCGGGGGCGCGTTGCTGGGCGCGCTCGTCGGCGGCGGTTTCCTGTGGGCGGTCGGTTGGCTGTGGGAGCGCTGGCGGGGCGTCGAGGCGATGGGGCTCGGCGACGTGAAGATGATGTTCATGGTCGGCGCGTACCTCGGCTGGCCGCTGACGCTCCTGACAATCTTCGTCGGGGTGCTGTCGGGCTCGTTGGCCGGCGTCGCCGCGATGGCGCGGCGCGGCGAGCGCGACATGCAGATGCTCCTCCCCTTCGGCATCTTCCTCGGCTTCGGCTCGCTCCTCAGCCTCCTCTTCGGCGCGCAGGTCGTCGAATGGTACGTGGCGAAATTTTGAGGAGTAGACTGTAGTCAGTAGTCAGTAGACTGTAGGGCTCCGCCTTACGAGCGCCGACGCGTTCACTCGGACGATTCACTGACGAAGTTTTTCTACTGTCTACTGTCTACTGCTTTATGCCGAGACACGAGAACCGCGTGCAGTTGGCGCTGGCGCTGTTGGTGGGGCTGCTGCTCCTGGCCAACCTGTTCACGCTGACGCTGGTGGCGCTGACGCCCGCGACGCGGGCGGGGCGCGGGCCGGTGCTGTTCACGGTCTTCCTGCTGACGCTCGTCGTCAGCGTGCCGAGCATACTGCTTTTGCCGCGCTGGCTCCTGCGCCCTTACAGGCGGCTCGTGGACGAGGCCGCGCGCGCGCCGGTCGAGTCGGCCGCGCGCCACGCGTCGCGCGACGAGTCGGAGTTCGTGCTCGAAACCTTTCAGGAGGTCGTCGCGCAGCTCCGCGCCAAGCAGCGCGAGCTTGAGCGCCTGAGCGCGCGCGCCGCGGAGCGCGCCGCCACGGCCGAGCAGTTCAGCGAGCGCGTCGTGGCGAGCCTCCCCTCGGGGCTGGTCGCCTTCAACTCGGAGGGGCGCGCCACGGTCGTCAACGCGCCCGCGCGCGCTCTGCTCGGGCTGGACGGCGACGGGCGCGGCGGCGACTTCCGCGCTCTGCTCGCGCGCGCGCCTGGGCTGGCCGGGATGGTCGGGCGCTGCCTTGAGACGGGCGAGGTCTTCCGGCGCGAGGAGGTCGCGGCCGGGGCGGCGGCGGGGCGCGCGCGCCGGCTCGGCGTGACGGTCGCGCCCGTCGAGCCGCAGCCGACGGGCGGCGCGCGCGGCGTGCTCTGCATGCTGAGCGACATCACGGAGGTCGCGGAGCTGCGCGAGGCGCTCGCGCGCCGCCGCAACCTCGAAAGCCTCGGCGAGATGTCGGCCGGCCTCGCGCACGAGTTCAAGAACGCGCTGGCGACGCTGCACGGCTACGCGCAGCTCCTCCAGAACGAAAGTCTCGGGGCGGAGGCGCGCGCGTCGGCCGCCGCGGCGCTGCTGCAAGAGGTGCGCGGCCTCTCCGAGATGGTCACCTCCTTCCTCAACTTCGCGCGCCCGAACCCGCCCGACTTCGGCGACGTGTCGCTGAAAGAACTGCTCGACAACAGCGCCGCAGACCTCCGTCAACTCTACGAAGAGCGCGGCGTCGCGCTCGCCCTCGACGGCGAGTTCCCCGAAGTCCGCGCCGACGAGCGTATGCTCGGCCGCGCGCTGCTCAACCTCCTGCGCAACGCCGCCGAGGCGATCCCTGAAGAGTCCGCCGTAAGGCGCGTCGGCGTCCGCGGCTCCGTCGAACGCGACGACGCGGGGCGCGCGTGGGTCAGGGTCGAGGTCGAGGACACGGGCGGCGGGATAGCCGAGGACGACTTGCAGCGCATCTTCATCCCCTTCTTCACGACCAAGTCCAAGGGGCACGGCGTCGGCCTCGCCCTCGCGCACCGCGTCGCCACAGACCACGGCGGCACGCTCTCCGCCTCCAACTCCCCGTCCGGCGGCGCCGTCTTCACGCTCCGGCTCCCGGCCTGAACACTCAGGGCTTCACGTGCACCCTTTTGAACCCTAGGCCGACGACGCGCGCGGGGAGCGTGCGCAGGAGCGGCAGGCTCAGGATGAGGCGGAGGACTGCGGGGACGCGGAAGGCTTTGCGCGGGTCGAGCGCGGCGGCGATGACGCGCTTCTGGATGCGCGTCTGGAGCGCCTGTATGAGGCGCGTCGGCCACTCGCGCCGCCGCTGCACTGCGCGCAGGTCAGAGTCCCGGAGCGTCCCCGCTTTGAGCGGTTCGGCGAGGACGTTCGCGGCCTCGACGGCGTCCTGGATGGCGTAGTTGATGCCGACGCCGCCGACCGGCGACATGACGTGCGCGGCGTCGCCGATGAGGAGCAGCCCCGGCCTGTGCCAGCGCGTCACGCGGCTCGACTCGACGGCGAGCACGGAGATTTGCTTCCACCCGGTCAGTGTGTCGAAGCGCTCGGCGTACTCGGGGGCGGTGGCCTTCAGCCGCTCGCGCAGCGCCGGCATCCCGGCGGCGCGTATCTCGCCGAAGCCGCCCTTCTGTATGAGGTGCGCGACCTGCCACTGCTCGCCCCGTTCGAGCATGACGATGCCGCGCCCGCCGCGGAAGTACGCGACGCCGCCCTTCGGGTCGGACGCGAGGCGCGGCACGCGGAACCAGAGCACGTCCATCGGCGGCGAGGTCTTCAACAGCTCGAAGCCGCCGAGGTGGCGCAGGCGCGAGCCGCGGCCGTCGGCCCCGACCGTGAGCGCCGCGCGGAGTTCGCGCTCCGCCCCGCCGGCCTCGTAGCGCACGCCGCGCACACGGCCGCCCTCCTCAATCAGCCCCTCGACGCGCGCGCCCATCAGCAGCTCGAAACAGTCGTAACGCCTCGCCTCCGCGACGACGAAGGCGAGGAAGTCCTTCTGCGGGAGCATCATGATGTAGGGGAAGCGCGTCCTGAGTCGGCGGAAGTCCGCGAGCTGGGTCGGGCCCCGGTCGGTGACGATGGTGGCGGTGCTGATCTTCGAGTGCGGGAGCTGGTGGAGTCGTTCGGCCAGCCCCAGCTCGTCCATGATTTCGAGGACGGAGGGGTGGATGGTGTCGCCGCGGAAGTCGCGGTCGAAGTCGTCGTGCGCTTCGAGGAGCGTGACGCGGACGCCCTTGCGCGCCAGCAGCAGCGCCAGCATCGCGCCGCCGGGGCCGCCCCCGACGACGACGCAGTCCCTCACCTCGCGGACGCCCTCAGCCTCCATCGCCCTTCACACCTCGCGGGAAGTATTCGCGCCAGCGGCGCGTGACCAGCTCTTCGATGTCGGGTCTGACAATCAACTCGTCGGGGTAGCCGGGCTTCATGCGCGCGTCGATGACGATGGGCATCGTGTAGGAGATGTGGTGGCGGCGCACCGTCGTGGCGGCGGCGTGGATGTCGGCGGCCGGCTCGAAGCGCGTCCAGGTGGCCCAGAGGAAGTCGGGCGCGGAGCGCGCCGCCGAGGCGTCGTCGTGGAGGACGACGAGCGGCCAGTCCCGCAAAGACTCCTCGCGCGCGAGGCGCGCCGCCTGCTCCGGGTCGTCACCGTAACCCTGACCCTCGACGACGAGGCAGCCGGGGCAGAAGACTTCGGCGCGCGCGAGGCCGGGCGGGAGCGGGCCGCGGAACTCGCGCGGCGGCTCGCGCACGGGCTCGCCCAGTCCGAGCATGACGGCCTTGCTGCCGCGGTTGACCGTGCCCGAGGTGTAGTCGAGCGTGTCCATCGAGAGGTTCGAGAAGACGAAGAGGTCTGACTCGGGGCGGAAGCGCGCGAGGACGTGCGCGAGCAGGCGCGGGAAGTCGCGCAGCTCTTGCGGCGTGTCTGTGAGGAGCAGGAACTTCGTGAGCGAGAGCTGGCCTTCGCCGAGGATGCGGAAGGCGGAGACGAGCGCCTCGCGCGCGTAGCGCTCGCGGACGACCGCGGCGGCCAGCGAGTGGAAGCCCGTCTCGCCGTACGTCCAGAGGTCGCGCACGCTCGGCATCACGAGCGGGAAGAGCGGCGAGAGGAGTTTTTGCAGGTAGTCGCCGATGAAGAAGTCCTCCTGCCGCGGCTTGCCGACGACCGTCGCCGGGTAGACGGCGTCGCGGCGGTGGAAGACGGCCTCGACGTTGAAGACGGGGTAGTCGTGTTGCAGGGAGTAGTAACCGTAGTGGTCGCCGAAGGGGCCTTCCGGCCTCCGCACGCGCGGGGGCACGCGGCCGACCAGCGCGAACTCGGCCTCGGCGACGAGCCGGTGCGGGTGGCCTTCAAGCGGCGAGTCGGCGACGCGAATCTTCTCGCCCGCGAGCACGGAGGCGAGCACGAGTTCGGGCACGTCCTCGGGGAGCGGGGCGATGGCCGAGAGTATCAGCGCGGGCGGGCCGCCGAGGAACATCGAGACGGGGAGCGGCTGGCCGGCGGCCTCGGCCTCGTGGTAGTGGAAGCCGCCCCCTTTGTGTATCTGCCAGTGCATGCCGGTCGTCTGCGCGTCGAAGCGCTGCATGCGGTACATGCCGAGGTTGTGTTTGCCGGTCGCGGGGTGCTCGGTGTAGACGAGCGGCAGCGTGAAGAAGGGGCCGCCGTCCTCCTGCCACGTCGTGAGCACGGGCAGCTCGTCGAGCCGCGCCGGGCGGTCTACGACTTCGGCGACGGGCGCGCGGCTCACCTTTTTCGTCCCGAGGCGCAGGGCTTCGAGCGCGAGCGCGCGCTGCCGCCAGAGCGCGGCGGGCTTCGGCGGCAGGAGCGATTCGGCGACGTGTACGGCCTGGCGGACGAGCGCCTCGGGCTTCGGGCCGAAGGCACGCCCGATGCGCCCGACGGTGCCGAAGAGGTTCGTGGCGACGGGGTAGCGGCTGCCCTTCACCCTCGTGAAGAGGAGCGCGGGGCCTCCGCGCGCGATGACGCGGCGGTGGACTTCGGCGAGTTCGAGGTAAGGGTCAACTTCCGCCCCGACCTCGACGAGTTCGCCTTCGCGCCGGAGCAGTTCGAGAAACGAGCGGAGGTTGCGGTGCATGCCGCCGCCAGTAAAGCACAGGGGCGGCCGATGTCAAAACGTGTTCAGTCGCGGCGCAGCGGGGGCTGTTCGTCGGAGTCGTCGCCGACCTTGCGGCGGCGCTTGGGCTCGGGCGCGGGCGTCTCTTCGAGGCGGATGTTTATCTCGCGCTCGGCGAACTTGGCGGCGTCGGCGATGCCGGGGTCGAGCGAGGCGGCGAAGGGCTTTATCCTTTCGAGCGTGTTGCGGTCGCCGACCGCGGCGAGCACTTCGAGGAGGCGGATGCGCGTGTTGCCGTTGACGCGGTCGAGGAAGACGTAGAGCGGGTCGGGGCCTTCGAGCTGCTTGAGGTAGCCGACGGCCTGCGCGGCGCGGCTCTTCTCGTCGAGGGCGTCGACAAGCGGGTAGATGCTCTCGTCCCTGCCCATGCGGTAGAGCGCCCAGTCGAGCGCGAGCTTCACGCGCGAGTCCTTCTCCTGCGCGCGGTAGCCTTCCGCCAGCCGGCGGTGCTCGACCGCCGCGAGCCGCGCCAGCTCTTCCGCCGCGGCGCGCCGCTCGACGGGGCTGCGGCTCGAAAGCTTCCGCGCGACGGCGGCCGAGCTGGCGGACGCGGCGCCCGGCCCGCCGTCGTCCTGCGCCGACGCCAGAGACGGGGCGAGGAGTGCGAGCAGGGCGAATGTCAGAAGGCGTTTGTTATTCATGGCTAAAACCTCGGCCGGCCATTCAACTCAGTCTTGAGTATGACGAAAAGGGCGGCTCAACGCGGAGGCGCAGAAGGCGCGCGGGGCGGAGGAATTTGAGATTTCAAATTTGAAATCTCAAATCTCAAATCTTTAATCCCCTGCGCCCTCCGCGCCTTCTGCGCCTCCGCGTTGAAGCTCAGCGTGCTCGCCCCCGGGCGGCGAGCGAGACTGCCTCACTGCTTCGGCGCGCCGCCCGCGGCCTTGTGGAGCGTGCCGGTGTTGAGGTCGAGGTCGTCCTTCCTGATGACCTCGACGTTGGCGAACTGCTTGCGCAGCGGCTCAAGAAACTCTTTGGCGTCGCCGACGATGACGATGCTGGCGTCCGCCGCGCCGAGGCGCGAGCCGGCGAACTTCTGTATCTGCGCCGGCGTGACGGCCTGCACGCTCGCGATGTAGCGGTTGATCTCGTCGAGGCTCAGGCCGTAGAGCGCGAGCGACGCGACCTGGCCGACGAGCCCCTCGGTCGTCTCCAGCGCGCGCCCGAAGTTGCCGATGACGACCGCCTTGCGCGGCGTCAGCTCGCCCTCGGCCACCGCCTCGCCCGACAGCCGCGTCAGCTCGCCGACGAGCAGCCCGGCCACCTCCGCGCCCGACTGGTTCTTCGTCTGAGCGGAGGCGACGAACGGCCCCACGTCGCGCCGCGTGTCGAGCGACGCGCGTGCGCCGTAGCTCAGTCCACGCTTGATGCGTATCTCCTGATTCAAGCGCCCCGAGTAGCCCGAGAGCACCGAGTTGGCGACGACGCCCGTGTAGAACTCCGGGTCGGTGCGCGCGATGCCGCGCCGCGCGAAGAGCACCGCGGCCTGCCCCGCGCCCGGCATGTCGACGACGACGACGCGCTGGCCGTTCTTCGCGGCCGCCTCAGACTTCTGCGCCGCCGCGGGCAGCGGCGCCGAGGGCTTCGCCCAGTTGCCGAAGAGCTTCTCGGCGAGCGCGAAGGCGTCGGCCGTCTTGATGTCGCCGCCGAGGACGAGCACCGCGTTGTCGGGGCGGTAGTACTTCGAGTGGAGGGCGACGATGTCCTTGCGCTGGATGCGCGGGACGGACTCGGGCGTGCCCGCGAGCGAGTGGCCGTACGGGCCCCCGCCGAAGATGACCCGCGAGGCGACCCACGCGGCGAGCTGGCCGGGGTCGCTCATCCCGACGCTCAGGTTGTCCACGTACTGCTGCCGCAGCCGCTCGATCTCCTCGTCCGCGAAGACGGGGTTGCGCACCACGTCGGAGAGGATGGCGAGCGCCGGCTCGGCCTTCGAGGCGATGACGTTGACGGTGGCGCGCGAGGCGTCCCAGCCCGCGCCCGAGTTGAGGACGCCGCCGAGCGCCTCGACCTCCTGCGCTATCTGCGGCGCGGTGCGCGTCTTCGTCCCCTTCGTCAGGAGCGAGGCCGTCATGTCGGCCAGCCCGCTCAGCTCGGCCGGGTCAACCTCGCCGCCGTTCTTGACCATCAACTGCCCCGCGACGAGCGGCGTGGCGTGGTGCTCGATGACGATGACGCGCAGGCCGTTCGGGAGCGTGCGCTCCGCGGGCTTCGGCACGTTGACCGCGCGCGGGGCGGCGGGCGGCGGCGGCGTCTCCTGTGGCGCGGCCGCGGCGGCGCCGCCCGCCTGCGCGCGCGAGCCGCCGGCGAACGCGCCAGAGGCCAGCAGGAGGCCGGCGCACAGGAGCGCCGCCGGCCGAATCTCTTTCAGAAAGTCTCTCATCGGCTTCCCTCCTTCCGCGCGCCCTCGGCCTTCTTCTCCTCGGGCTTCTGCGACTCGGCCTGGTAGTTGATGACGACGCGGTTCGTGTCGGTGAAGTACTTCTTCAACACGCGCTGCACGTCGGCGGCCGTCACGGCCTGGAGCCGCTCGATGTCCGTGTTGACCCTGCTCACGTCGCCGACGATGACGGCGGCCTGCCCGATGGCGAACGCCTTGCCGCTGTTCGTCTCGCGCTCGCGCAGGGCGCCCGCGACGAGCTGGTTGACGGCCTTCTCAAGCTCCGCCTTCGAGACGGGCTCGGTCTGGAGGCGCTTCACCTCGGCGAGCAGCGCGCGCTCGGCCTCGGCGGGCTGCTTGCCCCCGGCGAGGATGGCGCCGAGCGCGAAGTAGCCGGGGTCCTGCCGCAGGTCTGCGCGTGCGAACGCCTCGACCGCGACCTGCTGCGTGTAGACGAGCGACTGGTAGAGCCGCGACGACTCGCCGTTCGAAAGTATCGACTCGGCCACGCGCAGGGCGTCGGCGTCGGCGCTGGCGACGGGCGGCGCGAGGTAGGTGAGCGCGACGGCCGGCAGCGGCACGTTCGGGCCCGTCTCGTTGAAGCGCCGCTCGGCCGTGCGCTCCGGCTCCTTGACGGTCACGCGCGGGACGGCGCCCGCCGGCTTCGGGACCTTGCCGAAGTACCTCTCCACCCAGCCGTCGAGCTGCTGCTGCTCGAAGTCTCCGACGACGATGAGCACGGCGTTGTCGGGGCGGTAGAAGGTCTTGTGGAAGGCGCGCACGTCTTCGAGCGTCGCGGCGTCCAAATCCTCCTTGCTGCCGATGGTCGGGCGGTGGTAAGGGTGGACGGTGAAGGAGTCTTTGTCGAGCGCGTAGAAGAGGCGGCCATAGGGCGGCGCGAGCACGCTCGTGTTGAACTCCTCCTTGACCACGTCGCGCTCCGAGGGGAAGTTCTTCTCGTTGACGTTGAGCGAGCCCATGCGGTCGGCCTCGGCCCACAGCAGCGTCTCAAGGTAGTTCGACGGCACGACCTCGTAGTAGTTCGTCACGTCGTCCGAGGTCGAGGCGTTGTTCCAGCCGCCCACGTCCTCCGTGAGCCGGTCCATCATCTCGTCCCTCATGTTCTTCGTGGACTTGAACATCAGGTGCTCGAAGAGGTGCGCGAAGCCGCTGCGCCCCTCGGGGTCGTCCTTCGAGCCGACCCTGTACCAGACCTGGATGGCGACCGTCGGGCTCGACTTGTCCTGCACGCTGAAGACGCGGAGGCCGTTCGGGAGCGTGCGCTCCTTGTAGTTGATGGGCGGCACGCGCGTCTGCGCCGACGCCGCGCCCGGTCGCGCGCCCGCCGCGAGGGCGAGCGCGCACAGAATCAGGAAGACTGCCGTTCGTCGAAGCATCTCTGAAGCTCCTCGTGTTCCGCCGCGGGGGGCCTCGGCCCGCGCCGCGCACGCGGGGGAGTGGTGTGCGCGTGCTTTGATGCCCGCCCCGGGAAGGGTTGTTGTACGCTTTACGCCCGGCCGCGCCCGCCCCCGTGAGGCCCGAAGTCGGGGCCGGCCGTGCGGCCCAATGTTTACGCGCGCGCCGCGCGCGATGTTTCCCCGCGCCCGAGTGTGGAACATTCCCGTCCCGGCGGCGGGACTTCCGTCCGCACGTTTGCACGCCGCCCGGGCCTGCCGCCGGCCGCGGGCGAGCCGCAGCCGCCCGCGAGGATACCCACATTCTTTGCCCGTGCGCCGCAATGTAATATAAAATCTGCGCCGGTGGCGAACCGCCGGGCCGTCGGCAGTCAAAGGTGACGGGGCCGGGAGTTCGCCACAGTTTAGTCTGGGGCCGTTGGCGTCGGGGGCGGTTTCGGCGGAAGCGATGGCAGGCGGGCTCGTAGTACACATCTCTGCGGGGCAGGAGCGGCACACGGAGGTGCTGCAGCAGGAGCGCGTCCTGATAGGGCCGGGCGAGGGCTGCCACATCCGCCTCGGCTCCGACCTCCTCACGGACTCCAGCGTCCTGCTCGAACTCTCGCGCCAGAACGGACACTTCCGCGTCAGCGAGTTCGACCCCGAGATCGGCATCACCCTGAACGGCCGCCCCGTCGCGCTCGGGGCGAAGATCGGCGACGGCGACGAGCTGCGCTTCGGCGCCTTCGACGTGGCGATGCAGTTCTTCCCCGTCGGCAACCTCCCCGCCGTGACCGCGGCCGGACGCCGCGCGAGCGTCGCCCCCTTCATCGAGCAGGCGGCCATCGAGGCCGCCGCCACCGCGCGGCGCGACGACGCGAAAGTCTTCCTGCGCGAGTTCACGCGCGAGCTGCTGCGCGAGATCAAGTGGAGCACGAAGATCGGCGCCTTCCTCTGCATCGCCATCCTCATCGGCGGCGTGCTCTACCTCGGCAACGCCGCCTACCAGGAGCTGCGCCGCTCGCGCGACCTGATTAACAAGCAGAACGAGCAGAACGAGAAGTTGCAGCGCCAGCTCGAACAGGTCGGCGCGCAGTTCGGCGACGTCGACCGGCGCAACCAGGAGATAATTAACAGCCTCTCGCTCGCGCCGCGCCTGCGCAGCCAGTACGGCAACGGCGTCTGCCTCGTCGCCGGCTCCTACATGCTCTTCGAGCCGCGCACGGGGCGCCCCTTCCGCTACCCCGAGACGCAGACCGCCGAGGACGGCGAGACCTCGCAGGCCGGCGGCCAGCAGCCGCTCCTGACGGCCGAGGGCGACGGCCCGCCCTTCATCCGCGACTTCACGGGCACGTGCTTCCACGTCGGTCAGGGCTACGTCGTGACCAACCGCCACCTCGCCGTCGAGCCGTGGACGGCCGAGGAGGCGGTGGCGTCGCTGGGCCAGGGCGTGGGCGGGCAGTTCCGCGTGACGCGCCTCGTCGCCTTCTTCCCCGGCCTGCGCCAGCCCTTCGTCGTGCGGATGCGGCAGATGACCGCGCGCGAAGACCTCGCGGTCGGCACCGTCGAGGCGAAGGAGTTGCCGGCGCGGCTGCCCGCGCTCCCGCTCGACCAGGACCCGGACACGGCGATGATCGGCGGCACGGTCGTCATGATGGGCTACCCGAGCGGCACCGACCGCCTGATGGCGACCATCCCCGAGGGGGAGGCGCGCGCGCTGCGCGAGCGCTGCGGCGCGTCGGTCGAGACGCTTTTGGCCTGCCTCTCAGACCGCAGCTACATCAAGCCGCTCACGACGCAGGGGCACATCTCCGACCTACAGGGGCGCAACATCGTCTACGACGCGCGCAACGCCGTCGGCGGCTCCGGCTCGCCCCTCTTCGGCCCGAAGGGGCGCGTCATCGGCGTCAACTTCGCCACCTTCACCGAGATGGAGGGGCAGAACTACGCCGTCCCCATCAAATACGCCTACCCGCTTCTGGAGCGCGCCGGCTGGAAGTCCGGCGAGCCGTCCGAAGAGGCCAACGCCAACGCGAACGCCAACGCCAACCAGCAGCCCGGGGCGGCGCGCCCGAACGCCAACCAGCCCCGCTAACCTGCCTTTCGCACTGCGTTTTTACTTTCGGCACTCTGATTTCTACTTTTCCTCCGACGCCGCGCGGGGCGGGACGCCTGCGCCCGCGGCGGGGGGGCGTGTGACGCTTAAACTTCTGTCACAGACGGTTTTGACACGCGTCTGTCAGTCCGCTACTCTGCCAGCTTTAGATAAGGGGCGCGGCTCTCTCCGTGCGGGCCGCGCGCGTATTTCCCGGAGACTCAGCCGAACCTTGTCCGCGCCCGCAGCAGCTTCAGAGACGGCCGCACACGCGCCGCCCGCGCCCGTTTCAGCGACGGCCGAGCGCGAGGCGGGGCGCGCCGCCCTGGTCGCGGCGCTGGCGCTGCTGCTGCTAGTTGGTTTCGGGCTGCGGGCGTATAAGCTCGGCGCGGAGAGCCTGAGCGAAGACGAACTGAACAAGGTGCGCGCCGTGGCGGAGTACCGCGAGCGCGGGCTGACGCCGGCCAACGGCGAACACCCGTTCCTGATGAAGGCGCTCATGGCCGTGAGCATCGTCGCCGCCGAGCGCTGGAACTCGACCGACGCCGCCGCGCACAACGCGGGGCTTCAAATCTCGACCGAGACGGCCGCGCGCCTGCCCGGCGTCATCCTCGGCGCGCTCACTTCCCTCCTCCTCTTCCTCGTCACGCGCGAGCTTTTCGGCCGGGAGGTCGGGCTCGTCGCCGCCGCGCTCTGGGCCTTCGGCCCGGCGGCCGTCGGCTTCAACCGCATCGCCAAAGAGGACAGCTTCCTCGTCTTCTTCTTCCTCCTCGCCAACGTCTTCTGGCTGCGCGGGCAGAAGGTCGCCGAAGGCGGCGCGGGCGAAGGCGGCGCGCGCCGGCCCGAGCCCTACTACTGGATAACGGCCGTCTGCTTCGCCGCGATGCTGGCGTCGAAGTACGTGCCGCACTTCCTCGCCATCAGCGGCGCTTACTACTACTCGTTCCAGGGGGTCGCCGCGACGCGCTGGCGGATGGGCAAGAAGAAGTGGCTCGTCTGGTTCGCGGTGATGGGCGTCGCCTTCGTCATCTTCAACCCGACGATTCTACTTCCCGGCACGTGGCAGGAGATGCGTACCTTCGCGGGCGAGCGGCGCATCGGGCACGACTCCTACGAGTTCCTCGGGCAACTCTACCGCAACCAGATGACGCTCTGGCTGCGCGGCTCGCCGTGGTACTTCTACTACGTCTTCATGCTGGTGAAGCTGCCGCCGGCCGTCGTCGCCGGCTTCGTCGCGGGGCTCCCGCTGCTCTTCCGGCGCCGGCTCGGGGACGGCCGCTACTTCCTGCTCTTCTGGCTCTTCTTCTGGTTCTTCCCCTTCACCTTCCTCGGCGGGAAGTTCACGCGCTATTTCACCTTCGCGCTCCCGGCCGTGCTGATGACCTCGGCCGTCGGCGTCCGCTACCTCGCAGGGCTCTTCGCGCGGCTCGTCGTGCGCGGGGGGGCGGAAGCGGGCGCCGCCTCGGCCGCGGCGCGCGCGGGCTTCGCGCTCGCGGTCGCGGCCCTCTCGCTCTACGCCTCGGCGGGCGCGGCGCCGCACTACAGGCTCTACACCAACGCGCCCGGCGGCGGGGGCGCGCGCGCCGGCACATACTTCCCGCACGACGAGTTCTACGACGCCAGCACGCGCGAGATAGCCGAGGCGGTCGCGCGGCTCGCGCCGCCCGGCGCGCGCGTGGCGAGCGAGACTCCGGAACTGCTCGCCTACTACGCGCGGCTCGCCGGCCGCGCCGACCTGCGCTCGGTCTCGCTCTCCGACCGCGCGGCGCTCGGCGAGTTCCGCGCTGGCGACCTCGTGGTCGTCGCGCGCGGCCGTCGCTACTTCAGCAACGAGGAGTTAACGGCGCGGCTCCAGGCGGCGTCAAAGCCCTCGGCGGCCGTCTCGCTCGGCGGCGTGCCCTCTGCGCGCGTCTACCTGCTCGACGCGGCGGCGGCGGAACTTCTGGCGGGGGTCGTCGATGACGGTCAGTCCGGCCCGCGGGAATGACCCGGCGGCGCGCGGGGCCGGTTTGAGGGCAACAGGGCCAGCCGGCGGAGGCATCGCAAGCTCGCGCGATAGGATTTGCCCGCCCGTTCGTGTAGATTGACGGTGCCAGCGGAACGTGTGTTGCACTTTTGAGCCGCGAGGCTTTTCGAGGCGGGCGCGGCCGCAGCATTTCGGCTCCCACGGAATGCGGCCGGCGCAGCCTTCTCGCTCCGACAGGAGCTTTCTCGCTGAAGGAAAAGGACTCTTAGAGGAAATGACGAAAGCCCCCCCGGCGAGCCGGGCAAGAAAGGCGCTGACGCTCCTGCTGGCACTCTTAGTCCTCCCGGGGCTCTGGCCCGGGCGGGCCGCGCGCGCGCAGATTGCGCCCGCACTCCGGAGCGAAGACACGCTGCCGCGCAAGTCCGCCTCGCCCTTCCGCATCGAGACGCTGCCCGTCGGCGACGGCGCGCAACTCCTGACCGTCTTCGGCAGCCTCGACGGGCTGAAGGCCGAGGCCAGCGGCGCACGCGAAGTCCCGCTCGTCAGCATCCTGCGCGACACGCTCGGCGACCGCGACCCCGAGAACGACCGCCTGCGCCAGGTCTGGATGCTCACCTACACGCGGCCGACCGCGCTCCAGCGCGTCGCCTCCGCCGTCCCCTTCCTCTACGGCCGCGTCGGCGAGAAGAAGCGCGCGAGCACGAAGGGCGTGCCGCCGGCCGTCATCGACCTCGCCGACCCGAAGCGCGACCTCTGGCACCGCTTCATGTGGCTCGCGCTCCAGAACGTCGTCTTCAACCCCTACGGGCTGGCCGCGAAGGCTTCGACCACGGCTCTGCGCCGCAACTCCGACGCCTACCGCCAGGCGCACGTCCTGCGCGCGCTCGCCATCCTCTCGCTCTACGAGGCCGAGACCGGCGCCGTCTCCGCCTTCACGCCGGCGGAGTCCGCCGAGATACAGGCGCGCCTGATGCTCACGGGCAAGACCTTCGGCGGTCTCATAGACGACTCGTACCTCGACGAAGTCCTGCGCCGGCAGACGACGCAACTCCTCGACACGCGCGGCCACAACTGGGAACTCCTGCGCCAGCGCGCCGAGGCCGAGGGGCTCTACTTCGAGCCGCTCACGATGCCCGACGGCGGCGCCACGCACGCCCTCCTCTGGGTCGCACGCGAGGACTTGGCACGAAACAAAGGGCGCCAGTTCGGCGGCCGCTTCCTTAACATCAAGAGCCCCTGGTCGGACTCGCGCCTCGCGCGCTGGGACGGGCACACCGAGGCGCGATACGTGGACGCCGAAGGCAGGCCGACGGCCGAGGGCGCCGAGGGCGCGCGCCGCGTCGAGCTGATTCCGCTCGCGCTCTACGGGCTCGACTTCCCGAAGATTCCGGCGCTGCTCGTCGACTTCCGCGACCGCCTGAACCCGAAGCGGCGCGAGATGTCGCACCGCGTCATCGAGGACGTGGCGCGCAACGTCCTCGCGCTCTCGCGCTACGGCGACGTGCACTACTTCCTCGGCCGCACCGTCTTCGACTTCGTCACCGCGCGCCGCGGCATAGACGTGAACCAGCCGACGCGCCTGCGCGCCTACTCGCAGCTCAAGCTCCTGCTCGCGCTTGACGCCTCGCTCGACCGCGGCCTGCGCACCGAGATCGAGTCGCGCATCGAGAGCGTTTCGCTCAACCCTCTGGAGAACGACCTCGACGCCGAGGCGCGGCTCGCGCGCCAGCAGTACGCCGCGCTCGTCGCCGCGGCCAAAGACCCGGGGGGGCTGCCCGCGCGCCTCGACCGCGACCGGCGCGCGGAGGTCGTCCCCGTCGAACACGGCAAGGCCGGCCGCGTGCTGCTGCGCTTCGCCAACGTCCTCAGCCTCGGCCTCTACAAGCACCGCGAGGCCGGCCCCGCCGAGGCCGTGCGACAGACGCTCGACGCCGAGCGCCGCCTCGCCTACCACAAGCGCTTCCTCGAAGAGGTCGCGCGCTCGACGCCCGTCGTCGAGGTCGTCTGGAACGTCGAGGACGTGCGGCGCAGCCTCCGCTACGTCGCCGGGGCCGACACGCGCGGCGACGCGGGCGCGGCGCGAGCGGCGGCGAAGATTTTCGCGCAGACGCAGGACGCCGAGACGCGCCGGCTCTGCCTCGACTGCCTCTACCGCATCGACAACGAGGCCGCGAAGAGCGCGCTGCTCCGCATCTACCAGTCGCCCGAACTCGACCCGGAGCTGCGCCGCCTGACGGCCGAGTACCTGCGCAACGCCCTGCGCGAGGAGCAGCGCATCGCGCCCGAAGACGCCCGCGCCATCCTCGCCGCCGTCGGGAAGTGAGCGGCCGCTTTGAGTTACTACCGTGTGCGGGGATAATCAACGGGTGCCTGTAGGCTTGTCAGCGTCTCTCAGCAGAACGAAAGTCCGTCGTCTCCGGCTCGCGGGACTTCTCGGCGTCCTGCTCTTTGCCGTCTGCCCCGAAGCCGCGGCCGCGGGCGCGAAGCGGCTGGTCGTCATCAAGGTCGACGGGCTGCCGCACGACACGGTCGAGCGCTTCGTCCGCCAGCGCGACCCGCGCACCGGCAAGAGCACGCTGCCCTGGTTCGAGCACGTCTTCTACGAAGGCGGCACGCGCCTCTCGAACTTCTACGTGCGCGGGATGAGCCTTTCGGGGCCTTCGTGGTCGCTGCTCGACACGGGGCAGCACCTCCAGATCAAGGGCAACGTCGAGTTCGACCGCTACACGCTCCACTCCTACGACTACCTCAACTTCATCCCCTTCTGGGTCGCCAACGTCGGCGGCGTGCGCGTGGACATGCCCGGCCCTGAACTGCTCGACGAGGTCGGCGTCCCGCTCCTCTACGACGCCTTCCCGAACGACGAGCGCTACATCAGCTTCCAGCTCTACCAGCGCGGCACGCGCTGGACGACGCTCCAGCGCGGCCTGCAGAACAAGTTCCAGCGCCCGCCCGGCGAGCTGTTCGACGAGTGGCAACTGGGACTCGGCGGCCGCGACATCCTCAACGCGCAGACCGAGCGCGAGCTGGTCGGGCGGCTCGCCGACCCGCGCGTGCGCTACCTCGACTTCTACTCGACCGAATTCGACCACGCCGCGCACCACAACCGCGACGCCGCCACGCAGCTCGCCGCGCTCAAAGAGCTGGACGCGCTGGTGGGGCGCGTCTGGACGGCGGCGCAGCGCTCGCCGCTCGCCGCCGAGACGGTACTCGTCCTCGTCTCCGACCACGGCACGAACACGGACGAGCGCGTCTACAGTCAGGGCTACAACCTCGTCAAGTTCCTCGCCTCGGCCGCCGGCGGCGGCCACCACGTCGTCACCAAGCGCAGGCTCCTGAGCGACTACGCGCTCAAAGGAATCTACCCGCTCATCCCGCTCATCTACACGACGACCGAGGACTCTTTCTACCTGAAGGGTCAGAGCACGGCCTACCCGACCGCCCTCGTGGACTTCGACGGCAACGAGCGCGCGGCGATCCAACTGCGCGACAGCGACCTCAACCAGATTCACATCCTCCTCCAACAGCTCGAACGCGGCGACCTGCCCGCGCCCGTCCGGCGCGCGGCCGCAGACGCGCTCTTCGCCACCGTCGAGCGCCGCCGCCCCGAGTGGCAGCGCACGCTCTCCGAGATGAAGGACGAACTCGGCGCGCTCCGCCGCCTCATCGAGCGCCAGCGCGCCGTCGTCGAGGCGCAGCCGAAGAAGTGGACGAAGGAGGACGTGGAGGCCGGGCGCGACCGCGAGGCGCGGCGTCAGTTCGCGCGCCTCGACTCGTGGACTTCCGACGAGCGCGAGTACACCGCCTACCTGCAGTCGCTCGCCAACCTCCTCGCGCTCGACCGCGCGCGCTTCAACCCGTCGGCCGTCCGCGTCGAAGACCTCATCCCGAGGGGCGCGATGGGCGAGCACAACAGCCTCCACGAGCTACAGAACTACGTGGTCGGCCCCGCGCCCGGCGGCCTCGCGCTCGCGCCCGACGGCTCGCTCGACGTCGGGCGGAGCTTCCTGCGCGCCGACTACTTCCGGCTTCTAGGCGACATCAGCGTCCGCAACAACGTGCAGCCCGGCGTCGAGAACCGCCCCGTCGATTTCGTCGCCGTACGCCTCCCCGCCGAAGCCCTGCGCGGCGCGCTCCGCCCCGACGAGCGCGCCGACGAGGCCGTCTGGCTCTACGGCGGCCGCGACCGTCAGGCGCTCATCCTCGCGCGCGAGGAGGGCGGCCGGCTCCTTCTCCGCTACCTGCCCGTCGCAGGGCTCGCGCAGGACGCCGCGGGGCGCGTCACCTTCGAGCGCCCCGCCTGGGGCGCCGGCTTCCCCCTAAAGATTTGGGAGGACGCGCGGCTCAACCCGCCCGCGGGCGAGGAGCGCGCGCGCTGGCTCGGCGGCTGGCACACAGACCTCGAATGGCTGCGCGCGACGCACGCGACGCGCTACTCGAACGCCGTCGTCGGCCTGCACGAGCAGATGGCTCGCCACACGGTCGAGGGCACCGACCCGGAAGCGCCCGGCCTCTCGGAGGACGACCGGCTCATCCGCCGCTTCCGCCGCCGCCAGCGCGTCCTCGTCGAGTCAGACCTGCTCATCCTCGCCAACGACCACTGGAACTTCGACGTGCGCGGCTTCAACCCCGGCGGCAACCACGGCTCCTTCTTCCGCATCTCGACGCACTCGACGCTCATGCTCGCCGGGGGCGCGGCGACGGGGCTCCCGCGCGGGCTCGCCGTCGAAGAGCCCTACGACAGCCTGAGCCTCGCGCCGACGCTGCTCGCGCTCACGGGGCAGGCCGAGGGCAAGAGTCAGGAGGGCGCGCGCCCCGTCCCCGTCCTCTGGCGGCGCGGCTTCCGCACCTTCCCCGGCCGCGTCATCGCCGAACTGTTCGAGCCGGCGGACGCGCCCGCGCCGGTCGCCGACACGACGGAGGCACGGCCTTGAGCGGCGCGCGCCGGATGGACGACGCCCCGCGCCCCGCGGGCCGCGCGGACATCGACCGCGAGGGCCTGTTCGACGCCGAGATACATATCTCGGCCGGGCCGGACGGCGAAGGCGGCGAGGGCGTGCGGCGCCGCGGCTGGCTCTTCTACCTCCACATCCTCGCCTTCCTCTTCGGCGCGGCGCTGCTCTTCTTCCTCGTCCGCGCCGTCGGGCTCGACCCCATCTTCCAGGCGCTCGGCCAGATACACTACGGCTTCCTGCTGCTGCTCTCGCTCGCCGGCCTGCGCCACGGGCTGCGCACCTTCTCGATGCGCCTCGCCGTCGCGCGCGAGCACCGCCGCTTCAGCTTCTGGCAGGCGTACACGACCCGGCTCGCCGGCGAGACCATCACCTTCTTCACCTTCACCGGCCCCGTGCTCGGCGAGGCGACGAAGGCGGCGCTGCTGCGCAAGCGCGTCCCGACGAAGGCGGCCGTGCAGGCGCTCGCCGTCGACAACCTGCTCTACAACCTCTCGGTCGCCGTCTACATCTCGACGGGCGCGCTCGTCATGCTCCTGACCTACGACCTGCCCGTCGGCGCGCGCCTGCCGCTCTACGGCATCGCGGCCGGGATGGCGACGGTCATCGCCCTCGTCGGCGCGGCCGTCCTGAGCGACGTGATGCCGGTGACGGCGGCCGTGGACTTCTTCATCCGGCGGGGACTGAAGGCGCGCTGGTTCGCGTCGCGGCGGAGGCAGTTCCACGAGGTCGAGTCGAACGTCTACGACTTCTACCACGAGCGCCCCCGCTCCTTCTTCACCATGCTCGCGTGCGACTTCCTCTCGCACGCGACGACCGTGCTGGAGGTGGCGGCCGTCCTCTGGATGCTCGGCTTTGAGCCCGGCTTAGGCGTGTCGTACATTATCGACTCGCTGACGAAGGTCATTAACCTCGTCTTCAGCTTCGTGCCCGCGACCATCGGGGTTTACGAGGGCGGGACGGGCTTCATCCTGCACACGCTCGGCTACGCCGTGGCGACGGGGCTGACCATCGGCATCGTGCGCAAGGCTTCGATGATCGTCTGGGCGCTGGTCGGGCTCGTGATGCTCGTCCGCCACACGGCGCCCGACGCGCTGCGCAAGGCGGTCGAGCGCCACCCGCGGCTGCGAGGAGTTATGGACAACCTTGTTCTTGCGAACATGACGCACCGCCCGGCGCGCACCTTCGTGAGCGTGCTGGGCGTCGCCGTCGGCGTCCTGCTGGTCGCCTTCACCGTCGGGCTCGCCCACGGCGTGCTGCGCGAGCGCGGCCGGCGCGAGTCCGAGATAGGCGCCGAGATCATGATGCGCGCGGCGGGCACGACGGGGCTCGGCGGCGCGCAGCGCTTCCAGATGCCCGTCTCGCGCGCGGCCGAGGTGCAGCGCATCCCCGGCGTGCGCGTCGCCGTCCCGCACGCGCAGACGACCGACAAGAGCGACGCCGGCTGGGGCGTCCGCGTCGTGGACGGCATCGACCCCGAGGGCTACGCTCGACTCTCCGGCATGCGCGTCGTCGAAGGTCGCGCCCCGCGGTCGGGCGACGAGGCCGTCATCGACGCGGTCTGGAAGGAGCAGCGGAAGGTGAATATCGGCGACCCGGTCCGCGTCTTCGAGCGCGACTTCCGCATCGTCGGCGTCTACGAGCCGCCGGGCGGGGCGCGCATCAAGATTCCGCTCACGACGATGCAGGAGAACGCGGGCAACGACGCGCACGACATGTGCACGTCCGTCCTCGTCTCGGTCAACGACCCCGCGGAGCAGGAGGCGGTGGCCGAGCGCATCCACGCCGCCTTCCCCGAAGACCAGCTCATCTTCACGCGCGACCTGCCCGAGATGTACGCGTCGTCGGTGCCGGCGCTCGACGTGTTCATCGACGTGGTCGTCGGCGTGGCGGCGGTCATCAGCATGCTCGTCATCCTGCTCGCCATGTACACGACCGTCACGGAGCGGACGCGCCAGATCGGCGTGCTGAAGTCTCTGGGGATGTCGAACGCGGGCGTGGCGTGGGTCATCGAGCAGGAGGCGCTGGCCGTGAGCGTGCTCGGCGTCCTGCTCGGCGTCGTGCTGACGCTCGCCGCGCGCTTCGTCGTGATGCGTGCGACGACGCTCACCGTGGACATCGAGCCGCGCTGGATGCTCGTCTCGCTCGCCATCGGCCTGCTCGGCGGCACGCTCGGCGCGCTCTACCCCGCGCTCCGCGCCGCCCGCCAAGACCCGGTCGAGGCTCTGAGCTACGAGTAACCCGAGCGTGCCGAACCTTTCCTACATCTCGCCGAAGGCCGAAGTGCGTGGGAGCCCGATTCACGGGCGCGGGCTCTTCGCGCGCGAGCCGTTCGCGGCGGG
>DASVWB010000079.1:0-3045 GCA_036389815.1 Pyrinomonadaceae bacterium | reverse complement strand
AAGTACCGCGACCTGCGCAAGACCGAGCTCGCCGTCTCCGAGCAGCAGAAGATGGCCGTCACGCAAGACCTCGACGTGGACATCTTCGGCTTCCACCGCGAGGGCGCGCGGCTCGCCTTACAGCTCTTCACGATGCGCGAGGGCAAGATCGTCGGCCGCCGCGAGTTCTTCTGGGAGGACCTGCCCGAGGACGACTCGTTCGACGCCGCCTCGTTCCTCTCCGACGTGCTGACGCAGTACTACTCGACCGACTACGTGCCGCGCGAGATTCACGTCCCCGCCGACTTCGAAGACCGCGAGCTTCTGGAGAAGGCTCTCACGGAGCGCAGGGGGCGGCGCGTGCGCATACTCGACCCGCAGCGCGGGCCGAAAGCGGAGATGATCGAGCTGGTCGAGAAGAACGCGCAGATCGCCTTCGAGCAGCGCTTCCGCGTGCTGAAGCCCGACATGGAGCGCGTGCTCGAAGAGTTGCAGGAGGTGCTGGAGCTGCCGCGCTTCCCGGCGCGCATCGAGTCGTTCGACGTGTCGAACATCCAAGGCGCGGAGAACGTGGCCGGGATGGTGGTGTGCGAGAACGGGAAGATGAACCGCGCCGAGTACCGCAAGTTCCGCATCAAGACGGTCGAGGGCTCGAACGACCCGGCCTCGATGCGCGAGGCGGTCTTCCGCCGCTACCGCCGGCAGCTCGACGAGGGCAACCCCCTGCCCGACCTCGTCATGATCGACGGCGGCAAGGGCCAGCTCTCGGCCGCCGCCTCCGCGATGAGGGAGCTTGAGCTGGAAGCCATCCCGATGATCGGCGTCGTCAAGCCGCCGCGCCGCCACAACGAGGTCTCGCACCTCCTGCAGAAGGGGCGCGAGAACGAGCCCGTCTACCTCGACTCGCACTCGCCCGTCCTGCGCCTCATCCAGTTGATACGCGACGAGACGCACCGCACGGCCGTCACCTACCACCGCAAGCGGAGGGAGCTGCGCGACTTCACCTCGGAGCTGACCGCCATCCCCGGCGTCGGCGAGAAGAGGAAGAACCGGCTGCTGCGCAACCTCGGCTCCATCCAGAAGGTCGCCGCGGCCACGGTCGAACAGCTCTCGCCCTTCGTCGGCCGCAAGACCGCCGGCGACATCTTCGAGCACTTCCGCCGCCAGCGCGCGCTCGCGGGCGTCGCCGAGCCGGGGGCCGAAGGCGGCGACGGCGAAAGGGTCGACGAGGGTGGCGCCGGCGAAGCGGTCGCCGTCACCACGGCGGCGGGCGAGCCGGCCGGGCTCCACCACCCCGAAGACCCGACCGTGATGACGGACGAGACCATCGCCGACGAGCACATCGAGACGCGGCTCGTAGACCCGGAAGGCGACGCCGAAGACCTACAGCCCGTCCGCTCCCTCGACCACGCGGGCGAAGTCCGCCAACGCCGCAAGTCCGCCCGCAAGCGCGGCGAGCGCTCCGCCAACCCCCACGCCGTCAAACGCGAGAAGCCCGGCGGCGACGAGGGCGCGGCGGGCGCATGAATCACATGTGCGGGCGGAGCGAGCGGGCGACGAGGCCGATGCCGCCGGCGAGGAGGACGAGCATGACGAGGGTGTTGAAGAGGCTGGTCGGCTGGAAGTAGACGCCGAGGTTGGCGATGATGCCGGCGAGGATGACGACGACGCCGCAGAAGGTGAGCAGCCAGCCGGCGATTGACCTGCCGTTGAAGAAGAGCAGGCCGATGCCGAAGAGGAGCGGCAGCAGCGAGAGGCCGAAGGCGTTGTAGCCCCACAGCGTCCAGGCCCCGCTCGTCACCGTCACGCGCTGCGTCAGGAGGTACGCGCCGGCCACGCTCATCCCCAGGCCGAGCAGGAACTCGCCCACCCCGCCGCTCGTCCCGCCCGCCCCGCGCGAAGCCCTCCCGCCGCCCTCTTCCTCCATCAAGGCCCTCCCCGAACGGCTCTGTACTTCTTCAGTATCTCGACCGTCTTCTCGATCGGCAAGGCTTCGACGCGCGCGCCGCCGCGCCCCGTGACCGGGGTGGCGCGCAGCAGCGAGTTGTAGACGGCCTCCTCGGTCGCCTCGACGCAGGCGAGGAAGAGCGGGGACATCGCGTCGTTCGGCAGCAGCTCGACGCGGCGCAGTGCCGTGTCGCCGTGACGGACGCGGTTCCGGGGCGCGGTGCTGAAGGCGATACAGTAGTCGCCGCTGCCGTTGGTGGAAGGGGAGCCGGTGCGCGCGAGGCCGAGCATGGCGCGCGCGGCGAGGCGCCGCAGGTTGCGCGCGTCGAGCGGCGCGTCCGTGGCGACGACGACGATGACGGAGCCGTCGGCGCGGTCTTCGTCCGGCGGGAGACCCCCGCGCAGGCTTCCCGCCGCGGGTTCGAGGTCTTCTTTGAGGTAGTAGCGACCCAGCTCGCGGCCGACCGGCGCGCCGTTCATCGTGAGCACGCCGCCGAAGTTCGTCTGCACGAGCACGCCGACGGTGTAGCCGCCGAATCTGGCGGGGACGACGCGCGAGGCCGTGCCGATGCCGCCCTTGAAGCCGAAGGCGACGGTGCCCGTGCCGGCCCCGACCGAGCCCTCCTCGACCTCGCCGCCCTTCGCGCCTTTGAGCGCCGCGAAGACCTCCTCGCGCCCGACGTGGCGGCCGCGGATGTCGTTGAGCTGCCCGTCGTTCGTCTCGGCGACTAAGGGGTTGACCGAGCGCACGTCCTCGTTGCCCGGCTGCGCGAGCATCCACTCGACGAGCGCGTCGGCCGCGCGCGGGACGTTGAGGGTGTTGGTGAGCAGAATCGGCGTCTCTATCTCGCCTAGCTCTTCGACCTGCGTCGAGCCGGCGAGCTTGCCGAAGCCGTTGCCGACGAAGACGGCCGCCGGCACCTTCTCGCGGAAGAGGTTCCCCGAGTGAGGGAGGACGGCCGTCACACCCGTCCGCACGTCGTCCCCCTTGAAGAGGGTCGCGTGGCCGACGCGCACGCCCCCGACGTCCGTGATGGCGTCGAGCGGGCCCGGCGCGAGCACGCCGACGCGCAGGCCGATGTCGCGCGCGCGCGGGCGCGGCGGTTCGTTGCCTTTCTG
>DASVWB010000078.1:0-5547 GCA_036389815.1 Pyrinomonadaceae bacterium | reverse complement strand
CCCCCGGGCGCGCTCGACTCCACTCGGGATGCTGCGGGGTTTGCCACTGCTCGGGCGGGGGGTTTTGAAATGCTAAAGGCGGGAGGCGGGCTCGCGCCATAACGAGCCCGCCCCCCGCCGGCTGGTTAAATCACTTTCTGTCGTCGAGCTTGTTGCGTATCGGCGCCGACTGCGAGCTGGGCGGGTCGTCCGGGTCGGCGACCGGCTGGCCGCCCGCGAGCCCGTGCGTCGCGATCTCGTGGTAGGTGTGCGTGGCCATCACGCTGCGCTTCTTCCCGTAGAGGAAGTAGATGAGGAGGCCGACGATGAGCCAGATGATGAGTCGCACCCAGTTCTCGTAGGGGAGCGAGAACATCAGCAGCAGGCAGGTCGCGATGCCGAGTATCGGGACGAGCGGGACGAGCGGCGCGCGGAACGGCCGCTTCGCGTCGGGGTTCGTCCGCCGCATCACGATGACCGCGCCGCAGACGATGACGAAGGCGAAGAGCGTCCCGATGCTCGTCATCTCGGCGAGGATGCTCAGGGGGATGAACCCGGCCATCGAGGCGACGAAGAGCCCCGTCAGGATGGTGGACTTCCACGGCGTGCGGAACTTCGGGTGGATGTCGCCGAAGAAGCCGCGCGGGACGAGGCCGTCGCGGGCGAGGGCCAGCATCACGCGCGGCTGGCTGAGCATCATCACGAGCAGCACCGAAGTGATGCCCGTCATCGCGCCCGCCGCCACGAGGTACTGCATCCACGTCAGCCCCGCGCGCCTGAAGGCGTCCACGACCGGCGCGTTGATGTCAATATCCTTGGTGGGCACCATCCCTGTGAGCACCGCCGAGACGGCGATGTAGAGGATGGTGCAGATGATGAGCGACGCGATGATGCCGATGGGCACGTCCTTCGACGGGTTCTTCGCCTCCTCCGAGTGGACTGAGACGGAGTCGAAGCCGATGTAGGCGAAGAAGATGATGGCCGCGCCCGCGAACATCCCTACGGGCTCGCCGGTCGCGGCGGTCTGGCCGAAGATGGTCTTGCCGAAGAAGCTGACGCCCGTGTAGCCGTAGGGCGCGAACGGCGTCCAGTTGGCGGTGTTGATGTAGAAGACGCCGATGCCGATGACCATCAGCACGATGATGAGCTTGACGGCCACCATCGCGGCGTTGAAGGACGCGCTCTCCTTGATGCCCTTGACGAGGATGATGGTCAGGGCGAAGGTGATGAGTACGGCCGGCAGGTCGAAGTACGCGCCCGTCGAGACGAAGCCCGTCGTCGGGCAGCCCTCGCCGGTGCTGAGGCAGTAGTTGTAGGGCGTCGAGGCGAACGCCTTCGGCACGTGGAAGCCGAAGAGCGGCGTGAACTCCTGGAAGTGCGCCGACCACCCGTGCGCGACCGTGGCCGACCCGACCGCGTACTCCAGAATCAGGTCCCAGCCGATGATCCACGCGAACAGCTCGCCGAGCGTGGCGTAGGCGTAGGTGTAGGCCGAGCCCGCGACCGGCACCATCGAGGCGAACTCCGCGTAGCAGAGCGCCGCGAAGACGCAGGCGAGCCCCGCCATCACGAACGAGAGCATGAGCGCCGGGCCCGTCCGGTCGTGCGCCGCCACGCCCGTCAGGATGAAGATGCCGGTGCCGATGATGGCGCCGACGCCGAGCGCCGTGAGCTGCCCCGGCCCCAGTATGCGGTGCAGGCGGTTCTCGCCCGCCTCCTCCGCGAGCAGCATGTCCAGCGGCTTGGTCCGGAAAAGGTTACTGGCCATTGTTATCCTCCGCGAGTGATTAGAACAATCCCAAGGGGTTTGATGGCTCCGCTTAATGAACTAAGGCCCGGCGACTGCTTTGATGATTGTGCCGCAGAGCTTAACACCGAAGGGCGGCGCGGCGCGAGCCCTCAGTACTCCGCGCCCGTCGCGTCGGCCGCGTGCTCCTCGGCCATCGGCCGGCCGACGCGCCGCCAGACGAAGTAGACGGGCACGCCCGTCAGGATGATGATGAGCCCGGGCCACGTCGTCGCCGTCTGGTAGACGAAGAGGACGACGAGGATGACGGACGCCCCCGCGATGTAGAGCGCGGGCACCACGGGGTAGCCGAAAGCCTTGTAGGGGCGCTCGGCTTGGGGCCTGGTCTGCCTGAGCCGGAATATGCCGGCGATGGTCAGGATGTAGAAGATGAGCGCGGCCGAGATGACGTAGTCGAGCAGGTTGCCGTAGAGGTTCCCGTAGGTGACGGCGCCCGCCGCGTCGGTCGTCACGGTGCGCGGCAGGACGAGGAAGGCGGCCCAGACGCCCTGGATGACGAGCCCCCACGCGGGCACGCGCTGGTCGTTCAGCTCGCCCGCGCGGCGGAAGAAGAGGCCGTCGCGCGCCATCGCCCAGTAGGCGCGCGCGCCCGCGAGTATCAGCCCGTTGTTGCAGCCGAAGGTCGAGACCATGATGGCCGCCGCCATCAGCTTCGCGCCCGCGCCGGGGAAGATGGCCTCGGCCGTCGCCGACGCCACGCGGTCGCTCGGCACGGTCTGGATGGTCTCGAACGGGAGCGTGACGAGGTAAGCGACGTTGGCGAGCAGGTAGAGCGCGATGACGAGCCCCGTCCCCAGCGCGAGCGATAGCGGGATGTTGCGCCGCGGGTCTTTGACCTCGCCGGCCGTGAACGTGATGTTGTTCCAGGCGTCGGCCGAGAAGAGCGAGTTGGTCTGCGCCACGCAGACGCCGACGAAGAGCCCGAAGGCGGCGGCGGCCGTCAGCCCCGCCCCGACCTCCGCGAGGTTCGCGTTCTGCCTGACCGCCCACAGGTTCCCGAAGTTGCCGCCCGCCGCCAGGGCGTTGTAGCCGACGAAGAGCCCGAGCAGGATGAGCGCGACGAGCGCGCCCGTCTTCGCCACGGTGAAGACGTTCTGCACGTACTTGCCGAGGCGCAGGCCGCGCGTGTTCATGAAGGTGAGCAGCGCGATCATCAGGAGGCCGACGAGCTGCGCCGTCGAGAGCGAGAGCGCGTAGCCGCCGAGGCGCACCGGCTCGACGAGGAAGTTCTTCTCCGAGACCCACGGGACGAAGACGCCCGTGTAGCGCGCGAACCCGACGGCGACGGCCGCGATGGTGCCCGTCTGGATGACGAGGAAGAGCGTCCAGCCGTAGAGGAAGCCCCAGAGCGGCGAGAACGCCTCGCGCAGGTAGACGTACTGCCCGCCCGCCTTCGGCATCATCGCCGCCAGCTCGCCGTAGGAGAGCGCCGCCATCAGCGTGAGGAGCCCCGTCACGACCCACACGACGAGGAGCCAGCCCGGCGCGCCCACCTGCCGCGCGATGATCGAGGAGACGATGAAGATGCCGGAGCCGATCATCGAGCCGGCCACGATCATCGTCGAGTCCCAGAGCCCGAGGCCCCTTATGAAGCCAGTCCGCTTGTCCTCAGCTTCCGCCATAGCCTTCCTCTCCGAGCCCGCGGGGTCGGGCGGCGTAGAACTCCGGCGCGCGCCCCGGCCGCCGCCGGCCGCACGCCCCGAACCCTGGCTGTACAGATTGCAGATTTCTGAACTGACGCGCGCGGCGCGAGGAGACTTTGCGCCGCCCGTACCACAGGCCGTAAACCAACGCCCGCCGAGATGTCGCTTGAGCGTTGGCGCATTATACAGCTTTCAAGTTGAGAGTCTAGAGCCTTTGTTCGAGAGTAGGCGGTGGGCAGTAAGAGAAGTAGACAGTAGACAGTAGACAGTAGCGCCCCGCCCCTCGGGAGTCGAAGCCGAAAGACTACCGCGACCGCCGACGAAGGGTTCCCTACTGTCTACTGTCTACTGTCTACTGTCTACTACTTCTGTCTACTACTTCTCCCCTCCCCTGTGTCATACTTCGCCGAAACATCCGGGGAGGGGTTTTATGGGCAAGGCCGATTCGGGCGAGATTCCGCGCAGACCTTTGGGGCGGACGGGCGTCGAGGTCTCGGCGCTCGCGCTGGGCGGGTCGCACGTCGGGGAGGCGAAGACGCAGCGCGAGGGCATACGCATCATCCGCGAGGCGGTGGACGCCGGCGTCACCTTCATGGACAACGCCTGGGAGTACCACGACGGCTACAGCGAGGAGCTGATGGGCAAGGCGCTCGAAGGCCGCCGCCACGAGGTCTTCCTGATGACCAAGCTCTGCTCGCACGGCCGCGACAGGAAGTTCGCGCTCCGGCAGTTGGAGCAGTCACTCAAGCGCCTGAAGACCGACTACCTCGACCTCTGGCAGATTCACGAGGTCGTCTACCACAACGACCCAGACCTGCACTTCGCCCCGGGCGGCGCCGTCGAGGCGCTCGAACAGGCGAAGCGCGAGGGCAAGGTGCGCTTCGTCGGCTTCACAGGCCACAAGGACCCGGACATCCACCTCAGGATGCTCGCGCACGACTTCCCCTTCGACACCTGCCAGCTCCCCCTGAACGTCTTCGACGCCACCTTCCGCAGCTTCGAGCGGCGCGTCCTGCCCGAACTCCTACGGCGCCGGATAGCCCCGCTCGGCATGAAGAGCATGGGCGGCGAGGGGCAGGCCGTGAAGAAGCGCGTCGTGCGCGCCGAGGAGGCTTTGCGCTACGCGATGAGCCTGCCCGTCGCGGCGACCGTCAGCGGCATCGACTCGCTGAAGGTGCTGCGCCAGAACCTGCGCATCGCGCGCGGCTTCGAGCCGTACACGCCCGAAGAGATGCAGGAACTGCGCGACCGCTGCGCCGCGGAGGCGGCCGACGGCCGCTTCGAGCTGTATAAAACCTCCATGCACTTCGACGGCCCGCCCGGCCGCAAGCAGCACAAGTTCCCCTCTCTCGAAGAGCTACCCGCCTGAGGCCGGCGCGCGTGCGCGCGGGCGTCCTTCGCGCGCACGCGCGGGGGCCGCCCCAATTTTTTTGTTGACACGGCGCCACTCCCGTCATAGTTTTCTCCGCGCTCTACAGGCCCACGCGTCTGCTGACGACAGAAGCAACGCTCGTCAGCCTCACGTAAACCAACCAGGACGAGAGAGGACACTACAGACATGGCAACCAAGAAAGCCGCTTCCAAGGGTGCGAGCAAGAAGGCCGGCCGCTCGAAGAAGTCCGCCTCCAGGGGCGCGGCCTCGAAGAAGGCCGCCGCCAAGAAGGGCTCTTCGAAGAAGGCCGCCAGCAAGAAGACCTCTTCCAAGAGGGGCGCCGCCGGGAAGGGCGCCCCGGAGAGAACCTCCGACTTCTCGGGCAAGGGCAGGTGCGGTAACTGGAGGGCGTGGCACAACCGCATGCCTCCGGGCCCGGCGACTCTCCACGTCACCGGCACGTGCACCTTCCCGACCCAGGGCTACAAGGTCACGCTCAGTGAGGCCGTGCCGCAGGGCATCAACCCGGCCGTCCTCATCCTGAACAAGAGAGTGGTCCCGCCGACCGGCCCCGTCATCCAAATTCCGCAGACGATGGAGGTCAGGTTCAGCAAGAGGACCAACTTCAGGTACACGCACGTCACCATCATGCCCGACGGCGTCACCGTCAAGGTGCAGACGGTCGTCTGAGCGCGCCCCGCGCAAACGCCGCGAACGCACGCGCGAGTCCCGCGCAGTTCCGCCCC
>DASVWB010000077.1:0-12044 GCA_036389815.1 Pyrinomonadaceae bacterium | reverse complement strand
AACGTCGAGAGCCGCGCCGCCCGTCTTCTACCGCCTGTTGTCTAGCGTCTACACGTCCAACCGCTATCTGACAGCCGCCAGCCGCCATCTGTCCGTTGCCGGCCGCCGACTGCCTATTGCCTGCTGCCTGATTTCAGGCGTTGGCGGGCGGGGGGGGCGGTGCGTTGTTGCCTTGTTCGGGTTTGGGGTGGGGGGCGCTCTCGACGCGGCGGGCGCTCTCCCATTCGGCGAGCCTCGCGGGGTTGTCGTGGTAGCTGTTGGTGACGAGCGTGTCGAGGCGTTCGACCGTCTTGTCTATCTCCCGGAGGATTTGTTCGACGGAGGCGGTCGCGTTGATGCCGGCGCCGCCGCCCGCGTTCTGTTGCGCGATGCGGGCTTCGAGGTTGTCGGCCTCCGCGCGCATGTTGTCGAAGACGGACGACGGCAGTTTGTACTCCGTGAAGAGTGTGCCGAGCGTGGCCGCCGTGTCGGCGTAGGCGCGTGCCGTTGCGACGAGCGCCTGGTCGCTGTTGCTCTTGCCCGGCGGCGCGAAGAGTCCTTTGATGTCGGGGCGGTCGAGCGTGATGGTGTTGTACGTATCCCAGGCGAGCTTTACCATCTGCCGTAAGGCGTTGCGCGCCGCTTCGCGCCCCTCTGTGCCCTGCCGGCGCTTGCCCGCGTTGGCCACGCGCTCCACTTCGAGCGCGGAGATTTGAGTTAGCGATTGCTTGAGGAGCGCGGCGAGGACTCCGCCCTTGCTTGTGAGGGGGAAGTCTGCGGCTGCCGCGTCCATGAACACGTCTACGCGTTGCGCGCGCTCGCAACGTTTGCGCTGTCTGTCGTGCATGGGTTGTTTCCTTTCAGGTGAAGGAAGGAGACGCGAGTGGGAGTCCTTCCGGTGAGCCGGAGGTTGAGAGGTTCGCCGCCGTGGCAAACCGTTCCCGCCTTGTGAGAGCGCGAATTATATCCCTGAACATAGCCGGCGCAACAAAAAATTCACTCCGCGCTGTTTTGAACCGATACACGGGGCGCGTGCACATGCGAATGTCTCGTCTGTATACCCGCATGTCTGAGATAAACGGACGCGCGTGCCATTTTTACGGGGAAATGTGGCGTTTGTACGGCCGCGCGTGGCGTTTGCACGGACGAATGTGGCGTTTGTACGGACGAATGTGGCGTTTGTACAGACGAATGTGGCGTTTGTACGACCAAATGTGGCGTTTGTACGGACGCGCGAGCCTCCTGCATGCGTGCGCGAGCCTCCTGCACGCGCGCGCAAGCCTTCTGCACGCGCGCGCAAGCTCCGTGTAAGCTCGCGCGAGCCTCGTGTACGTGCGCGCAAGCTCCGTGTAAGCGTGCGCAAGCCCCGTGTACGAGTGCGCGAGCCTCGTGTAAGCGTGCGCGAGGCGTTTGTACGAGCGCGCGTCGCGTCAGGATGACCGGAGGGGGCGTGTGTGTGAGGCCGCGGCTGTCTTAAATGCGTGCGCGCGGCGTTTTGGCGGAGTTTGTGCGGGCGTGACGCCGGAGCGGTCAGAACCGCACGCGGTAGCGTGTCGATTGTTGCGACGCGGGGGCGGGGTTATTCGGAGCGGGGGCGGGCTTATTACGGACAGTCTACCCTTTACCGCGGGCGGTTATGACCCGGTGGCGCAACGTCCGCGCGTTGCCGCGGGTGGTTCTGACCTGTTTACTGTTGGGTGAGGTGTGCGACGGTCGCGCCCCAGCCGCCGCCGTCGGGCGGGGCGTCTGAGAAGTCTTCGACGAAGGGCGTGCGCGCCAGCACCGAGCGCACCGTCTCGCGCTGCACGCCGACGCCCTTGCCGTGGATGATGCGGACGCTGCGGAAGCCCAGTCGTCGCGCCTCGCGCAGGTATTCTTCGACGACGGCTCGCACCTCGCGCGGCGGGATGGAGTGTAGATCGAACACGTCCGTTATCTCGACGCGGACGGGCTCGGGGAAAGGGTCGTAGGGGTCTACGTCGTCGTCCGTCATGCCCACTAATATAAACAGGCCGGTGCCGCACGCGGTAGCGTGCGGACGTTGCACCACCCGCAGGCGTTGTCAACAGGGGCAGTGGACGTAACGTCCACGCGCTGCCGCGGGTGATACTGGCCCGGCGGCGTATGGCCCGCCGGCTGCCGCGGGTGGCGACGGCCGTTTTTGAGCCTACCTTGACACCCGGCGGAATCGCGCCTTACAGTAACGAACTTCCAACTTCAGATTATGCCTTAATCGGGTGAGGGCGCGGGCGCGCGCCTTATCGAACACGTACTTTTAAGCGACGAAAGGAAAAGAAGCAGATGGGCAAGCGAAACAAGGTCACGGTAGTCGGCGCGGGCAACGTCGGCGCGACCGCCGCGCACTGGCTGGCGAGTAAGGAGTTGGGCGACGTGGTGCTCGTGGACATCGTCGAGGGGATGCCACAGGGCAAGGCGCTCGACCTCGCGCAGGCCGCGCCGATAGAAGGGTTCGACTCGAATCTCGTCGGCTCGACCAACGACTACGCGGCCACGGCCGGCTCCGACGTGGTCATCATCACCTCGGGCCTGCCGCGCAAGCCCGGCATGAGCCGCGACGACCTCCTGAAGACTAACGCCGGCATCGTCACGAGCGTCGTCGAACAGGTCGTGCAGCACTCGCCGGACTCCGTTCTCATCATCGTCTCGAATCCGCTCGACGCAATGTGCCAGGTGGCCCTGAGGCGCTCGGGCTTCCCCAAGCACCGGGTCATCGGCATGGCCGGCGTGCTCGACTCGGCGCGTATGCGCTGCTTCCTCGCCGAAGCGCTGGACGTGTCGGTCGAGAACGTGACGGCCTTCGTCCTCGGCGGGCACGGCGACACGATGGTGCCGCTGCCGCGCTACTCGACCTGCGCCGGCATCCCCGTCACCGAGCTTCTGCCGAAGGAGCAGTTGGACGCCATCGTGAAGCGCACGGCCAACGGCGGCGCGGAGATTGTGGGTCTGCTCAAGACCGGCTCGGCCTACTACGCGCCGTCGGCCGCCGCCGTCGAGATGACCGAGGCCATCCTCAAGGACAAGAAGAAGATTCTGCCCTGCGCCGCCTACCTCGAAGGCGAATACGGGGTTAATAACCTCTACGTCGGCGTCCCCTGCAAGCTCGGCGCGCGCGGCCTTGAGCAGATCATCGAAATCAACCTCACGGCCGAGGAGCGCATCGCGCTCCAGAAGAGCGCCGCCTCCGTTCAGGAACTCGTCAACGTGCTCGGCCTCTGATTTAAGCGAGTCGGAGCAAAGATTAACCACAGAGACACGGGGATACGGCTTCGGGAATTTCAAATTTGAGGTTTGAAATTCCAAACCCTTAAAGCTGGGTCTCCGTGTCTCTGTGGTTTCCCTTTCGGCGGTTCCAAATCGTGAACAGATTCGGACGCTTCCCATGCCTTGCGTTGTGCGTCTTCGCGCTCTGCGCCGCCGACTGCGCGGCGCGCGCAGCGCAGCCGGCGTCTCTCGTCCCGAAGTTCCCTTTTCCGCAGAGCGGGCTCAGGCTCGAACGCCGCACGCGCCCCGGCGCCTTCTTCGACGTGCTCGGTCGCAGGAGCGCGGTCTTCGGTTACGAGCACCGGCAGCTCGAAGCGTGGGCTTACCCCTTACAGATTCTCGACCAGTTCGAGCTTTCGTTCCGAATCGAAGGGTATCCTCTGGAGTTTCGCGGCGCCGACACGGCCGCCTCCGTGGACGTGCGCCCCGAGGCGACCATTGTTACGTACTCGCACGCGGCCTTCACAGTCCGCCAGACCATTTACGCGCCGCTCGACGAGGCGGGCGTCGTCATGCTCCTCGACGTTGACTCCGCGCTCCCCGTCTCGGTCGTCGTGCGCTTCCGCCCGCGCCTGAAGCTGATGTGGCCCGCGGGGCTGATGACCGGCTCGCTCTCCTGGGACGAGCGTGAGCGCGCATACTTCGTCTCCGAAGAGACGGGGCGCTTCGTCGGGGTCGTCGGCAGCCCCGCCGCGCGCGACGTGTCCGTGATGCCCTACCAGGAGGAGCCGCGCGACGTGCCCGCGGAGTTCCGTCTGGACGTGCCGGCCGAAGATTTGAAGGCGAACTTCTTACCCATCGTCATCGCCGGCAGCGTTAAAAGTCGTGAGGACGCGCGCGCCACCTACGCGCGGCTCCTCGCGGGCGCACGCGCCCTCTACGAGAAGAACGTCGAGCACTACCGCCGCCTGCTCGCGGAGACGACCGAGGTCACGACGCCCGACGCGCGCGTCAACGAGGCGCTTCTGTGGGCGAAGGTCGGGATTGACAAGGGCTTCGTCGAGAATCCACTGCTCGGCCGCGGGCTCGTCGCGGGCTTCCGCACGGCCGGCGAGTCGGAGCGCCCCGGTTTCGCGTGGTTCTTCGGCCGTGACGCCCTCTGGACTGCGCTCGCGCTCGACGCTTACGGCGACTTCGAGGGCGTGCGCGCCTCGCTCGACTTCCTCAAGAGATTCCAGCGCGCCGACGGCAAAATCCCGCACGAGATTTCGCAAAGCGCCGCGCTCGTCCCCTGGTTCACGGATTATCCTTACCCATGGGCGAGCGCCGACGCCACGCCGCTCTACATCATCGCCCACGCGGACTACCTGCGCGCGAGTGGCGACGCGGCGTTCCTGCGTGCCAACTGGGAATCCATAGTTAAAGCCTACCGATTCACGAAGGCGACCGACACGGACGGAAATGGCCTCGTCGAGAACACGAACGTCGGACACGGCTGGGTCGAGGGCGGCTCGCTCTACCCGCCTCACGAAGAGATTTACATGCAGGGGCTCTGGGTCGAGGCGCTTGACGGCGTCGAGGAGATGGCTGCGCAGATGCGCGACGAGAATCTCGCGGCCGAGGCGCGAGATTCGGCCGAGCGCACGGCGCGTGCCACGGAGAAGACCTTCTGGCTCGCGGAGCGCGGCTTCTACGCCTTCGCCACGAACGTCCCCCGCGCGGAACCGCGCGAGGCTGACCGCGGCCCCGACCGCGCACGCCGCCGGCAGCGCATGAACGAACTCGACAAGTCGAAACTTGTTGACGAAGACACGGTGCTTCCCGCCGTCCCGCTCTGGTTCGGCGTGCTCGAAGACGAGCGCGCGCAGGGCGAGATAGACCATCTCGGCTCCGGCCACATCGCCTCCGACTGGGGCGCGCGCATCATCACGGACGAGAGCCGGCTCTACGACCCGCTCTCCTACCACAGCGGCTCGGTCTGGCCGCTCTTCACCGGCTGGGCGAGCGTCGGCGCGTACCGCTACGGGCGTCCGCACGTCGGGCTTCAGGCGTTGATGGCGAACGTGCTGCTCAGGCAGCAGGGCGCGCTCGGCTACGTGACGGAGCTGCTGTCGGGCGACTTCAACGCGCCCTTCGGCCGCTCTTCGCACCACCAGGTCTGGTCGGAGGCGTTGACCGCCGCGCCGCTCCTGCGCGGGCTGCTCGGGCTCGAAGTCTCCGACCAGGGCCGCTCTGTCCGCTTCGCGCCGCAGCTCCCGGCCGGCTGGGGCTCCGTAGAAATCAGGCGGCTCCGCGCGGGCGCTAACGCCTTCGACATCTCGCTCACGCGCGGCGGCGGGCAGATGTCCGTCAAGGTGCGCCCGACGGGCGTCGCCGCGGGCGGGACGAAGGACGAGAAGACCTTCGTCATCGCCCCCGCCTTCCCCCTCGACGCGCGCGTGCGCTCGGTGCGCGTGGACGGCCGCCCCGTCGGCTTCCAGACCGAGCGCGCGGGCGACGTGCAGACGGTCGAGTTCGCCGTCGAGGTGCGCGCGCCCGTGGACGTGCGCATCGCCTACGAAGAGGGCTCGGACGTTTACGTAGACTTCGACCCGCCCGCCCCCGGCGCGCGCAGCCAATCCCTGCGCGTGCTGCGCTCGACGGCCGGCGCGGGCGCACTCCGCCTCCTGCTCGAAGGGCTCGCGGGGCGCACCTACGACCTGCGCCTCAAGACGCCCGCCGCCGTCAACACCAGCGAAGACTTCGAGGCCACGCGCGCCGGCCCCGACGAATACCGCATCCGCGTCACCTTCCCCGCTTCCGGCACGGGCTACGTCCGGCGCGAGTTAGTCATTCCGCTTTCCAAACGTTGAGCGCGTGTGGCTTCAAACGGTGCGCCCTTCGTGGCATAATGCGTCACGCAAACAATGGACGAGCAGGCGGGTGAGCTTTTGAAGTCGCTGGCGGGGGACGTGGCCGAGGCCGCGTCGTACCTGCGCGAGCTGGGCGTCGAGGGGCTGGAGGGACTGAGCGCGGAGGCGCTGGCGCCGCACGCCGCCGCGCGCGCAGAGCCCGCGAAGAAGCAGGCGCCGGTGCCGCCCGCGCTCAGAAGGAACGCCGCCGCCGAACGCCCGGCGATTCCTCCCCCGCTCCAGAGGCCGATTCCCCCGCCGCCGCCGCCCCCTCAACCGAGTCTTGACGAACGGCCGCGGGCGACGCCCGCCGCCGAGTCGCCCAGCATCCTCTACCAGTCGGACATGCCAAAGAAACCGGCCCGCACGCCTTCGCCCGACCCGCCCGCGCCGCGCGAGACGCTCTTCGGCGACATCACGCCGCAGGACGACCTCAGCCTCGGCCGCCCCGGCGAGACCTTCGAGGACATACGCGCCGACTGCGGCGAGTGCGTCCGCTGCCCGCTCCACGAGGGCCGCCAGCACATCGTTCACACCGAGGGTCAGACGACGGCGCGGCTGATGTTCGTCGGCGAGGCGCCGGGTGCGGACGAGGACGCGAGCGGGCGGCCGTTCGTCGGCCGCGCCGGCCAACTCCTCAACAAGATCGTCGAGGCCATCGGCCTCAAGCGCGACGACGTGCTCATCGGCAACGTCAACCGCTGTCGCCCGCCCGGCAACCGCACGCCGACCATGGAGGAGGCGCGCACCTGCAAGCCCTTCCTCCTCCGCGAAATCAACATCGCGCGCCCCGACGTGATCGTCGTCCTCGGCAACACGGCGATGAAGAACCTGCTCGACACCAAGGAGGGCATCACGCGCCTGCGCGGGCAGTTCCAGGACTACCGCGGCATCAAGGTCATGCCCACCTTCCACCCCGCGTACCTGTTGCGCGACCCCTCGAAGAAGCGCGAGGTCTGGGACGACATGAAGAAGGTGCGCGACTACCTCAACGAGACGAAAGGCAGTAGACAGAAGGAGTAGACAGTAGACAGTAGACAGTAGACAGTAGGGCTCCGCCCCACGTGCGTCGATACTGAACTCCTGACGATTCACCAACGGTTGGTTTTTCTACTGTCTACTGTCTACTGTCTACTGTCTACTTTACTTATGCAGGACTCACTCTTCAGCGGGCCGGCGCCCGAGCCGAGCGAGACGGTCGAAGAGGTCAACGACGAGCTGCTGAAGCGCGCCAAGCGTCTGCCGCAGTTCAAGGAGCGCGTCTTCATCTTCGGCGAGGGCAGGGCCGGCGCGAAGGCCGCGGTCGTCGGCGAGTCGCCGGGCCCGCCCGACATCGACTCGGGGCGCCCCTTCATGGGGCCGGCCGGGCTGATGCTCGAACGCATACTCTCAAGCATCGGCCTCGCGCGCACCGACTGCTACCTGACGAACGTCGTCAAGGTCATCAGCCAGGGCGACGAGATAACGCCCGAGTGGCTCTCCTTCTTCACGCCCTACCTCCACCGCGAACTCGCGGCCGCGCGCCCCCGCGTCGTCATCGCCTTCGGCAACACGCCGACGCGCGCTCTGCTCCGCACGAAGAAGCCCATCTCGCAACTCCGCGGCGAGTTCCACGACTACGACGGGACGCCACTGATGCCGACCTTCAACCCGGCCTACCTCCTGCGCGACCCGACCAAGAAGCGCGAGGTCTGGGAGGACATGAAGAAGGTGCGCGCCCTGCTCGCAAAGCCTTAAAGAAATTCACGAAGGCCGCTTCAACTTTTCCGCCCTTCAAGTTAACTTTGCTCCCCGTGCGACGCCCCCAGCCCACGAACGACGCGGCCGCCCCGCTCTACGCGGAGGTGGCGCTCCCGCTGCGGCTCTCGCAGACCTTCACCTACCGGCTGCCCCTCACGCTGGCCGAGGACGCGCGCGTCGGCGCACGCCTGCTCGTCCCCTTCGGCCGCACGCTCGCCACCGGCTACGTCGTCGCCATCCACGACGCGCTCGACCCCGCCCTCGGCCTCGACGAGTCCGGGATAAAGGAGGCGGAAGAACTGCTCGACGCCGAGCCGCTCATCACGCCCGAGGTGCTTGAGATAACGCGCTGGATAAGCGACTACTACGCCGCGCCTTGGGGCGAGGTCTTGAAGGCGGCGCTGCCCGCGGGGCTCAACGCGGGCGTTGACCAGGTCATCACCGTCACCTCGGAAGGCCGGGACGAGCTGGCGCGCCTGCACGGGCACAAGGCCACGACCGCCCGCGGGCTCCTGCTGCGGATGGCCGCGGCCGAAGGCTCGACCACGATGCGCGAGGCCGCGCGCGAGATCGGCCAGGCGCGCGCCTCGAAGGCCGCGCGCGAGCTGGCGCGCTCCGGGTGGGTCACGGTCTCGCACCGCCAGCGCGGCGCGCAGACGCGCGCCAAACGCAGGAAGGCCGTCCGCCTCGTCCCACCGCCCGCGGACGGCGACGGCAACGGGGCGCGCGCGTTGACGGCGGCGCAGGCGAAGGTCGTCGAGACGCTCGTCTCCGAGGGCGGCGAGATGCTCTTCGCCGAGTTGCTCGACGCGGCGTCGGTCGGCGCCTCGACCGTCCAGACTCTTGAGCGGCGGGGGCTGCTCGAAGTCTTCGTCCGCGAGGTGAGGCGCGACCCTCTGGCCGGCGCGCGCCTGCCGCGCACGGACGAGCTGCGGCTGACGGACGAGCAGGCCGACGCGCTCCGCGAGATAGACGCGGCGCAGGAGCGGGGCGGCTTCCACGCCTTCCTCCTCCACGGCGTGACGGGCAGCGGCAAGACCGAAATCTACATCCGCGCCATGCGCGAGGCGCTGGCGCGCGGTCGCGCCGCCATGATGCTCGTCCCAGAGATCGCGCTGACGCCGGTCTTCTCGCGCCGGCTCCGCGCGCACTTCGGCGACGCCGTCGCCATCTTCCACTCGTCGCTCACGGCGGGCGAGCGCTTCGACGAGTGGGGGCGCCTGAAGCGCGGCGAGGCGCGCGTCGTCATCGGCACGCGCTCGGCCGTCTTCGCGCCCGTCTCGGACCTGGGCGTCATCGTCGTTGACGAGGAGCACGAGGCGTCCTACCGGCAGCAGGAGTCGCCCTACTACAACGGGCGCGACACGGCCGTCATGCGCGCGCTGAAGGAGGGCGCGGTCGTCGTCCTCGGCTCGGCGACGCCCTCGCTCGAATCATTCCAGAACGCGCGGCAGGGGAAGTACCGCTACCTCCGACTCCCGAGCCGCATCGCCAACCGCGCGATGGCGCGCGCCGAGATCGTGGACATGCGCGAGGTCTTCCGCGTCGGGGGCAAGCCCGCCGTCTTCGCGCCCGAACTGCTCGAAGCCATCGAGGAGACGCACGCGCGCGGCGAGCAGGCAATCGTGCTCCTCAACCGCCGCGGCTATTCGAGCTTCGTGCTGTGCCGCTCGTGCGGCGAGCGCATCAACTGCCGGAACTGCGACGTGACGCTCACCTACCACCGGGGCGAGCGGGCGCTCGTCTGCCACTACTGCAACCTCCGGCAGCGCCCGCCCGACGCCTGCCCGGCCTGCAAGGGCCCCTTCATGTACTTCATCGGCGAGGGCACCGAGCAGATAGAGGAGATTCTGCAAAAACGCTTCCCCGCCCTGCGCATCGCGCGCCTCGACCGCGACACGACAGCGCGCCGCACGACCTACGAGCAGGCCATCCTCCGCTTCGGCGCGGGCGAGTTGGACATGCTCGTCGGCACGCAGATGATCGCCAAGGGGCACGACTTCCCAAACGTGACGCTGGTCTGCGTCGTCTCGGTCGACGCCGGCCTCGCCATGCCCGACTTCCGCTCGGCCGAGCGGACGTTTCAACTCATCACGCAGGTGGCGGGGCGCGCCGGCCGCGGCGACCTCCCCGGCCGCGTCCTCATACAGACCTACCACCCTCACCACTACGCGCTGCGCCACGCCTGCGCGCAGGACTACGAGGGCTTCTTCCGTGAGGAGATAGGCTACCGGCGAAACCTCGCCTACCCGCCCTTCGTCGCGCTCGCCTCGCTGCTGGTGCGCGGCGACGAACTCGGGCGCGTGATGGCGACGGCCGCCGCCCTGCGCGAGGCGCTCGACCACGCCAACGAAGAGCGCGGCGTCCGCGTGCTCGGCCCCGCCCCCGCGCCGCTCGCGCGCCTGCGCGGCGAGCACCGCGTCCAGATACTCCTCAAGTCGCGCAGCCGCCCGCGCCTGCGCAACCTCATCGAGATGGCGCTCGGCGAGGCGGCCGACACGCCCGGCTGCGACATCGGCTCCGTCAACGTCGAGATCGACCCGGTCAACCTGATGTGAGCTTTGAACTTTCAACTTCCTTTGTGCGATAACTCTCGGCATGAAACTGAGCGAGCTTGCGCGCCTGACGGGCGCGCGCGTGGAAGAGAAGTTCGGGGACGTAGAGATTAAGGGCGCCGCGGGGCTCGACGAGGCCGGGCCGGGCCACGTTACCTTCCTCGCCAACCCGCGCTACACGCCGCGCGTGCGGACGACGCGCGCCTCAGCCGTCTACCTCGCCGAAGGGCTCGAGGCCGGGCGCAGTGACATCGCCGTGCTCGCCGCGCGCGACCCCTACCTCGCCTACACGCGCGCCCTCCGACTCTTCAACCCCGAGCCCGAGTTCGAGCCGCTCGTGCACCCCACGGCCGTCGTAGACCCTTCGGCGCGACTCGGCCGCGGCGTCGCCGTCGGCGCGTGCTCAGTCCTCGGCCGCGACGTTCGCGTCGGCGACGGCGTACGCATCTTCCCGAACGTCACGGTCTACGACGGCGTGACCATCGGCGAGGGCTCCGTCATCCACTCCGGCGTCGCGCTGCGCGAGGGCACGGCCGTCGGCGCGCGGGTCACGATTCATAACAACGCGGTCGTCGGCTCGGACGGCTTCGGCTACGCAAAGGACGAGGAGGGGCGCTGGCTGAAGATTCCGCAGACCGGCCGGGTTGTTATTGAAGATGACGTCGAGATAGGCGCCGGCACCACCATCGACTGCGCCTCGGTCGGCGAGACGCGCATCGCGCGCGGCGCGAAGTTGGACAACCTCGTCCAGGTCGGCCACTCCTGCGCCGTCGGCGAAGACTCGCTCGTCTGCGCGCAGGTGGGTATCGCCGGCAGCTCGCGCGTCGGCCGCCGCGTCATCCTCGCCGGGCAGGTCGGCGTGGCCGGCCACCTCGAAATCGGAGACGACGCGGTGCTGACGGCCAAGAGCGCCACCAGCCACAACGTCCCCGCGGGCAAAGTCCTCTCAGGGGTCCCGGCCTTCGACAACCGCGAGTGGCTGCGCGCCACCGCCGCCTTCCGCCGCCTTGGCGAGACTCAGCGCGCCATCCGCGCGCTCGAAGCGCGCCTCGCCGCCCTGGAAAAAGACCGGCCCGGCTCCTGACCATTCCCCCCGCCCGCCGCTTGCGGCCCTTCAAAACTGCCACCGCCGCGGGCCGATTCGCCGCCGGGTTGAGACATTTTCCCCGGAACGCCGCGTGAATTCCCGCAGCAAGGCTCGCCCGCCGGGCACCCCCCTGAATTTTTCTTGACAGGGGGAATCCCGATGCGGATAATAGAAATTGAAATCCAATTTCAAGACTTGGAGATTGGAGTTCGAGAGAAATATTCCCCGAGGAGTTGTTTCCGAGTATGTTGTCAGGCAGCAGCAACACGGCCGCGGGCCGCTCCCCCGAGCCGGCCGGCGGGAAGAGGCAGAAGGTCGAGCTCTCTTTCGAAGGCGACGAGGGCGTCGCCCTCAGGTACCTGACCTGGACGGACGGGCTCGGCTGGTGTTGTCAGAAGACGATTCGCGTCGAGGGCGAGCAGCTCGACGAGCTGCACCGCGCCATCACCGTCGCGCGCCACCGCTTCCGCCGCAGTCGCGCCGAGGCCGGCGAGGCGGCGCGCCCGGCGCAGGTCATACAGCTCCCCTCTCTCTCTTAAGGCTCGGCCAGATGTGGAAGGCGGGCGGCGC
>DASVWB010000076.1:0-11970 GCA_036389815.1 Pyrinomonadaceae bacterium | reverse complement strand
GCGATGTCGCGCGGGACGAGGTTGCCGTAGGCCGGGTACTTCTCTTCGAGGAAGTACCAGCGCTCGGACTCGGGGATGGAAGAGGGCTGACGCTTGTCGCCCTGAGCTTTCGGCACCCAGACGCGCCCGCCCTCGCCGCGCGCCGACTCCGACATCAGGCGCAGCTTGTCCTCGCCCGGGATGGAGGTCGGGTGAACCTGTATGAACTCGCCGTTGGCGTAGCGCGCGCCCTGCTGGTAGCAGGCGGAGACGGCCGAGCCCGTGCAGACCATCGAGTTCGTTGACTTGCCGAAGATGAGGCCGGGGCCGCCCGTCGCCATAATCACCGCGTCGGCCGGGAAAGCCTTCAGTTCCAAAGTCGAGCGCTCCATCGCGACGAGGCCGCGGCAGACGCCGTGCCCGTCCTGCACGAGCGAGAGCATCTCCCAGTGCTCGTACTTCCTGACCTTGCCCGCGGCCTCCTGCCGGCGCACCTGCTCGTCCAAGGCGTAGAGGAGTTGCTGGCCGGTGGACGCGCCCGCGAAGGCCGTGCGGTGGTGGAGCGTGCCGCCGAAGCGCCGGAAGTCCAGAAGCCCCTCGGTCGTGCGCGAGAAGGGGACGCCCATGCGGTCGAAGAGGTAGATGATGGCGGGCGCCATCTCGCACATCTTCTGCACGGGCGGCTGGTTGGCGAGGAAGTCGCCGCCGTAGACCGTGTCGTCGAAGTGCTTCCAGGGGCTGTCGCCCTCGCCCTTCGTGTTGACCGCGCCGTTGATGCCGCCCTGCGCGCAGACCGAGTGCGAGCGCTTGACGGGCACGACCGAGAAGAGGTCTACCGCATGCCCGGCCTCGGCGATCTTCATCGCGGCGGCGAGCCCCGCGAGCCCGCCGCCCACAATCGCCACGCGAATCTGTGTGTTTGCCATGGTCTTTATGCCAGTCCGATCAGCCCGAGGAGCCCGCCCTCCCGCACGAAGGCCACCTGCGCGTTGATGCCTACGGCGAGCAGCAGCAGCCCGAAGGCGATGCAGGCGTAGCCCGTGAGGCGCTGCGCGCGCTCGCCGATGACGACGCCCCAGTCAACCGCGAAGAGCCACAGCCCGTTGGCGAGGTGCCACACGGTCGAGGTGATGCCGACGAGGTAGACGCCGAAGATGAGCGCGTTGGAGAACTCGCGGCTGACGATGCCGAAAGCCTCCTCGGGGAAGTGCGCCACCGACCGCTCGTTCAGCCCCGGGATGGCGCCGAAGCGGAAGTTCAGGACGTGGAAGAGGATGAAGAAGAAGAGGACGACGCCCGTCACGCGCTGGATGGTGTAGAACCAGTTGCGCGGGTAGGGGTAGGCGAGGTTGTTGGGTCGCGCCTCCCACGTGATGAACATGCCGTAGACGGCGTGGTAGATGAGCGGCACGAAGATGCCAGCGATCTCGATGAAGATGATGTAGGGGATGGACTGGAGGTCGCGCACCGCGTTGTTGAAGTCCGCGGGCCCGGTCATCGCCTTCGAGTTGGTGTAGAAGTGCTCCAGCAGGAAGACGCCGAGCGGGATGATGCCCGTCAGCTGGTGGAGCTTCCTGAAGACGAACGTACTGCTCAGACGGACGGCCATGTCAGACGTGCCTCTCCTTCGCGGCGTGCCGCGGCGCTGTAAAGTTGAACTCTGGTTGGACGGCCAAGATTATAACCACGGGTCGCCGAAAAGCAATCGCGCCCGCCCCGAAAATTTGAGATTTGAGATTTCAAATTTCAAATCGAAAGCTACCGCCAGTACCAGAGCCAGAGCGCCCCGAGCAGCGCCAGCGCCGGGGCGAACATGACGGCGCCCATTGCCGCGTAGGTCGAGAGGCTCGCGCACGCCCAGAAGGCGAAGGCCGCGCGGTCGCGCCACGTAAGGGGCCGGGCCGGCGCGTCGAGCCGCAGCCTGCGCCGCACGTCGCCGACGTGCTTCTGGAGGATCGAGTCGTCCCACTCGTCGAAGTAGAGGTTCGCGCTCCGGCGGCCGCGCATGAAGGCGCGGTAGACGCTGCGCGGCCAGACGAAGAGCCCGGCGGCGAAGCCGAGCAGGTCGAGCAGCCAGCCCTCCCAGTAGCGGTTGATGCCGGTGGCGACCTCCCACGCGGCGATCTCGAACTCGCCGCGCCACGTCGTCGGGTACTCGGTCAAAACGTGGTGCAGGTCGTGGAACCTGACGGCGCGCCGCCGCCCCGCCGTGTTCGGGAACGCGAGCGGGATGCGCCAGAGCTTCAGCTTCACCCACGCGTCGTCGTAGCCGCCGTCGGCGCCCAGGTTCCCGAGCGCGAACAGGCGCGCGCGCGCCTCGCCCAGCGTCAGGCCGGGCGCGAACCGCGAGCCGCCGCCGCCGCCGTCCCGCCGCGGCGGGGGTGTCTGCCGAGTCTTCATAAAGCCTGCCCCTATGCCGACGAGTGTAGTCCAGCGCTGATATAAGATAAAATGAAAAATATAGGGCGAACATCTGAGGAGTTCTTATATGTGAGAAGTAGGCAGTAGACAGTAGACAGTAGCGCTCCGCGAGGCGCGCGCCGCCACTGGAATTCGGACGACTCTACTGACGAAAGCTTTTCTACTGACTACTGACTACTGTCTACTGTCTACTTCAAAGCAATGCAAATCGAGACGCTCAAAATCTTCTGCGACCTGGTCGAGACGCGCAGCTTCTCGCAGGCCGCCGAGCGCAACTTCGTTACGCAGTCGGCCGTCAGCCAGCAGGTGCGCGGCCTCGAATCGAGGTTCAAGCGGCGGCTCCTTGAGCGCGTGCGCGGCCGGCGCGAGCTGCACCTGACGCAGGAGGGCGAGGCCTTCTACGAGGCGAGCCGCGAGGTCTTGCAGGCTTACGGCCGCCTCGAAGAGAGCATGCGCCAGCTCTCGGGGACCGTGGGCGGGACGGTGCGCGTCGCCACCGTCTACAGCGTCGGGCTGCACGAGCTGCCGCCGGTCGTGCGCGACGTGCTGAGCGGCGCCGTGGACGTGGGCGTCGTCGCCTACCCCGAGAGGCGGCGCGGCCTCGAAGTCGTGCCGCTCGGGGGCGACCGGCTCGTCTTCATCTGCCGCCCCGACCACCCGCTCGCCGCGCGCAAGCGCCTGCGCGCGACCGACCTCCAGGGGCAGAACTTCATACACTTCGAGCGCGACATCCCGACGCGCCGCGCCACCGACCGGATACTCCGCGCGCACGGCGTCGCCGTCCACCGCGCCGCGGAGTTCGACAACATCGAGACCATCAAGCGCGCCGTCGAGGTCGGCCTCGGGGTCGCGGTCGTCCCGCGCCCGTCGGTGCTGGACGAGCGGCGCTCGGGTCAGCTCGCCGTCGTGCCGTTGGCCGAGGCCGAGTGGGTGCGCGCGGTCGGCGCCGTCTACCGCGGCGACCGCGCGCTCTCGACGGCGGCGCGCAAGTTCGTCGAACTGCTCCAGCGGCGCGAGACCAACGGCGACGACGACGACCACGCCCCCGCCGCGGCCGGCGCGCGCGGGGCGAAGAAGGCGGGCGGCGGCGTCCGATGAGGCGCGTGCTGGTGATAGGCTCGGGCGGCTCGGGCAAGTCCACCCTCTCGCGGCGGCTGGGCGAGCGGCTGGGGCTTGAGGTCATACACCTCGACAGACTCTACTGGCGCGCGGGCTGGGTCGAGCCGCCGAAGGACGAATGGCTGCGGACGGTCGAGGCGCTCTGCGCGCGTGACGCGTGGGTGATGGACGGCAACTACAGCGGCACGCTCGAAGTGAGGATGGCGGCGTGCGACGCCGTCGTCTTCCTCGACCTGCCGCGCGTGCTCTGCCTCTGGCGCGTGCTCAAGCGCCTCGTGATGTACCGCGATGGGGGGCGTCCTGACATGGCCGAGGGCTGCCGCGAACAGTTCCAGTTGGATTTCCTGCGGTGGGTCTGGAACTACCCGAACCGCAGCCGACCGAAGGTCTTGAGGGCGCTCGAAAAGTACGCCGGCCGGAAGGAGGTCTTCCGGCTCGGTTCGGGCGCGGAGGTCGAAGAGTTTCTCGCAGGGTTGGAAGGGCACGCCTCTGTCTGAAGAGTTGACGACATTATCCGCGGCGGAACTCGCGCGGCGTATTCGCGCGCGGGAGGTTTCGCCGGTCGAGGCCGTCGGGGCTTACCTGCGCCGCGTCGAGAGCGTCAACCCGGCGCTCAACGCCGTGGTGACGCTCGCGCCCGACGCGCTCGAACAGGCGCGCGCGGCCGAGGCGGAGGCGGCGCGGGGCGAGGCGCGGGGCGTGCTCCACGGCGTGCCCTTGACGGTGAAGGACACGATTGAGGTGCGCGGCCTACGCGCGACGTGCGGCTCGCGCCTGCGCGCGGAGTACGTGCCCGGGGAGGACGCGCCGGCCGTGGCGCGCCTGCGCGCGGCGGGCGCCATCATTCTGGGTAAGACGAACTGCCCGGAGTTCGCGCTCGACTACACCTCGGAGAATCCGGTCTTCGGGAGGACGAACAACCCGCACGACCCTGCGCGCACGCCGGGCGGTTCGAGCGGCGGCTGCGCGGCGGCCGTGGCGGCGTGTCTCGCGGCCGGGAGCCTCGGGAGCGACCTCGCCGGCTCGATACGCATCCCCGCACACTTCTGCGGCGTGGCGGGGCTCAGGCCGACGGCCGGCCGCGTGCCCGGCGCGGGACACGCGCCGCCGCTCTCGGGGCTCCACTCGCTCGGCGCGACGCTCGGGCCGCTCGCGCGCACGGTCGAAGACCTGCGCCTGTTCTTCCGGGCGCTGACCGGCGCGGCGCACGCGCCTGAGGATGCGGCGCAAAGCCCGTGCGACGCAGACGCCGAGCGCTTGAAGGGGCTGCGCGTCGCCTTCTACACGGACGATGGCTCGGTGCCCGCGTCCGCGGAGACGCGCGGGGCGGTCGCCGGCGCGGCGCGCGCTCTGGCCGCCGCGGGGCTCGTCGTCGCGGAAGAGGTTCCGCCGGGAGTCGCCGGCGCGACCGAGCTGTGGCTCGCGCTCTTCGAGTACGCGACGCAGCGGTTCGTGCGGCGCGCGTACGAGGGCAGGGAGGCGGACGCGGGCCGCGCCGCGCGCGTGATACTCGAAAGGGCTTCGCGCTGGGGCGAGCCGCCGCTGGAAAAGATTCTCGGGGCGTGGGAGGGGCGCGACCGCGCGCGCGCGGCGCTGCTGCGCTGGATGGAGGGCGTGCCGCTCTACGTCGCGCCCGTCGGCGCCGTCCCGGCGTTCCGGCACGAAGAGTTCGGGCGCGTCGAGTTCGAGGGGCGGAGCGTCCCGACCTTCCGCGCCTTCGCCTACGCGCACGCGGCGAACGTCTTCGACCTGCCGGCCGTCTGCGTCCCGGCGGGCGCGACGGCCGCGGGGCTGCCGGTAGGGATTCAAATCGTCGGCCGCCCGCACGAGGAGTGGCGCGTGCTCGCCGCCGCGCGCGCCGTCGAAGAGGGCCTCGGCGGCTGGCGCCCGCCCCCGGAGGTCACGCCCCGAACTTAAAATCTTCCAAAGGCGGGCGGCAATCCGTTATAGTCTCGCCCCGACGACAGGTAGGTCGGCACGAATTTCAAATTTGAGATTTGAGATTTGAGATTTCAAATCTCGACGGAGGTCACATGGCTGAACTCGGCGTCCTCTTCTTCCTGCTCTTCATCGCCGTCGCCGCGCTGGTCGTCGCGGCCAAGACCATCAAGATCGTCCCGCAGGCGACCGTCATGCTCATCGAGCGGCTCGGCCGCTTCAGCCGCGTCGCCACGAGCGGCCTGAACGTCATCGTCCCGTTCCTCGACAAGCCGCGCGGCGTCTACTGGACGAACGTCCGCCCCGGCCTCGCCTCCATCGACCTGCGCGAGCAGTACATAGACCTGCCGCCGCAGCCCGTCATCACCCGCGACAACGTGACCATCCACGTCGACTCGGTCGTCTACTGGCAGATCACCGACCCCATCAAGGCCGTCTACGAGGTCGCGGACTTGATAGGCGCCATCGTGCAGTTGACCATCACCGGCATGCGCGCCGTCATCGGCGACATGGACCTCGACCACACGCTCTCGCAGCGCGACCAGATCAACGCCAAGCTCCGCATCGGGCTCGACGAGGCGACCGACAAGTGGGGCGTGAAGGTGACGCGCGTGGACGTGAAGAACATCCAGCCGCCCGAGGACGTGCGCGTCACGATGGAGAAGCAGATGACGGCCGAGCGCACGCGCCGCGCGCTCGTCCTCCAGGCCGAGGGCGAGAAGCAGGCGGCCATCACGCGCGCCGAGGGCGAGAAGCAGGCCGCGGTGACGCGCGCCGAGGGCGAGAAGCAGTCGTCCATCCTCGCCGCCGAGGGCGCCGCGCAGGCCCGGCTCCGCAGCGCGGAAGCGGAGGCGGAAGCGATTTCGCAGGTCGCGCGCGTCATGCTCGACCACGGCAACCCGGCGCAGTACCTCATCACGCAGCGCTACATCGAGAGCCTCAAGGAGATGTCGCGCGGGCAGAACTCCAAGGTCATCTTCATGCCCGTCGAGACCACGGCCATGCTTTCGAGCATCGGCGCCATCAAGGAGATGTTGTCCGAGACGGGCGGGGGTCGTAAGGACGACGGCGGCGGCCAGCAGCAGCAGCAGCACCTCCCGCCCGGCCGCCCGCGCCAACTGCCGAACGGCTGAGGCGCGAACTGAGCACCGCCGGAGGCTCGACCGGGGCGGAGGAAGGGGGCGCGACTACTCGCCTGTAGTCGCGCCCCCTTCCTCCGCCCCGCGACGTTTAGCGCCGTCGCGCAGGCCGCGCCGGCCGCGGAAATATTTCGGGGCCGGCGGTCATAAAGCAGTGAAGCCGCCCGCGTCGCGCCGGCGCAGACTCACACGCTCTTCTACGGGGGAAAGCACACTTGTTCACGCTGCAACTCTTCACCGAGATTCTCGTCGTCGGCGCCCTGCTGCTCCTCGGGGCGATGCCCCTCCTACTGCTTCTCGACCGGCAGAGCCTCCTGAAAGGGCGACTGCTGCCCTTCATAGACCACTTCGATTCCAACCTCCCAATCACCTTCGTCCTGCTCGTCATGGCGTACGCGGTCGGCGCAGCCGGCAACAGGCTCGTGGATAGCCTGTGGGACGGCGCGAACGAACTCGTGGATGCGGTAGTCCACAGCGGCCAAGCCTGCGCGAATAACGAGGATTATTACAACCACAAGCTCGTCGCCTACCTCGCGGCGGCGCGACCGGCGCCGCAGCCGCCTGCGGCGCAACCGGACCCGAAGCCGACCGCCCCCGGCAGGATAGACTGCCCGCCCGCTTTGGCGGGCAAGGTCAATTGCATCAAGGTCGCGGAGTTCGCGCTCCGCGAGCGGGGCTCGGCCACGCGCGAATGGCTCGACAACAGGAGGACGTACATCCGAATAATGCGCTCGGCGTCCTTCGCCGCGTTACTCTTCCTCGTCTCCATATTCGTCTATAACAGACTCGCCCGCCGCCTGCGTCGGAAGGAGCGGGCCAGAGTCCTCGAAAGGCAGAAGGGGGCGGCGGAGACGCGGTACGACCCCAGCTTCCTGCTGCTGGGGGCGCCGGCCGATATTACGATTCAGGCGCCGCCCCGGCGGGACTACCACCACTACCGGCCCGCACACTACGCGACGGCGGCGTTCCTGCTGGTCGTCTTCAGTTGCGCGAACTACATCGCAGACGAGAAATACTGGCAGCGCGTCTACGAGCTTTACGTCACCCTGCCGCCGGTGTCGCAGGAGAAGAGAGCCGGTGGCGACTGAGGGCGGTGTAGCGCGAGCCGCCGGGGCCGAGCCGGCTGCGCATGACGAGAAGCTCGGAGACTTCGAAGGGGTTTGTGCGGAAGGCGAGACGCCTGTGCGCCTCGGCGACGGCCTGCGCGTCCCTGCCGGGGCGCGGGCGCGCGAGCGTCAGGTGCGGCCTGAACCGCCTTGACTCGCGCGGGAAGCCGGCGGCGGCGCACTCATCTTCGAGCCGGCGCTGGAGGAGCGCGAGGCCCCCGGAAGGGTCTTTGACGCCGAGCCACAGCACGCGCGCGCCCCCGCGCGGCGGGAACGTGCCCGCCTCCTCGACCAACAGCTCGAACGGCGCAGACCCTTCGGCCGCCGCCCGCGCCGCGCGCGAAAGGTCTTCGACGCGGGCGGCCTCGACCTCGCCGATGAACTTCAGCGTGACGTGCAGGCTCTCCGGCCTCGCCCAGCTCGCGCGCGCTTCGGGGAACTCGCCGCGCAGGCGCGCGGCGTGCGCGGCCGCCGCGGCGCGCACCTCCTCCGGCAGCTCGACCGCGAGGAAGACGCGCGGACTCTCGCCGCGCTCCCGCCCCGCAGACCCCGCGGACACTCCCTCAAGACTCCTCCCGTCTTCGCCCACTTCTATTTCGGCGCGAGCGTCAGGGAGGGCCGCGCGGCGCGCGCGACCGCGGCGGCCGTGAAGGGGAAGACGCGCGGCGTGGCGGCGCGCCAGTCGGCGAGCTGATCCTGCCAGTGCGGGCTGCGCGGGTCGCCCGACTCGCCGAGCGCGATGCCGTGCTGCGTCTTGTCCCAGTCGGAGGCGTCGGCGATGAGGCGCATCGAGACGGAGGAGCCGACGTTCGGCGCGGCGAAGAGCCCGCCGCCGCCCTTCTGCGGGAAGGGCGCTATCTGGAACGGCGTGCCGATGAGGGGCAGCCCCGCCAGCGGGTGCGGGAAGTTGACGGGCAGGCGCGCGCCCCACGTCCACTTCGTCTCGTCGGGCCCGAGGGTCTTGGTCAGCGACTCGCGCGTCTCGCGGTGCGCGGCGTCGAGCAGTTCGGCGTAAGAGGAGAACTCCTTCGGCAGCCACTCGCGCGGGCGCTCCTGTATGACGCGGTCGAAGAAGACGGCGCTGGCGGGCCAGCGGTACTCCCTGCTTAAGTCCGCGCCGAGCGCGCCCGCGAGCACCTTCGAGCGGAACGCGCCGGCCATCTCGACGGCGAGCCGCGGCGCGCGCGCGTCGGGCAGGAGTTGGCCGTCCCACGACTCGAAGAGGCGGACGGTCTCGCGCCACTTCGCGTCCTTCGCGTCGAGTCCCGCCTCGCGCGCCACCTTCGCCGCCTCGCGCGCGAACGTCGCGCCGGAGATGGTGTAGGCGTCCGCCTGCACGGCGCGGAAGTCGTCGGCCGTCAGCCGTTGCTTCGCCGCGAGCAGGTCGTAGATGCGGCGCGCGCGCGTGGGCGGCGCCCAGACGTGCGTGAGGAAGTGCGGGTAGTCGCGGCCGACGACGCGGTTGTTGGCCGTGACGATGATGCCGGAGGGCGGGTCGAAGACGTGCGGCAGCTCCGCGAAGGGGATGAAGCCCTTCCACTCGCCCTCGTCCTTCGTGCCGTCGTACGGCACGCTCCCGTCACCGCTCGCGCGGACGGGAATCTGCCCCGCGCCGTAGTAGCCGATGTGGCCGTCAACGTCGGCGTAGACGAAGTTCTGGGTCGCGCTGCCGTAAGCCTTGAGCGCCTCCTGGAACTCGCCCCAGTTGCCGGCGCGGTTGAGTTTGTAGAAGGCGTCCATCTCGGTCGCGGACGGCGAGAGCGCCGTCCAGCGCAGCGCGTAGGCGTCGCCGCCCCTCTGGAGCACGACGGGGCCGTGGCGCGTGACGGTCACGTCGAAGGGGACGACCTCCGTCTCGGTGCCGGCGGGCGACCTGCGGACTTTGATCTCCTCGCGCCGCACCTCCGCCTCGCGCCAGCCCGCGGGCGTCATGTAACGGCGCGGGTTCTGCGGGTCGAACTTCTCGCGGTAAACGTCCTGCACGTCGGGGCCGAGGTTGGTGATGCCCCACGCGACGCGCGCGTTGTGGCCGATGATGACGCCGGGGATGCCGGGGGCGCTGACGCCCGCGACGCGCAGCCCCGGCGCGCTCAGGTGTACGAGGTACCAGACCGAGGGCGCGGAGGCGGGCAGGTGCGGGTCGTTCGCGAGCAGGGGCTTGCCCGAGGCGGTGCGCTTGCCCGCGACGACCCAGTTGTTGCTCGCGGCGAGGTCTTCCGCGTCGAGGCCGATGCGCGCGCGCGTGCGCGCCTCCGTCCTCCGTATCGCGGCAAGCTCGGCGAGCAGCGCCGCGTCCCCTCCGTCGATAGAGGAGGTGCGTTTCGGCGCGGGCGCGGCCGGCTTATCCGACTTGTCCGCGCCGACGACGGGCAGGTCGAGCGGCGAGACTTCGGGGAAGAGCGCGGCGGCCTTGTCGGGCGGGAGGTCGGCGAAGGCCGCGCGCGCGATGTCGAGCGTCCAGGTCGTCGAAAGCGCTTCGGCAAAGTTCTTGCCGCAGGCGGACGAGTCGGCCGGCGTCCAGTGGCGCGGGCGGTAGCCGAGTATCTGGAACTCCAGCGGCAGGCTCGCGGCGTCGAGCGAGTCTATGTAGGCGTTGACGCCCGCGGCGTACGCCTCGGAGAAGGCGCGCGTGCGCGGGTCGGACTGCGCGGCGCTCGCCTCCGACACCTGCGCGAAGCCGTAGGCGCGCCGCCGCTTGTCCTCTTCGAGCGTGGCCTTCCCGAAAATCTCCGACAGCTCGCCGCGCGCCGCGCGCCGCAGCAGGTCCATCTGCCACAGGCGGTCGCTCGCCGTCACGTAGCCCTGCGCGAAGTAGAGGTCGGCCTCGTCCTCGGCCTGTACGTAAGGGATGCCGCGCTCGTCGCGCCTGACCGTCACGGCCTTCTTCAAGCCGGCGACGCTCGCCTTAACCTGCTCGGCCTGAGCCGTGGCCTGCGCCGGCGCGAGCCGCGGCAGCGCCGTCAAAAGGAAAGAGACGCAGAGGACGAGACGCGGGACGAGGCCCTTCGTTTTCATCGGGTGAAACCTCAACGGGAAGGTGTCAAAGGCGCGTGCATCTTACGCGAAACCGGCGAGCGAAGCCACAGGGGAGTAGGCAGTAGGCAGTAGACAGTAGACAGTAGACAGTAGACAGTAGAAAAACAGTCGCCAATGAATTGTCCGCGTGTCGGCGTCAACAACAGTGAGGCGGAGCGCTACTGTCTACTGTCTACTGTCTACTGTCTACTCGTTTTTACTACCTACCGCCTACTGCTCATCGCGGGTCGATGACGATGAGGCGCGGCTCGGTCATCTCCTCCATCGCGTAGCGGACGCCCTCGCGGCCGGCGCCGGAGAGCTTGACGCCGCCGTAGGGCATGTTGTCCACGCGGAAGGCGGGCGAGTCGTTGACGATGACGCCGCCGAACTCCAGCTCGCGGAAGGCGCGAAGCGCCCGCGCCGTCTCGCGCGTGAAGACGCCGGCCTGGAGGCCGTAGCGGGTGGCGTTGGCCTCCGTTAGCGCCTCGCCGAAGTCGCCGAAGGTCTGGAGCGTCGCCACCGGCGCGAAGACCTCCTCCGAGCAGACGCGCATCTCGGCGTGCACGTCCGTCAAGACGGTCGCCTCAAGCAGCGAGCCCTCGCGCCGCCCGCCGCACAGCACACGCGCGCCCGCGCCGACGGCCTCGTTAATCCACCCTTCGGCGCGGCGGGCCGCCGCCTCGTCAATCATGTTGGACAGCTCCGTCGCCTCGTCCAGCGGGTCGCCCGCGCGGAGAGACTTCGCTCTATCGACGAAGAGCCCCGTGAACTCGTCGGCCACGCGCTCGTGCACGAGGACGCGCTGCGCGGAGATGCAGACCTGGCCGGCGTATGCGAAGGCGGAGGCGGCCGTGCGCTCGGCCGCGAAACTCACGTCGGCCGTCTCGTCAACGATGACGGGCGCGTTGCCGCCCAACTCCAGCGCGACCGCCTTGCGCGCGGCGCGCTCGCGCAGGAGCCAGCCGACCTCCGCGCTCCCCGTGAAAGAGACCATCCCGACGCGTTCGTCTCTGAGCACCACGTCAATCGTCTCGACCTCCATCGGCACGACCTGCAAGGCGGCGCGGGGCAGCCCCGACGCGAGGAAGACTTCGCCGAGCAGGAGCGCCGTGAGCGGCGTGCGCGGGCTCGGCTTGACGACGATGGCGTTGCGGGAGGCGAGCGCGGGCGCGACCTTGTGCGCGACGAGGTTGAGCGGGAAGTTGAAGGGCGTGATGCCGAAGACGACGCCGCGCGGGAAGCGCTCCGTC
>DASVWB010000075.1:0-3720 GCA_036389815.1 Pyrinomonadaceae bacterium | reverse complement strand
TCTCGGCCATCCCCATCAAGGCCACTCGCTGCCCGCAGTGCACGAGCGAATTGCAGACGGCCTGAAAGTATCCCGCGTGAAAAGAGAAGGAGGACGACAGCCTCACTGTCGTCCTCCTTCTCTCGTGCAGGCCCTCCGGGACTCGTGCGCGTGCTTACACCGCCGGGCGGAGCAGGCCGCGGAAGATGCCCTGGACGGCGACCTTCGAGGCGTGCAGGCGTATCGGAGCGTGCTGCGCGTTGGCGGGTCGCAGCTCGACCTCGGTGCCGAAGCGGTAGAGCCGCTTCAGGGTGGCGCGCGCGCCCTCGACGAGCGCGACCACAATCTCGCCGTCGCGCGCCTCCGTCCGGTTCTCTATAAGCGCGATGTCGCCGTCGCAGATGTGCTCGTCAATCATCGAGTCGCCCGTCACCCGCAGCGCGTAGACGCGGTTCGGCCGGACGCGCCCGAGCAGGAAGCGCGGCACGGGAATCGTCTCGCTCTCCCCGCTCACGTCGAGCGGCGCGCCCGCCGCGATGCGCCCGAGCAGCGGCACCTCGCACGTCGAGTCTACGTCAACCTCCTCGTGCTGCACCGTCAGCCCGAAGGCGCCGTCCGTGCGGTGGCGCGAGATGAGCCCGCGCCGCTCAAGCGCCTCGATGTGCTTGGCGATGGTCGCCTTCGACGAGACGCCGAAGTGGCGCGCGATCTGCGCGTAGGAGGGCTCGTACCCGTGGCGCTCGATGAAGCGCGTGATGTATTCGAGAATTTCCCTCTGGCGCTGCGTGCGGGGTTGCATCGGTTATACAGACTCCTTGCCGTGTGTGAGCGTGCGGGTGCGTAAGAGGGGGTTTCTCTCGCTCTGCCGGGCTCGCGCGATTGTATGGGCGCGGCGGCCGGAGCGTCAAGGATTATGAAGGGGCGGCCGGATTTATGAGCCCGCCGCAACGCCTGTCGCGATTCCGCGCGGCAAAACTTGTTGCATTCTGCGCCGCGACCCGCTAATCTTCGACCGTCGGCGACGCCAACGCACTTCGGCTCTCACAAGCGCGCGCCGTCTTTTTAGCCGCCCTCGGGCAGCTTGCCTCTGCCGGTTCCAGTCTCAGAGCAGTAACGTCAAGAGCCTGAGCCGGCCCGGTGTGTCCGACGCGGGGCGGCCGCCGCCGACCGAAGGCGCGGCCGCGACGCAGTGAACGTCGGGACATTCGCACCGCCTTACTCTCATCAAGTTGATGGAGTGGTCGAAGAACTCAACCGTCTACCCCGCAGAGGGGAGACGGTTTTTTGCGCTTTTCGGAAAATCTGCAACCCCACTTAAGGACTCGCTACAGATGACTTTAGCAAACGAACGTTTTGAAGAATTGGGCGCCCCGGCGGCTACGACCGCCGACGAGCGCGCACTGCGCCGCTGCCGCGCGGCCGCCGAACTGACCGACGCCGGCCAGTACCAGGCGGCGTGTGAGGCCCTCGGCGATTTCTGGCGCGGCGTGGGCCAGCGCCCGCGGGTCGAAGGCTTGCGCGGGACCGCGGCCGCCGAAGTGCTCCTCCAGGCCGGCGTGCTCACCGGGCGCCTCGGCGCGAGCCAGCAGGTCGAGGGGGCGCAGGAGGCCGCCAAAGACCTCATCAGCGAGGGCGCCGCCCTCTTCGAGCACGCCGGCCAGCCCGACCGCGTCGCCGCCGCGCGCGCCGACCTCGCCATGTGCTACTGCCGCGAGGGGGCCTACGACGAGGCGCGCGTGACGCTCGAGTCGGCCGCCGCGCTCATCCGCCACGACTCGCTGCTGCGGGCGCGCACGATGCTCAGGCTCGCCATCGTCGAGGTGTCGGCCGGCCGCTACGGCGAGGCGCTCAGGCTCCTGACCGACTCCGCCCCGCTCTTCGGCGAGGGCGTGAGCCACGCGCTGCGCAGCAGCTTCCACAACGAGATGGCCAACGTCCTCCAGTTCGTCGGCAAGGCCGAGCGGCGCGACGACTGCTTCGACCGCGCCATCATCGAGTACACGGCCTCGATCTACCACGCCGAGCTGGCCGGGCACGAGCAGTACATCGCCTCGACCGAGAACAACCTCGCCTTCCTGCTCTACGAGCTGGGCCGGTACGCCGACGCGCACGCCCACCTCGACCGCGCCGAGACGACCCTGGCGCGGCTCAAGGACGCGGGGCGTCTGGCGCAGGTCTGCGAGACGCGCGCCCGCGTGCTCCTCGCCGAGAGGAAGCACAGGGAGGCCGAGCACGTCATCGCGCAGGCCGTCGAGAGCTTCGAGCAGGGCGACGACGCGGCGCTGCTCGCGGGCGCGCTCACCGTGCAGGGCGTCGTCTGGGCGCGTCTGGGGAGCTTCGAGGACTCGGTCGAGGCTCTGCGCCGCGCGGCCGACGCGGCCGAGGGCTGCGGCGCGCACGCGCAGGCCGGGCTCGCCCTCCTCGCGCTCATCGAGGAGCACGGGGCCACGCGGCGCCTGCTCGCCGACGAACTCTACGAGGCTTACGAGCGCGCGGACGCCCTGCTGCGCGACGTGCGCGAGGCGGAGGCCACGGCGCGCCTGCGGGACTGCGCGCGCCTCGTCATGCGCAGGATGGCCGGCCCGCAGGTAGGCGACCTGGGCTTCACGATGTACGGGGCCGTGAACGAGTACGAGGCGCGCCTGATCGAGCGCGCGCTGGAGGCCGCCGACGGCAGCGTCACGCACGCCGCGCGCGTGCTCGGCCTCTCGCACCAGACGCTCGGCACCATCCTCAACACGCGCCACAAACACCTCGCGGACAAGCGGACGCCCGTGCGCCGTCGGCTGCGGAGCATCATCAAGCGGCCGAAGGCCAAGCCGGGTTGCTAGGCGAAGGAATGGCTCTCGAACCCGCCCGCCGAAGGGTGCGGGCGGGCAGGCGGCACCGCCCCGGCCGCCGAAAATATTGCAGTACCACGTAACCCCTGCAAATCGGGACGAGGAGGCCCTCACCCTCCGGATTATTTTATTGATTCACTCTCAATCCGAGGTTAACCTCGGCCGTCGGACGGTCTTACGCGCTCGTCTGTCGGCCCGCTGCGACGGCACGCCGCCGGGTCCGGAGAGGCGGGCCTCACGCGAGATGAAACTTTCACCCCACCCCCGAGATGCCGGCCCGGGCTCCGGCGCTTCGGAGTCGAGCGCACCGGCGGGCGGCGGCGGCGCGGCGGGGCGCGAGTTGTCTATTCTCTACGCGGAGGAGGCGTTGGCGGTGGCCGGCGCCGTGAAGGAGACGCTGGAGGCCGAAGGGTGGCGCGTGGAGGTCTGCGCGCGGGGCGATGAGGCTCTGCGCATGCTCCTGGGGGGCGCGCGCTTCGACCTGATCATCCTCGACTACCCTCTGCCTGGGCTCGACGGGGTCGAACTGGCGAGGCGCGCGCGCACGCTCCCGCACGCCTCGCGCACGCCGATCATCATGTTCACGGCGTGCGAAGTGGAGCGTGAGGCGCGCGCCGCGGGCGTTGACGCGTACCTGCGCAAGCCGCGCGGGGTCTACAGCCTCGCGGCGACGGCCGCGCGCCTGCTCTCGCGGCGGGGCACACGGGAATGAGGGAAGGGGCACGTGCGTCGGGCAGCCGCACGGCCCCTGCACGGCACGTCTGTCGAAAGGGCACGGCGGACTGTGCCGCGCGGGCCGGCGTGCGCCCACTCGCGCGCCGGCCAACTAACCGAGGGCAGACGCCCCCGCGTCTGTCTTAAAAGTCGCGGCCGCGCGTAAGCCACAAGGGCTTACGCGCGG
>DASVWB010000074.1:0-11851 GCA_036389815.1 Pyrinomonadaceae bacterium | reverse complement strand
TGCAGGGTGCGGCCCAGGCGGGCACCAGCGCAACGTACTACAACGATGCGTCGTTTGACGCTGCCGACCCTTGCGTGCTCATCGACGAACCTGAAGGCCCGAGATTGTGACGACTTATAAGGAAGGCTCTTGATCGTCCGTCGCGAGCGACAGATCGGTAAGATCTCGCGTTGGATCATAGGCTCAGATCAAGTCGTCGCCTTCACGGGCGCCGGCATCAGCACCGACTCAGGCATCCCCGACTTCCGCGGCCCCGAAGGGGTCTGGACGCGGCGCGACGCGGGGCTGCCGCCGCCACGCTGGCGCGTCGCGCCGGGGCAGGTCAGGCCCAACGCGTCGCACCTCGCGCTCGTCGAGTTGCAGGAGTTGGGGAAGCTCCGCTTCCTCATCACGCAGAACACGGATAACCTGCACCGCCTCTCCGGCATCCGGCCCGAGCTTCTGGCCGAGCTGCACGGCAACGGGCAGCTCATGCGCTGCCTCTCCTGCGACCGGCAGCACACGCGGCAGGAGGTCGGGTGGGATGCCAACAGTTGGGGGCCGGGCTACCGCACGCAGAAGCCCGTCGCCGGGCAGCCCGCTTGTCCCGACTGCGGCGGCCGGCTCATCTCGTCGGTGGTGAACTTCGGCGACCAGCTCCCGGAGAAGGAGTTGATGCTCGCCGCGGAGCACGCAAGTCGGTGCGACCTGATGCTCGTGCTGGGCTCGTCGCTCGTGGTGAACCCGGCCGCCTCGCTGGTGGGGCTTGCAATCCGCCGGGGGGCGCGGGTGGTGCTCGTCAACCGCGGCGAGACGCCCTACGACGAGGCCGTGACGCTGCGTCTGTGGGAGGGCATCGGCGAAGTACTGCCGCCCGCGGTGGAACTGCTGAAGTCAACCTGACGCCCCGGCCAGCGCGGCCGCCGGCGTAAACCCCCCCTTCGGGCACGCCGTCGAGGTCCGTGCCGCCCCACCAGCCGCCGTGGAGGCAGGAGGTCTGCAACCCCTCCCGGCAGAAGACGCAGGTGCAGTCCGACCATGCGAACGGGGCGACGACGAGGTCGCCTTTCTTCACCGTGCGCACGTCCGAGCCGTCGGCCTCGTCGAGGTGCTGAGGCTACCGAAAGAATTGAAGCAACGCTCAGACGAGGCGCGCGACGGAGTGTGATGACGGCCGCGCAGCCCCCTTAACAGCCAACTCCGCCTCTTGACGCTTATCGTTATAACGAGTATATTATCTCTCGTGGCCGCGAAAGTTCAAAAAGAGTCGGGGCGGACGCGACCTGTCGGCGGGCGCGAGGAGGACGTGTACCTGAGCATGCTGCGCACGGTCGAACTCCTCTCCCGCGGCGTGGCCGAGACCCTCGCGGCGGCCGACCTGACGCCGACGCAGTACAACGCGCTCAGGATTCTGCGCGGCGCGGGCGACGCCGGTGCCTCGTGCACAGAAGTCAGCGAGAGGATGGTGACCAAAGACTCCGACGTGACAAGGCTGCTCGACCGCCTGGAAGCGCGCGGACTGATTTCCAGGGGGCGCGACGCGAAGGACCGGCGACTCGTGCTGGCACGCATCACGGACGAGGGACTGCGGGTGCTCGCCGAACTAGACGGCCCCGTCGAGGAGACTCACCGCAGGCAGTTGGGCCACCTGGGCGAGAAGCAACTCGCGACGCTCGATACGCTTCTAATGACCGCACGAAACGAGTCGGATTAAATTTTTTTGGCCTAATGCTTGTTATAACGACAAGGTTTATAAGGCGTTGTTTATGAGTTGAGACGTGTTACGTGGCGGCCGCGGCCGGCGTAAGGCGCAGCGGCGGAGACGGAAAGGGAGTGCTTAGATAACGTCTACGCTCATAGCTACCGAGGTCAAAGTTCACGACCTGGTCGGCGGCGGCCGAGTAAGCGACGGCGCGCGCTTCAATTTTTCTGACGGAAAGGGGTTTAGACGATGATTTCGATCAGACCTGCGGACGAACGCGGTGGCGGCAACCACGGCTGGCTCGACACGAAGCATACTTTCTCCTTCAGCGACTACTACGACCCGCGCCACATGGGCTTCCGCGCCTTGCGCGTCATCAACGAGGACCGCGTCGCGCCGGGCCGGGGCTTCGGCACGCACGGCCACCGCGACATGGAGATACTTTCTTACGTCATCTCCGGCGGCCTGGGCCACCGCGACAGCATGGGCAAGTCCGAGGTCATCCGCCCGCACGAGTGGCAGCGGATGAGCGCGGGCACGGGCGTGATGCACAGCGAGATGAACGCCTCGAAGACCGAGCCCGTGCACTTCTACCAGATTTGGATAATGCCCGAGGCCGAGGGCATCCGCCCCGGCTACGAGCAGAAGCTCTTCGCGCCGGAGGAGAAGTCGGGCAGGCTCCGGCTCGTCGCCTCGCGCGAAGGCTCCGACGGCTCCCTGAAGATTCACCAGGACGCGGCGGTCTACAACGCGATACTGAAGAGCGGCGAGGCGGTAGAGCACCGGCTTGCCGAGGGGCGCCACGCGTGGCTGCAAGTCGTCAAAGGAACGGTCGAGGTGAACGGGACCAGGCTCGGCGAGGGCGACGGCGCGGCGGTCAGCGATGAGGGCGCGTTGACGATCCTTGCAGGAGACGACTGCGAGGTAATTCTGTTCGACCTGGCCTGATCCCGGCAGGGGGCGGGCCCCGGCCTGGATGACAAAACACACCTTCGGCCGGAGCAAATTACGGCCGAAGGTGTGTTCGTCTTTGCGGCGCAGGGCGGGAGTGAAAGGGCACCCGGCCGGCGCAGGGGGCGCCGCCCAAAGCGACGGGTTCTACCCTCCCTTAAACCCCCTTCCCTCCCCTTCCACCAACTCCCTCTGTCCCGCGAAAGCCCGACCTCGGGCGTGATGTATGGTGAGACATAACGGGGCGCGCGTGATACGCACTGAAACATCCGGGGCGGGAGCGTCGCGCCGTCCGGGGGGCGAAACCTCAACGACTCGCGGCCGTCGTGCCTCCGCCGGGCAGTGGTACGGCGCTTGCAAATTTCTGCAACGTCACAAAGTTTCCTCCGACTCACGCTCCCCGAAACGGGAGTTTTAAACGAAGTGAACGAAGCCGGGCCGGCGAATGTAACGGGCAAGCATTTGGCCTCACGTTTATTCTCCGGCCGCGGACGGTACTCAACCTCATCACCTTAGACGAAGACAGTCCGTAAAAGACCGGCGTAAACGGCACAGGCGTTAGCGGCGGGGCCACGTCTCAGCAGAACCCGGGCGGCGGTCTCAGGCGCCGCAGAGGGCGTGGGATTTTCGTATGCGCGCGCGGCCACGCGCGGGAGTTCCGTCGCCCGACCACGGTGACAACGGAAAGGTGGAGAACTAACGATGTACGCAACAGTGAAGAAGTTTATCCCCCGCGGCCTCGCCTTCGCGGCGCTCGCCTCGCTGATGGTGATCCTCAATTCCGTCTCCGCCCGCGCGCAGTGGACGACGAGCGGCACGACGACCAGCACCACCAACAACGTCGGCGTCGGCACGAGCACGCCCGCGCAGATGTTCCACGTCCACAGCATCGGCACCTGGGCGGGCACGCGCGTCACGACGGCCGCCACCGGCTCGACCATCAACGACGGCGTCCACTTCGGCTACGACGACTCGTACGGCGCAATCATCTGGAACCGCGAGGCGACCAACATTTCCTTCGCGACGAGCAACGCCGAGAGGATGCGCCTCGACGCCTCGGGCAACCTCGGCCTCGGCACCACCACGCCGGCCGCCAGGTTTCATCTCGTGGGCGGGAACGGCGCGCTCAACAACACGGCCGCCAACGCGCCCGCCGCCCTTCAGGTCGTCGGCGGGACGGGCGGCAACGGGACGTGGGGCGCGAGCCCAGGCGGCGTCGGCGGGCCGATCCTGCTGGCGGGCGGCACCGGCGGCACCCCGGTCGCCGGCTCGAACAGCGCCAAGGGCGGCGTCGGCGGCGCGGTCAGCCTCACCGGCGGCGGCGGCGGGCCTGACGTCTTCGGGATAGGCGGGGGCGCGGGCGGGAACGTCGTCCTCAACGGCGGGCCGGGCGTGAACAATTCGCACGGCAGCGTCCTCCTCGCCAACGAGCGGGGCAACGTCGGCGTCGGGACGAACACGCCCACTTACAAGCTCGACGTGGCGGGGCAGGTTCGTTCCAGCGCGGGCGGCTTCGTCTTCCCCGACGGCACAGTCCAGACGACGGCGGCCGCCGGCGGCGGCGGCACGACCGCTTCTAACCTGGCGGCGACGAACGTCTCGGCCGGCCCGTTCGGCGCCAACGTCGGCGGCGGCAACTTCAGCTTCCCGGCCAACGTCGGCTTCGGCACGGTGAGCCCCGGACACAGGCTGCACGTCGTCGGCGCGGGGCAGGAAGGCGTCATCGTGGACGCGACAACTTACCCGGAAGTCCGCTTCGACCGCGGCGGGGTTCCGAAGGGCTACCTCGGCGTCGCCGGCGCGCCCGGCGGCTACGGCGTCGGCACGCTGGCCGATTCCGTAACGTTGCGCTCGGAGAGCGCTCTCCACCTGATCTCCAACGCCGGGACGGTCGGCCTGACAGTCAGCGGCGGCAAGGTCGGCATCGGCACGACCGCGCCGGCCAGCAGGCTGCACGTGGCCGGCGACATCACGGTTGACGGTAACATCAACGCCAAGTACCAGGACGTGGCCGAGTGGGTTCCGACCACTCAGAAGCTTCAGGCCGGCACCGTCGTCATCCTCGACACACAGCACAACAATCACGTCACGGCATCCATGACCGCTTACGACACGCGCGTCGCGGGCGTCGTCTCCGCACAGCCCGGCCTGACGCTGGGCGTGGCGGGCGAGGGCAAGGCGCTGGTGGCGACTACGGGGCGCGTCAAGGTGCGGGTGGACGCGACGCGCGCCCCCATCCGCATCGGCGACCTCATCGTGACGAGCGACGTGCAGGGCGTAGGGATGAAGTCCGAGCCGGCGTCGTTCGGCGGCATCTCCATGCACCGCCCCGGCACCATCATCGGCAAGGCTCTGGAGCCGCTCGCCGGCGGCACGGGCGAAATCCTCGTCCTCCTCAGCCTCCAGTAACCTCGGACACTGCTCGACCGAAGGAGAAGAAAGAAGATGAAGACTGCAAACATGTGGAAGACGTTCGGCGGTGGGTTCGCGCGCGCGGCGGCGCTCTGCCTGCTGGCGCTGGCGGCCGTGCTGCTCCAGGGGCGTGAGGCGCGCGCGCAGTGGACGACGAGCGGCACCGCCACCACGACCACCGGCAACGTCGGCATCGGCACCACCGCGCCCGTCTCCAGTCTGCACGTCTCGACCTCCACGACGGCCGTCCCGCGCGGCATCACCAACGAGCAGACCAGCGCCGACGCCAACGCCGCGCTCTACGTCTTCAGGAAGAGCCGCGGCGGCGCGCCCGTGCAGAACGGCGACAACATCGGGAACCTCTTCGCGGAGGCGTTCGACGGGGCCTCCTTCATCAGCCCCGCGCGCCTGCGGTTCGCCATCGACGGGCCTGTGTCCGCCAACAGCGTGCCGACCTCGCTCCAGTTCTTCACGGGCACGGGCGGCGGCGGCGGCGTCGAGCGGATGCGCATCAGCTCTTCCGGCAACCTCGGCATCGGCACCACTGCGCCGACGGACAGGCTGGAGATTAACGGCAACGTGACTAACGGTGCCGGCCTCACCATCAGCACCTCGGGCACCACGAAGTACCGCACCGGCACGGTGGGGACGAACGTGCCGGACTGGGGCGGCCAACTCATCAACGCCAAATTCAACGAAGGGCCGAACAACTGGACGCTGGACGACGCGAGTTTGAGCGCCGCGTTTTTCAAGCTCGACCTCAGACCTTTTTCGGCGGGCAATGAGATTGGTTTTTACAGGATGGCGGCGGGCGCCAACCCGCGCCCCGACACGGCCTGGACGCCTATGGCGCAGTTCAAGTTGGACACAGGTAACGTACTTCTCGCGTCGTCCTCCGGCAACGTCGGCGTCGGCACCACAACTCCGGTGAGCAAGCTGCACGTGGCCGGCAACATCACCGTCGACGGCAACATCAACGCCAAGTATCAGGACGTGGCCGAGTGGGTGCCCTCGACCCGGAAGCTCTCGGCCGGCACGGTCGTCGTCCTCGACACAGGGCGCGACAACCACGTCACCGCCTCCACCACCGCCTACGACACGCGGGTGGCCGGCGTCGTCTCGGCACAGCCCGGCCTGACGCTCGGCGAGGCGGGCGAGGGCAAGGCGCTCGTCGCCACGACGGGGCGCGTCAAGGTGAAAGTTGACGCCACGCGCGCCGCCATCAGGATCGGCGACCTCATCGTGACGAGCGACGTGGAGGGCGTCGGGATGAAGTCGGAGCCCATCAACGTCGGCGGCCGGCAGATTCACGCGCCCGGAACCATCATCGGCAAGGCGCTCCAGGCGCTCGACAAGGGCGCGGGCGAAATCCTCGTCCTGCTCAGCCTCCAGTGAGCCGGGCCGCATGCCTCACGGCGGCGGGAAACGACATTCCGACAGCTAACACAGAGGAATCGTAATGAACAGACTAGAGCGGTCAGGGCGCTTACTCACGACGCCGCGTTGCGTGGTCATGCTCCTCTTCGCCCTGCTACTTATTGTGTCGCACCCGCGCGAGGCCCGGGCCGCCGTCGCCGCGCCGGCGGGCCTCTCCGTCTCTTCAACTTCGAGCACGCAGATCGGCGTGACGTGGGCGGCGGCGGCCGGCGCCTCCCGCTATCAGGTCGAGCGCGCCGGCAGCGCCGCCGGGCCCTACACGGTCGTCGGCAGCCCGACGACGAACAGTTTCTCCGACGGGGCCGTCACGCCGGGCGTTACCTACGTCTACCGCGTGCGCGCGCTGGACGCGGCCGGCAACCTCTCCGCCTACAGCAACACCGTGGTGGCGACGGCCGTGACCTACACCGACGAGCAGCTCTCGGCCGGCGCGACCCCCATCAGGGCCGTACACTTGATGGAGCTGCGCCAGACCGTCAACTCCGTCCGCAGGGCGGCCGCCCTGCCCGACGCGGCCTGGACGGACGCCAGCCTCGCCGGGGCGCCCGTGCGCGGCGTCCACCTGACGGAGCTGCGCAGCTCGCTCAGCCAGGCGCTTCAGGCGCTGGGCGCGCCCGCGCCCGCCTTCACCGACCCGGCCGTCACCCCGGGCGGCATTGGCATCAAGAAGGTTCACATCGAAGAGCTGCGCCGCTACACGGCCAGCGCGAACACCGCGACCGCCCCGCAGCCTGTCGACGAGAACGGCCTCGCGACGGCCCCGTGCCCGGCGCCGCAGGGCTGGCCGTCGGCCTCCGGCACGGTGGTGGCGAACGTCGTGGCGCTCGACCAGGCGTTCGTCTACAACCGTCTGGGCGCCGTGAACCCGGGCGGGATGATCTTCGCGCTTGAGCGCGACGTGGTGCCCATCGAAGGCACGACGCCCGGCCCCGGCAACGCGCGACTGCGGCCGGGCAAGCGCCCGCGCCCGCTCACGCTGCGCGTCAACGTCGGGCAGAAGCTGCAAATCAACTTCAAGAACTGGCTCTCGCCCTCCGCGAAGAGCGACCAGCCGAACACGCGCGCGGCCTCCGTCCACGTCGTGGGCATGCAGCCCGTCAACGGCATCAGCGACGACGGCTCGAACGTCGGGCAGAACGCGTCGAGCCTCGTCTCGCCCGGCGGCCAGACGACCTACACGCTCTACGGCGAGCGCGAGGGCAACCACCTCATGTACTCGACCGCCGCCACCACGGGCGGCGAGGGCGACGGCGGCTCCATCGCCGCCGGGCTCTTCGGGTCGGTCAACGTCGAGCCCAGGGGGGCCGAGTACTACCGCAGTCAGGTCACCGCCGCCGAGATGCGTTACGCCACGAAACTGAACGCCGACGGCACCCTCGCCAGCACCCCGGGCGGTCAGCCGGTCATCTGCTACGACGCCGTTTACCCCGCGGGGCACCCGCGCGCGGGCACGCCCGTGCTGCGGATGGTTGACGGCAGCGGCGCGACCGTCCACTCGGATTTGAACGCCGTCATCACCGGCCCGGGGCACGCGCGCTTCCCCGCGGGCACCTACCGCGCGAACGCGACCGAGCCCGACCGCGAGCAGCCGTTCCGCGAGTTCACGGTCGTCTACCACGACGAGGCAGAGGCCGTGCAGGCGTTCCCCAGGTTCTACGACGACCCCGTCCTCGGCCACACGCTGCACAGCGTCCGCGACAAGTTCGCCATCAACTACGGCATCGGCGGCATCGGCTCCGAGATTCTGGCCAACCGCCTCGGCGTCGGCCCGATGGCCAACTGCACGGAGTGCAAGTACGAGGAGTTCTTCCTCTCGGCGTGGACGGTCGGCGACCCCGCGCAGGTCGTGGACGTGCCGGCCGACACGACCGGCCCCGACGGCAACGTCATCCCCGGCGCGAAGGCGACGAAGGCGCTCTACCCTGACGACCCGTCGAACGTGCACCACTCCTACATCGGCGACCACGTCAAGATGCGGGTCGCGCACGCCGGCCCGAAGGAGCACCACATCCACCACCTGCACGCGCACCAGTGGCTCAGGACTCCGGACGACGACAACTCCTCCTACCTCGACTCGCAGGCGCTCGGGCCCGGCTACTCGTTCACCACCGAGATCGCGCACGGCGGCTCGGGCAACCGCAACCAGACGGTCGGGGACTCGATCTTCCACTGCCACTTCTACCCGCACTTCGCGCAGGGCATGTGGGAGCTTTGGCGCTCGCACGACGTGTTCGAGGCCGGCACGGTGACCGACGTTGACGGACGGCCCACGCCCGGCTCGCGCGCACTGCCCGACGGTGAGATAGCGGCGGGCACGCCCATCCCGGCCATCGTCCCGCTGCCGACCATCGCCATGGCGCCGGTGCCGGAGGCACAGGTCACCATCGTCAACGGACAGGCTTCTATCAGCGGCAACGGCAACCCCGGCTACCCGTTCTTCGTCGCGGCCGTGGCGGGGCACAGGCCGCCGCACCCGCCGCTCGACACCGTGGACGACGGCGGGCTGCCGCGCCACGTCATCACCGGCGGCACCGCGACGCACGTCGAGACCTACCAGGACTTCAGCAAGGAGCTGGTGACGGCCGTCGCGGAGCAGCGGCAGGAGTCGGGCACGCCCGTCGAGGTGGCCGCGATGAACTACCACGCGCAGCGCCTCCACCCGAGCTTTACGCCCGAGGGGGCGGCGGCCAACTACGTCACCAACGGCCGTCCGGCCGCGGCCGGCGCGCCCTTCGCAGACCCCTGCGTTGACGACGCGGGCGCGGCGGCGGGTGTCCCGCGCACCTACAAGGCGGCGCTGCTCCAGCTCGACCTCAAGATCAACAAGGCGGGCTGGCACGTCCCTCAGGCGCGTATACTCACCCTCTGGGGCGACGTGGACGCGACGCGCAACGGCACGCGCCCGCCCGAGCCGTTCTTCTTCCGCGCCAACACGAACGACTGCATCACCTTCTACCACACGGTGCTCGCGCCGAACGTCTACGAACTCGACGACTTCCAGGTGAGGACGCCGACCGACATCATGGGTCAGCACATCCACCTCGTGAAGTTCGACGTGACCAGCTCCGACGGGTCGGGCAACGGCTGGAACTACGAGGACGGCACCTTCAGCCCCGACGAGGTCATCGAGCGCATCCACGCCATCCGCCGCCGGAACTCCTGCACCGGCCTCGACCGCGGCGACCCGCGCGACGGGACGTTCACCTGCCCCGTCGCCAGGGCTCACCCAGTCCTCGGCACGCTCGGCGCGCAGACGACCGTCCAGCGCTGGTACGCCGACAACACGCTCAACAACAACGGCGTGGACAGGACACTGCGGACAGTCTTCACGCACGACCACTTCGGCCCTTCCACGCACCAGCAGACCGGCCTCTACGCCGGCCTCGTCGTCGAGCCGCAGGGCTCGAAGTGGGCCGACCAAGACACCGGCGCCTTCTTCGGCGGCGCGGGCGTCGGCGCGCGCGGCGACGGCGGCCCGACCACATGGCGCGCCAACATCATCACCGCTAACACCGCTAACAGCTACCGCGAGTTCCTTCTGGAGTTCGCCGACTACCAGCTCGCATACGAGGCCGGCGGCGGCATCGACGGGGCGGGCCGTCCCGTGCCCGACCCGGCGCGCGCCATCAGCCCGCCGGTGAAGAACGAGGTCGGACTGCCCTACCTCGTGCAGAAGGCGCCGCAGTGCCCGGGCGGCGTGCCGCTGCCGTGCCCCGAGGCCGTCTCGGCCGCAGACCCCGGCACGATGTCTGTCAACTACCGCAACGAGCCGCTGGCGCTGCGCGCCCGCGACCCGCAGACGAACGCGCAGGCGGCGGGTGAGGCCGGCGACCTCTCGCACGTCTACCGCTCGAACGTCACGCGCGCCGACGCGCGCCTGAACTCGCAGCCCGGCTTCTACCCGGCGCTGACGCCCGGCGTCCAGCCCGGCGACCCGTTCACGCCGCTGCTGCGCGCCTACGAGGACGACCCCGTGCAGGTGCGCATCCTCGTCGGCGCGCACGAGGAGGGTCACAACTTCTCCGTGGGCGGCGTCAAGTGGAAGTTCGAGCCGGGCACGCCCGAAGACCCCGTCGCGGACGCCAACAACAACACCGGCTACCGCAACAACCAGATGATGGGCATCAGCGAGCACTACGAGTTCGTCGTGCCGAAGCTGCCCAAGAACTTCCAGGGCGACACGGCCGACTACCTCTACACGCCGGGCGCGAGCGTGGACGACCAGTGGAACGGACTGTGGGGCATCATGCGCGCCTACCGTGCGCAGCGCACCGACCTCGCGCGGCTGCCGAACAACAGGACGGGCGGGACGCCCTTCGTCAACCCCGGCGACTTCAACGGCGTCTGCCCGCGCCCCGCGCCCGTCCAGAGCTTTACCGTGACGGCCGCGCTCGCGCGCGACATCCTGCCCGAGGGGACGCTGACCTACAACAACCGCGCCGACAACGGCGGCGCGCTCCACGACCCGACGGCCATCATGTATGTCCGCACGTCCGACATAGACTCGGCGACGGGCAAGCTCAAGAGCGACGCGCCGCGCGAGCCGCTGGTGCTGCGCGCGAAGGCGGGCGACTGCGTCGATGTCACGCTCGTCAACCGGCTGCCCCTGACCGGCGCGGCCGACATGCCGGGCTTCAACACGCTGCCGATGATCGTCGAGAACTTCAACGCCAACCAGATCGTCCCGTCTTCAGAGGTGGGCCTGCACCCGCAGAACCTCTTCTACGACGTGACCCGCTCGGGCGGCGTCAACGTCGGCCTCAACCCCGTGCAGACCGTCAAGCCGGGGCAGTCGGGCCGCTTCCAGTGGTACGCGGGCGACGTGTCGCCGAACCCGAACAACGCCGCGACCTTCACGCCCATCGAGTTCGGCGCGACGGGGCTCTCCTCGTCCGACCCGATCAAGCACTCGAACAAGGGCGCCTTCGGCTCGCTCATCGTCGAGCCGGCGGGGTCGAGCTGGGCGGAGGACGCTGCCTCGCGCGCGCAGGCCACCGTTACGGACTCCAACGGCAGAACCTTCCGCGAGTTCGTGATGATGTTGCAGAACGACGTGAACCTGCGCATGGGCGCGGGCGACGGCGTCGCGGTGCCGAACCTCGCGGGTGAGGAGGATTCCGAGGACTCGGGGCAGAAGGCGGTCAACTACCGCACCGAGCCGCTCTGGAAGCGGGTGGGCTACGCGCCCGACGCCCCGCTGACGGGCGGCGCTGAGCCGGGCGAGCCAGTCGACCCGCGGACGCCGACGCGCGACTACGACTTCGCCAACGCGCTGTCGAACTCGCAGGTCGGCGGCTCCGACCCGCAGACGCCCGTCTTCACGGCGACGGCCGGGCAGCAGGTGCGGGTGCGGCTGCTCCAGCCCGGCGG
>DASVWB010000073.1:0-6523 GCA_036389815.1 Pyrinomonadaceae bacterium | reverse complement strand
GGTCGGCCGCGGCGGCATGGGCGCCGTCTACGAGGCGTTCCGCGCCGACGGCGAGTTCCGCCAGAGGGTCGCCGTCAAGCTCATCAAGCGCGGGATGGACACGGACTTCATCCTCCGCCGCTTCCGCAACGAGCGCCAGATACTCGCCACGCTCGACCACCCATACATCGCGCGCCTGCTCGACGGCGGGACGACCGACGACGGGCTGCCCTACTTCGTCATGGAGTACATCGAGGGCCTGCCCGTCTACCGCTACTCGGACGAGCGGCAGTTGACCGTGGCCGAGCGCCTGCGCCTCTTCTCGATGGTCTGCGACGCGGTCAACTACGCGCACCAGAAGCTCGTCATCCACCGCGACATCAAGCCCTCGAACATCCTCGTCACGCCGGGCGGCGTCCCGAAGCTCCTGGACTTCGGCATCGCCAAGCTCCTCAACCCCGAGTTCGCAGGCGAGATCACGCTCGACCCGACGGCGACGGCGATGCGCCTGATGACGCCCGAGTACGCCGCGCCCGAGCAGGTGCGCGGCGAGCCCGTCTCGCCGGCGACGGACGTTTACTCGCTCGGCGTGCTGCTCTACGAGCTGCTGACCGGGCACCGCCCGTACCGCCTGCGCAACCGCTCGCCGCACGAGGTGGCGCGCGTCATCTGCGAGGAGGAGCCGCCGCACCCTTCGGTGCGCATCACGAGCCCGGAAGACCTGCTGCCCGCGAACCACCCCGGAGGCTCCGGCTCCCCGGGCTCGGCGGGCGACTCCGACACGCTCGGCTACCTCTACTGGTGCCGCGGCGCGACGGTCGAGACGCTGCGGCGCGAGTTGGCCGGCGACCTCGACAACGTCGTGATGAAGGCGCTGCGGAAGGAGCCGGCCGAGCGCTACCGCACGGCCGACGAGCTGCGCGAAGACATCGCGCGCTACGTCGAGGGGCGCCCCGTCGCGGCCCCGCCCTTCTTCCCCGGCGCCCCGCGCCAGGAGGCCGCGCGCGAGCCGGAGCGGCCCCGGCGCGACGAGACCTCGCTCGCCGTCCTGCCCCTGAAGGTGCACGAGTCGACGGGCGGGCTCGAAGCCGGCGGCGAGTACCTCGGCGTCGGGCTCGCCGACGCGCTCATCACGCGCCTCGGGAGCCTTCGCCGCTTCACGCTCCGGCCGACTTCGAGCGTGCTGCGCTACCGCGGCCCCGACTCCGACCCGCTCGCCGCGGGGCGCGAGCTGGGCGTCTCCTACGTCCTCGAAGGGCGCGTGCGCCGCGCGGGCGCGACCCTGCGCGTGACGATGCAGCTCCTCGACGTGCGCGAGGGGTCGGCCGTGTGGGCCGGGCAGTTCGACGAGGACACGGCCGACGTGCTCCAGCTCGAAGACTCCATCTCCGAGCAGGTGGCCGAGGCGCTCGTCCCGCAGCTCACGGGCGGCGAGCGCCTGCAACTCCAGAAGCGCGGCACCGAGAACGCCAGCGCCTACGAGGAGTACATGCGCGGGCGCTACCACTGGAACACCTTCAACGAGGAGGGCTTCGCGCGCGCGCTCGTCCACTTCAGCCGCGCCGTCTCGCTCGACCCCGACTACGCGCTCGCCTACGCCGGCATCAGCGACTACTACAACGTGCTCGGCGTCTACGCCATCCTGCCCTTCTCCGAGACCTCGGCGGCCGCGCTCGAAGCCGCGCGCAAGTCGGTCGGCCTCGACCCCGGCCTGGCCGAAGGCTGGGCCGCGCTCGGCTTCGCCACGCTCACGCACGGCCTCGACTGGGAGGAGGCCGAGCGCCACCTGCGCCGCGCGCTGGAGCTGAACCCGAACTACGTGACGGGCCGCCTCTGGCTCTCCTTCTTCCTCGGCATGGAGGGGCGCTTCGAGGAGGCGCTGTCGGGCGCGCGCCGCGCGCTGGAGATCGCGCCGCTCACGCCGCTCGTCCGCCACACGCTCAACTGGAACCTCTACCACGCGCGCCGCTTCGACGAGGCCATAGCGAGCGCGCGCGTGCTCATCTCGACCGAGCCCGACTACGGACTCGGCTACCTGCTCTTAAGCCTCGCGCTCTCGCAGGCGGGCCGGCACGACGAGGCCGTCGAGGCGTGCGTGAGGGCCGCGGACCTCCTCGGCCGGAGCCCCTACTCGCTCTGCTTCCTCGCGGCGCTGCGCGCGGCGGCCGGCCGCACGGCCGAGGCGCTCGACGACCTGCGGGAGGTCGCGCGCCTGAGCGAGAAGCGCTACGTCTCGCCCTACATGCTGGCGCTGGCCTACAGCCGCCTCGGCGACTCGGACGCCGCGCTCGCCGAGCTTGAGCGCGCCCTTGAGATAGGCGACGCGCGACTCGCCTGGCTCGGCGTAGACCCGCAGTTCGACCCTTTGCGCGGACTCCCCGCCTTCCAGGACGTCTTCCGCCGGACGCACAACCCGCTCGCCTCGCGCGCGCCGGAGGCGCACGCCGCCGAGCCGGTCACGGGCCAGAAGTCGCTCGCCGTCCTCCCCATGAAAGTCCTCGCGCCCGCGCCGGGCACGGAGGGGACGGGCGACGAGTACCTCGGCGTCGGGCTGGCCGACGCGCTCGTCACGCGGCTCTCGAACGTCCACCGCTTCGTCGTCCGCCCCACGTCGAGCGTGCTGCGCTACCAGGGCGCGGGGTCGGACCCGCTCGCCGCCGGGCGCGAGCTGGGCGTGGACTTCGTCGTGGACGGCACCATCCGCCGCGCCGGCCCCACGCTCCGCGTGACGGCGCAACTCCTCAACGTCCGCGAGGGCAGCACGGCGTGGGCCGGGCGCTTCGACGAGGAGTACACGGACGTGCTCCAGCTCGAAGACATCATCTCCGAGCAGGTGGCGGCGGCGCTCCTGCCGCACCTCACGGGCGACGAGCGCCGGCTCCTCGGCAAGCGCGGCACGGACGACGCCGAAGCCTACGAGGCTTACATGCGCGGGCGCTACCACTGGTACACGATGAGCGCCGACGGCTTCGCCAAGTCCTACGCCTGCTACCGCCGCGCCGTCACGCTCGACCCCTCTTTCGCCGCCGCGCACGCCGGCATCGCCGAGTACCACTGCTGGCTCGCCGTCTACGGGCTCGCGCCGCCGGCCGAGCAGCTCGCCGCCGGGCGCGAGGCCGCGCAGCGCGCCATTGATTTAGACGAGACGCTGGCCGAGGCGCACACCTCGCACGCGCTCGCGCTCCTGACGCACCCCTCGCAGTGGGAGCTGGCCGGCGCGCACTTCCGCCGCGCCATCGAGCTGAACCCGAACTACACGCAGTCGCACGCGCACTACGCCTGCCAGCTCGCGATGGAGGCGCGCTTCGACGAGTCGGTGGCCGAGGCGCGCCGCGCCTGCGAGCTCGACCCGCTCAACCCCTTCAACTTCTACTTCCTCGGCTGGTGCCTCTACCAGGCGCGCCGCTTCGACGAGTCGGCCGCGGAGGCGCGCCGCCTCCTGCAGGGCGAGCCGCGCTACGGCTCGGCGCGCTTCCTTTTGAGCTGGAACCTGCGGCGCGCGGGCGCGTTCGACGATTCGGTCGTGGAGGCGCGGCGCGCCATCGAGCTGCTCGGCGAGATACCGATGCTCACGGCCACGCTCGCCTGCGCCTACGCCGCCTCGGGGCGCCAGCGCGAGGCGCGCGCGCTGCTCTCCGAGATGCGCGCGCGCGCCGACGGGGAGCACTTCGTCACGCCCTACCACCGCGCGCTCGTCCACCTCCAGCTCGGCGAGCGCTCCGCGGCGCTCGACCTTCTGGAGGAGGCCGTCGAGTCGAACGACCCGTGGGTCGTCTGGCTCGGCACGGAGCCGCAGCTCGACCCGCTGCGCGGGCACCCGCGCTTCCGCGACCTCCTGTCGAGGACGAATAACCCCGCGGCTTCGCGCCCCGCACCCGCCCCGACGACGGCCGGCGGCACGCCCATCCCGGCGCGCGACACGACGCCCTCGGGCCGCCACCACATCACCGACTCCGGCGCGCAGCCCGCGGCGAGCCCCGAGGAGGACGAGGCGCGCAAGCTCTACAAGGCGGGCCGCTACTTCGTCACGCGCCGCACGGCCGAGGGGCTCCGCCAGGCCATCGAGCGCTTCGAGCGCGCCGTGCAGCTCGCGCCCGGCTACGCGCTGGCGTGGGCCGAGATGGCCGACTCCTACTCGTTCCTCAACTGGTACGTCGAGCCGCCGCCCGCGGGCGCGTGGGCCAAGGCGAAGGAGTCGGCGCTGCGCGGCGTCGGGGCCGACGACTCCTGCTCGGAGGCGCACGCCTCGCTCGGCTTCGTCCTCTTCAACTACGAGCGCGACTTCGCGGCGGCCGAGCGCGAGCTGCGGCGCGCCATCGAGCTGAACCCCGACAACGCGGTCGCGCGCCGCTGGCACGCCTTCAACCTCTCGGCCATGGGGCGCCACGACGAGGCCGTGACCGAGATACGGAAGGCGCGCGAGATAGCGCCGCGCTCGCCCGTCATCGCCACGGCCGTCGCCAACATCCTCCTGAACGCGCGCCGCTTCGAGGAGGCCGAGGAAGCCTGCCGCGACGCGCTCGAACTCGACCCCGGCTCCATCTCCGCGCACATCATCCTGCGCTGGACTTACGAGGTGCGCGGGATGTGCGACGACGCGCTGGCCGTCTACGAGCAGGAGCGCGCCTTCGCCGGCGACACGCCGACGACGCGCGCCAAGCAGGCGCACGTCCTCGCCTCGTGCGGCAACGCCGACGAGGCGCGCCGGCTCCTCTCCGAACTGATAGCGAACCGCGAGCGCGAGTGGGTGACGGCCTACGAGATCGCCGTCATCAACGCCCTGCTCGGCGACGCCGACGCGGCCTTCGCCTGGCTCGCCCGCGCCGAAGGCGAGCACTCCGTCGGCCTCACCTACCTGCGCGTAGACCCGCGCCTCGACGCCCTGCGCCACGACCCGCGCTTCGCCGACCTCCTCCGCCGCTTCGCCGTGTGAGCAGTGAGCAGTGAGCAGTAGAAGACGGTAAAGCCCCGGAGGGGCGGGAGGAGTCCGAGCACGACGACCATCATGCTCAGGCTTCTCCCGCCCCTCCGGGGCTTGGACTATCTTTCAGGCGACTGAACCCGACTGCCTACTAGCTACTGCCAACTGCCTACCGCTCACTGCTCACTGCTTACTGCTCACTGCTCACCCCTCACCCCGCGTGCGACAGGTAAGCCTCGGCCGGGGCGAAGTGCTCGCCGCGGGCGCGGGAGGCGCGGCGGCGCTCCTCGCGGCGGCGCGACTTGAGGCGCTCGGCGCGGCTGCGCGCGCGCAGCGCCAGTGCGTACTCGGCGCGGTCGAAGGCGGCCTCCATCACGCGCGAGACGGCGAAGGCGAACGACTCCGAAGCGAATATGAACGCGACGCCGAACGCCAGCACGACCGCCGCCAACTGCATCAGACTCCACATGACTTTCGACCTCCCTCCCCGCGCCCCGTCACCGGACGCCCGCGCGGACTCTAAACGAACTGTTTTCCGAAACCCCTTGTGCCCCGCCCGGTAACGCGGCGCGTGCCGCGGCGCGGGATCACCCGCGCCAGATTTTTTCACCCCTTAAGGCCGCGCGGCGGCGGCGGCCGGCGTCTTAAAGCCGAGTTCGCCTAGAAGGGTCGAGTAGTTGCGGCGGAACTCGTCGGAGCGCCGGCGGTGGTCGCGCACCCAGTCGGAGACGACCTCGCGCACCTGGCGCGAAGGCGCCGCCTGCGCGGGCTCCGCGGCCTGCTGCGGCTGCTGCGCCGCCCGACCGCCCTTGATGATTCGCACTCTTTTCGGCTGTTCCATCGCGTTCCACCTCCGTCAAGTAACGCGTAAAAGTCGAACGCGGAGGGATAAAGTTTTTTGCGCCCGCGGGGAAATATTTTTTTTCGCCCCCGCGCCGCGCGCGAACGCCTTGTCCGGCCGCGCCGCGCGGTGCTAACGTCGCGCCCGGAGGAGCCGAAATGAACCGCAGACACGCCCCCGCGCGCTTCGCGCTGCTGGCCGCGCTCGCGCTCGGCGCACCCCGCGCGCCCGCCCGCCCGCAGGCCGGCGGGGCCGTGCGCCCCCCCTCGCTCGCGCGCGCCGCGGCGAAGCCGTCGGCGGCGACGGCCGCCACCTGGAAGCTCAGGCGGACGCTCACGGGGCACGAGGGCGCGGTCTACTCCGCCTCCTTCTTCCCCGGCGGCGCGCGCGTCGTGACCTCGGGCGACGACGGGCGCATACGCGTCTGGGAGGTGGCGACGGGGCTGCTGCTGCGCACGGCCGAGGGGCCGGGCGGCAGCGTCAGCGACGTGGCCGTCTCGCCGGACGGCCGGCTCGTCGCCGCGTGCACGGACGGCGGCGGCGCGAAGGTCGAGCTGCGCGACGCGCGCACCCTGCGCGTCCTGCGCACGCTCTCGGGGCACGAGGAGGGCGTCTTCGAGGTCGTCTTCTCGCCGGACGGCCGGCTGCTCGCGAGCGGCGGGCGCGACAAGGTCATCCGCGTCTGGGACGTGCGGACGGGCAAACTCCTGCGGAGGCTCGAAGGGCACGACGACGCCGTGACGGCGCTCGCCTTCGCGCCCGACGGCCGGCGGCTGGCGAGC
>DASVWB010000072.1:0-7674 GCA_036389815.1 Pyrinomonadaceae bacterium | reverse complement strand
TCGAGGCCGAACGGCGAGCCGATGGCGAGCACCCAGTCGCCGACCTGCATGTCGTCGGAGTTGCCGAGGTTGACTGCCGGGAGGTCGCGCCCCGGGTTGACCTTGATGACGGCGATGTCGGTCTCCTCGTCGGCGCCGACCACGGTGCCGCGGAGCTGTTCGCCCGACTGGAGCTTGACCATGATGCCGGTCATGTTCTCGACGACGTGGTAGTTGGTGAGTATGACGCCCTTCGGGTCGACGACGAAGCCGGAGCCCACGCCGCGCGACGGGCGGCGCGCGCGGCGCCGGAGCATGTCGAGCAGGGGGTTGTCGGCGCCGCCCTCGTCGTTGTCCTCGTCGTCGCCGTCCTTGTCGGCCACCTGCGGCGCGGCCGAGACGGTGTCGATGTTGACGACGGCCGGCTCGACGCGGCGCGCGATCTCCGCGAAGGAGGCCGACAGCGCCTCGGGAGCGCGCGCGATGGCGGCGGCGCTGCCCGCCCCCGGCTGCTCCTCGCCCGCGAAGACGCTCGTCCGCGTGAGCATCGCGCCGACGCCCACGCCCACGAGCAGGCAGGCGGCCGCCAGCGCCGCGATCCACACGCGGAGTTGGCGCAGGATGACGCGCTCCGCTTCAGTCGTCTGGCCCTTCGGGATTTGCAACATAAAACTCTTCACCTTCTAAACTTCAAAAGGAGCCGGTAAGGTTCGAGCGGCGCCGGGCCCGCGGGGGCCGGCGCCGCCTTCTGCTGTGCGCCGAAACGAGGGAGACTTGGGCCACAGTGGCGAGGCCCGAGTATAACCGAATGCCGCCGCCGCCCGCAAAGCAGCAGTGGTCGGCGGTCAGTGGACACAGCGGCGTTCATGCGGGTGCGGCGCCATGGCGGTCAGTCGCGGGCGGCACTGACCTGTTGCTGCCCGCGGAAAATGTGTGACGGCGGAGGGCACTACTCAACTATAATTTCGCCGCCCGAACGAACGCCGGCCCCTCGGCCCGGCGGGAGGACGCGACCGGATGAGACTAGACGTCAGGAACAGCGCGCCGCTGTGCGCCGCGGCGCTCCTGCTGGCCGCGCTCGCGCAGGGGTGTCTGCGAAGCTCTCCGCCCGCGAACGGCGGCGGGGCCCCGCCGCCCGCGCAGGCGGCCCGGGACACGAACGCGCAGCCGCCGCCCGCTCAGGCCGCACATCCCGCGGCCTCGGCGAGCCCCGCCGCCGAGAGCCTGCTGCCGCCGCCAAAGGGCTTGGTCAATGACTTCGCCGCGGTCTTCGACGACAGGACGCGGGGGGCGCTCGAAGCGAGGCTCCGGCTGCTTCAGGAGCGGGCGCGCGTCGAGTTCGCCGTCGTGACTGTCGAGACGACGGGCGGGCGCGACATCAAAGACTACTCGCTCGCCGTCGCGCGCGGCTGGGGCGTCGGGCCGCCGGCGGGCGAGGAGGGCGGCGGGCTGCTGCTGATGCTCGCCATCAAAGACCGCAGGTGGTGGATGCAGGTCGGCCGCAGCCTCGAAGCGGACATCCCAGACGACGCGGCGCGGCAGGCCGGCGAGGGGATGGTGCCCCTGATGCGCGAGGGGCGCTACGGCGACGCCGTCGCGCGCTTCGTCGATGAGATTATCGGAAGGCTCGAAGAGCGCCGCGGCTTCTCGATGAAGGACGCGCGGTAGAACGTCCGGGGCACGGCCGTGGAGGCCCGCCCCGGGCCCGAGCCGGCAAGGCTTAACCTTCGACCGCGCCCCGCCCTTCCCCTCCCCTGCGCAACTCCGACACGACGACGCCCGCGACGACGAGGAGCGCGCCGACCGTGGCGCGCCCGCCCGTCCACTCGGCCGAGCCGCGCAGCAGCACCGCGAAGAAGGTCGCGAAGACCGGCTCCAGGCTGAAGATGACGGCGGCGTGCGTCGCGGACATCTGCGCCTGCCCCCACGTCCAGAGCAGGAAGACGCCGACCGTGGAGACGAGCGCGAGGTAAGCGATGTGCGCCGCGACCGCCGCCGTCAACTCGGGGAAGACCGTCTCGCGCGCGAGCCCCGGCGGGAGCGCGTCGGCGCCCGCGAGGGCCGCGTAGGCGCGCACGGCAGCCCACGCCGCGAAGACGAGCGCGGCCGCCGTCGTTATCTGCAAGGCGGCCAGTTGGCGCACGTCGAAGCGGCGCGCGTAGAGGCTCATCAGCGTGACGTGCACGGCGAAGAGGAGCGTGGTCGAGAGCGTGAGCAGGTCGCCCGCGTTGACGCTGTCGGCGCTCGCCGGCGCGAGGATGAGCGCGCCGCCCAGCGAGGCGAGGACGATGCCGAGCAGGTTCTCGCGGCTCGGGCGCGCGCGCCAGAAGGCGTAGGCGACCAGGGGGACGAGCGGGGTGGTGAGCCCCGTGATGAAGGCCGACTTCGCCGGCGTCGTGTAGAGCAGCCCCGTGGTCTGTATCACGAAGCCCGTGCCGACGAGCGCGCCGAGCGTCGCGCCCGCGCGCACGGCCGCGCGCGGCGCGCCGAAGACCTGCCGCGGGAAGAGCGCGGCGAAGACGAGCGCCGCCAAAGGCATCCGCACCGAGAGGTACGTGAGCGGCGGCCAGTGGTCGAGCACGCCGCGCGCGACCGAGAAGGTCGAGCCCCAGATGAGCGTCGTCAAAAGTATCGCGCCGTCGGCGGCCAGCCCCGTCTTCAGTCTCATGCTCTGAATGATGAACTGAGTTTATTGGGTCATCTGCTCATCGGGTCATTGATTCATCGAAGAAGTGGGACAATGAATCAATGAGCCGATGAGCAGATGACCCAATCCCTGTTCAGACTTCCTATCAGTCGTCGGCCGAATCTTGCGCCGCCGCCGCGAGCCCCGAACACTCTTCCGGAGTTTCGGCAGCCATTTGAGGGCACGTCGCTTGCCCTGTCAAACGGCGGCGAACGGCCCGCGCGGCCGGGCCGCCGCGGGCGAATGTTTATTCCGAAGGGGTGAGTTTGATGAGAGCGTTTCTGTTACTCGTCGCGCTGGCCGCGACGTGCGGCGCGCGCGCCGGAGTCGCGGCGCAGGCCGGCACGCATACGTCGCAGGCACGCGCGCGGGCCGGCGCGACCGTTAAAGACCTGCTGGCCGGTCTCAAGGGCAAGGATGCGGAGGCGGGCGCGGCGATGGAGGCTTTGGAGGGGCGCGGCGCGGAGGCCGTCCCCCCGCTGGAAAGGTTCCTGAAGGAGGAGAAGAACGCGCTCCACCGCCTGCGCGCCGCGGTCGTCCTCGCGGCGATAGACGCGGACAACCCGTCGGTCGTCCCCGCCCTGATTGAAGTGGCGAAAGGGCGCGGCTTCTTCGACTCGGAGGAGACGCTGGTGGCGCGCCGCGAGGCCGGCATGGCGCTCTCGCTGACGCCGGCCGGCATCCGCGCGCTGCCCGCGCTCTTCAAGGACGGGGACGTGTTCGTCCGCCGCAGCGCAGCCTTCGCGCTCGACGACGCGACCGAGGTGCTCGACTCAGTTGAGGCCGCGCGGCTCGAAGCGATAGGGGACGTGCTGCCCGCGCTCGTCGGCGCGCTCGAAGACGGGGACGAGGTGGTGCGCGAGATGTCCTGCGAGGTGTTGGGACAGGTAGTGCGGAGCGAGGTCGAGCCGCTCAGCTCGAAAGCCGAACGGCTCCTGAAGGAGCGTGGCAAGTCGCCCGGCGAATGCGAGTGAGCGCGCTCCTTTCGGCCTCACATCCGCAGCAGGACTTTGAGGACGCCGGGCTCGGCCGCGCGCTCGAAGGCGCGCGCCCCTTCGGCGAGCGGGTACTCGGCGTGGACGAGCGCGTCCACGTCGACGGCGCCGCGGCGCAGCAGTTCGAGCGCGGGGGCGAGGCGGCCGCAGCGCGAGCCGACGATGCTGATCTCGTCCACGACGACGGGCGCGGCGTCCAACTGCGTCGTGCCGTGGAAGGTGGACTTGAGGACGAGCGTCCCGCGAGGCTTCAGGAGCCTGAGCGCCGCGGCGAGCCCCGCCGGCGATCCCGTCGCCTCGACCGCCACGTCGAAGGCGCGCTCGCAGGAGGCGGGCACCTCGTCGGCCTTGAGCGTGCGCACGCCGCGCCCCCGCGCGATGCCGAGCTTCGACTCGTGGCGCCCGACGAGCGTGACGCCCGCGCCCGTCGTCGCCTTCAAAGCCTGCGCGCACAAGAGCCCGAGCTTGCCGTCGCCGACGACGGCGACGCGCGACTCCAGCTCCACCCGCACGCGCTCCGTCACCGAGCAGGCGGCGGCCAGCGGCTCGGCGAAGACGGCGCGCTCGTCCGGCACCCCGTCGGGCACGGGCACGAGGCCGACGGCCGGCAGTTGAAGGTACTCGGCGAAGGCGCCGTCGCGCCCCTTGATGCCGAGGACGGTGCGGTCGGGGCAGTGGCGCGAGTCGCCCGCGCGGCAGAGCTGGCAGCGGCCGCAGCCCGCGTTGATCTCGCCGACGACGCGCCGCCCGACGAGTTCGGGCGCGCCCGGCGCGCTCTCGGCCACGCCGACGAACTCGTGCCCCGGCGTCCCCTCGAAGCCCGCGTAACCGCGCGCGATCTCCAGGTCAGTGTTGCACACGCCGGCCACGCTCACGCGCACCAGCGCCTCGCCCTCGCGCGCCGGCACGGGCACCTCCGCGAGTCCCAGCCGACCGTTCTCGAACCTCAGAGCCTTCATGGTTGATAAGTGACGAGCGACGAGTGACGAGCGACGGGTGATGAGAAAGAAGAACGGGCCTCGTCTTCACTCTCATCACTCATCACTCATCACTCCCTTCAAAACCTTTTCGCGCGGAGGTAGGCGTTCTCCTTCGTCAGCTCGACCGTCTTCTCGCGCCCCGCGACGTTGACGGCGAGCCGCCAGGTCAGCTCGCGCTCGCCCTCGACCGTCGCGTGCACCCACCAGCGGCCGGGCGGGACGGGCAGCACCGCCTCACCGCCCTCGTCCAGCTCGGCCGAGAGCGGCTGGCGGCCGCCCATCAGGCGCGTGGCGAAATCCTCGAAGCGCTGGCCGGGGCGGCGCTCCGAGTCGAACTCGCTGCGCGCCGCCGTCATGTTGATGGGGTAGAGCTGGACGGGAATCTTGCGGGCCGCGACGGGGAAGCCGACCTCCTGCTGGCGCAGTCGCAGGCGCAGCAGCGTCGTGCGCTCGCGCCCTGCGGCCGCGCGGCCCTGCGCGCGCTCGCCCTCCGGCAGCCGCCGGTAGACGCTCCACACGGCCGCGAAGAGCGCCGCGACCAGCGCGAAGCCCGCGGCCGCGGCGGCGAGCCTGTGCGCGAAGTTTTGCCTGTCGCCCATCGGGAAAAAGGTTTCGCGCGTCAGGCCATCAGGCCGCGCTCGCGCAGCGCGCTCGTCAGCTCGTGGTCGGACGGCACCGTCAGCACCTGCCCGGCCACGTCCACGGTCGGCTTGCGCTCCTTGCCGCCGTTCTGGCCCCTGACCCACTCGGCAGCGGCCTCGTCCTGCTCGATGTCGACGTACTGGTACTGCACGCCGAGCCCGTCGAGGAACTCGCGCGCGTGCCGCGTGTCCTCGCACCAGTCCGCGCCGTAGACCTTCACTCCGAACACGGGCCTCACCTCCGCCTCAAAGAATTCCGCGCCCGTAATGATAACACGATGATTTGAAGTAAACAGTAGACAGTAGGCAGCAGCGCTCCGCGCCGCGGTCGTTGACGCTGACGCCCGAACGATTCATTGACGACGGTTTTTCTACTGTCTACTGTCTACTGTCTACTGTCTACTGTCTACTGCTTCCTGCTACAATGTCGCTTCAACCCGTTCGGGGAACTTCGGCGGCCATAATGACTCCAGAAGAGGGCGGCGCGAGCGAGACTGTGCGGCGGGGCGGCTTCCGCGATGAGTGCGGCGTGTTCGGCATCTACGGGCACGACGACGCGGCGCGCCTCACCTACCTCGGCCTCTACCAGTTGCAGCACCGCGGCCAGGAGTCGTGCGGCATCGTCGCCTCGGACGGCGATGTCCTGCGCTCGGAGCGCGCGATGGGGCTCGTCTCCGAGGTCTTCGACGAGGAGCGCCTGAACCGCCTGCCGGGCGCGGCCGCCATCGGCCACACGCGCTACTCGACGGCCGGCGAGGTCTCCGTGCGCGAGGCGCAGCCCTTCCTCGTCAACGCCGGCCCACACGGGCAGGTGGCCGTCTGCCACAACGGCAACCTCCCCTTCGCCACGGAAGACCGCCGCCGCCTCCAGCGCCACGGCGCCATCTTCACCTCGACCTCCGACACCGAGGTCGTCCTCCACGGCATCGCGCAGTCGGCCGCGCCCACCGTGCTCGAAGCCATCCCCGAAGTCCTCTGCGAGACGGAGGGCGCCTTCTCGATGCTCTTCCTGACCTCCGAGGCGCTCGTCGCCGTGCGCGACCCGCGGGGCTTCCGCCCGCTCGCGCTCGGCCGCCTGGGCGCGGCGTGGGTCGTCGCCTCCGAGACGTGCGCCTTCGACCTCATCGGCGCCGAGTACGTGCGCGACGTGGAGCCGGGCGAGGTCTTGACCATCACGCGCGACGGGCTCGCTTCGGCCTTCCCGCTGCCCGCGCGCCGCCACTCCTTCTGCGTCTTCGAGCACGTCTACTTCTCGCGCCCCGACTCCATCATCTACGGCCGCTCGGTCAACGAGTCGCGCCACAAGATGGGGCGGCGCCTCGCCGTCGAGCAGCCGGCCGCCGCCGACCTCGTCGTCCCCGTCCCCGACTCGGGCGTCGCGGCGGCCGTCGGCTACGCCGCCGAGAGCGGCATCAACTTCCGCTTCGGCCTCGTGCGCAACCACTACGTCGGCCGCACCTTCATCGAGCCGAAGCAGTCCATCCGCAGCTTCGGCGTCCGCCTCAAGCTCAACCCCGTGCGCGACCTCATCCGCGGGCGCTCGGTCGTGCTCATCGACGACTCAATCGTGCGCGGAACGACCTCGAAGAAGATCGTGCGGCTCGTGCGCGAGGCCGGCGCGCGCGAGGTGCACGTCCGCATCAGTTGCCCGCCGACGGTGAGCCCGTGCTACTACGGCGTGGACACGCCCGACAGGGACGAGCTGATCGCGGCGCGGATGTCGGTCGAGGAGGTGCGCCGCTTCATCGAGGCCGACTCGCTCGGCTACCTCTCGATGGAGGGGATGCTCGAAGCCTGCGGCCTGCCCTTCGAAACCTCCTGCGTCGCCTGCTGGACGGGCGACTACCCGACCCGCATCAACGCCGCGGCCGAGACCCAGTACGCGCGCGAGCGCGAGCCCGTGCCGTCGGACTGAGCATGAGGTGAAACGTGATGAGAGGTAGATTAAGTGGCGCAGAGTAGGCGAGGGTGCGGGTGCGCGCTGGTGGCGGCGTTGGCGCTGCTGTTGGTCGGCGGGTACTTCGGGTACCGTTTCGTCGTCAAGCCGTATCTGGAAAGGCGGCAGGCGGAGGCGCCGCCGCCGGCGTCGGGCGACGAGACGAAGGTCGTCGTGCTCGACGTGGGGCAGGGCGACTCGATCCTCGTCGTCACGCCGGGCGGGAAGACGGCGCTCGTGGACGCGGGCGAGCCGGGCGACGGCAAGATCGTCCTCGCGGCGCTGAAGAAGTACGGCGTAGACCACATCGACCTCCTCGTCGCCACGCACGCGCACGCCGACCACATCGGCGCGGCCGACGAGGTCATCCGCGGCACCAACGTCGCGCACGTCCTCTACTCCGGCGTGCCGAACACGACGAAGAACTACGAGGACTTCCTCAAGGCCGTGGACGAGA
>DASVWB010000071.1:0-7190 GCA_036389815.1 Pyrinomonadaceae bacterium | reverse complement strand
CTTCGCCATATCCCTCTTGCCTCTTCCTCGTAGGTTCTACGGTTTAGCTTAAGCCCGAGACGGGATTTGAACCCGTGACCTCCTCCTTACCAAGGAGGCGCTCTACCCCTGAGCTACTCGGGCACGAACGCGTGCCCGCATGTTTGAAGTTGGAGCGGGAGACGAGGCTCGAACTCGCGACCCTCAGCTTGGAAGGCTGATGCTCTACCAACTGAGCTACTCCCGCCCGCGGAAACGTCGAAGCAGGAACGACGAATGACGAACTAAAAGCCTCAGTTCATCATTCGCCCTTCCTACTCCAACGATGAAGTGGTGCAGGGGGCAGGATTCGAACCTGCGTAGGGTGTGAACCCGCCGGGTTTACAGCCCGGTGCCATTAACCACTCGACCACCCCTGCGAGATGTCAAAACCCGACAGAGCCGGTGGAGGGATTTGAACCCCCGGCCCGCAGTTTACAAAACTGCCGCTCTACCCCTGAGCTACACCGGCGTATCACGGTAGAGAATCCGCGCCTTCCGGCAAAACGTGAATACTAGCAACGCCTTCCGCAAAAGGCAAGCCGCTGCGAGGGGGCGCGGGGTCGCGCCAGCCGGCCCGCGGTGAACAAACATGTTGACGCCCCCGCGAGCCAGACAGTAGGATGAGAAGTGCCCGCCCGAAGGCGCCGCCAAGCGGGCGCGCGCCTCCCGCGCCTCTTTCGAAAAGCCCCGCTTTTCCCTACAGAAAACTCCAGGCGAGAAACGGCCCCCAAGAATTTCGGACACCTTTGATGCCACAAACACACAAGGAGATTCCCGTGCGTAGCTGTGACCCGTCCCACGTCACCAGAGTGCTTCTGCTGTTGCTCCTATTTTGCGCCTTCGCGCACTCCCCGGCAAGCGGCCAGACTGGCGGCGAGCGCCCCGCCCAGCCGCGCGAGCAGCAGGCGACGGTCATCCTCCCCGAGACCCGCCGCCCGGCCCCGGCCGCGCGCCAGAGCGAGATGGCCTGCGCCGGCATGATCGAGCAGGCGGCGCAGGCGGCCGTCGGCCAGATAGTGGGCGCCGAGCAGGAGGCGCAGCGCCAGAACTTCGGCGAGGGGCATCTACTCTTCATTGACGCGGGCGCGCAGGCGGGCGTCCGCCCCGGTCAGGAGTTTGCGGTCGTGCGGCCGCGCGGGCAGTTCCGCTCGAAGTTCTCGCGCAAGGGCGGCCCGCTCGGCGTCTACACGCAGGAGGTCGGGCGCGTGCGCGTCGTGCGCGTGCGCGACCGCGTCTCGGTGGTCGAGGTGACGCTGGCCTGCACGGACATGCTCGTCGGCGACCAGCTCCGCCCGGCGCAGGAGCGCCCCGTCCCGCAGGCGCGGGCGGAGCTTGCGCTCGACCGCTTCGCGGAGCCGACGGGCAAGCAGGCCGGGCGCATCGTGCTGGCGCGCGCCGGGCGCGAGGTGGTCTCGCGCGACGACGTGGTCTTCGTCGACCTCGGCGCGGAGGACGGCGTGAAGCCCGGCGACTACCTGACGGTCTTCCGCCCGCAGGGTCACGGCACGATGGTCGAGACCCCGGAAGAGGGCGCGGCCAACGCGCGCCGCGGCTTCGAGAGCGAAGAGTTCCGCGGCGGCGGCTTCTCCATCCAGACGCAGCGCGTCCGCGACGTGAACGGCTCGAAGTACGGCGAGACGGTCAAGACGCCTTCCGTCAGGCGGCACCGGCCGGAAGTCCCGCGCAAGGTCGTCGGCGAGCTGATCGTCCTGCGCGTCGAGGGGCGCACGGCGACGGCCGTCGTCACGCGTGTCGCGCAGGAGATACACACGGGCGACGCGGTCGAAGTCCAGTAGTTCAGAACCGTAAGCCGTAAAACGTGAGCCGTGACGAGAGGTAATCTTCTCGTCACGGCTCACGTTTTACGGCTTACGGCCTTTAGTGGTTGGGCGTCGGCGTGCGCGCGGCGGAGGGGGCGAGCGGGGCGCGCGCGGCGTCTCTCGCGGCGGCCTGGCGTTCGACCGCGGCGCGGTAGAAGGCGCGGAAGTATTCGTACATGGACAGACAGGCCGAGAGCACGACGACCCAGAGCATCGCGCGCCCGGCCGCGTAGAGGAGCACCTGCCAGTCCGTCCCCGTCACCGCGCCGCCCCGGAAGAGGTGGCCGAGCGCGTCGCGCAGCTCCGGCACCGTCCAGAACTGCACGGCCGGGAAGGCGTGGCCGAAGTTAGCGACGGGCGGCGCGCCCGCCGTGCTCGAAGCGATGAGCAGCGCGACGGCCAAGACCTGCGCCGCCATCTTGAACTTCCCCATCCGCGACGCCGAGATGACGAAGCCGTCCGCGGCCGCCACCGAGCGCAGGCCCGAGACGGCGAACTCGCGCCCGACGATGATGCAGACGGCCCACGCCGGCGCGAGCCTGTTCTCGACGAGCGAGATGAGGGCGGCGCTGATGAGCAGCTTGTCGGCGATGGGGTCGAGCAGGATGCCGAAGCGCGAAATCTGCTGGCGGCTGCGCGCGATGCGCCCGTCGAGGAAGTCCGTGAAGGCCGCGCCGAGGAAGAGCGCGACGCCGAGCAGGTGGCGCTGCACGCCGAACCAGTTTTCGGAGAAGGGCGTGAGCAGGACGACGACGAGCAGAGGGACGACGAAGATGCGCGACAGCGTCAGTGCGTTCGGAAGATTGAGCACGTCCCTCCCCGCTCCCTCTCGTCTCGTGCGGCCGTGGAGTCCCGGCCTGCGGCCCCGCCCTTCTACTCTTGCCGCCGAGTGTATAGCAGTCCGCCGCCGGGTGTAAATCGGGAGGTTCTAACGCGGCCGGCTCACGGGCGCCCCTTCGGCCGCGACTGCGGCTTGGGCGCAGTCGCGGCCTTCTTCTCCGCGGGCTTCGGCGGCGCGGCCGGCTTCTCGGGTCTGGGCGCGTGTTCGAGGCACTTCGCGGCGAGCCCGAGGACGGCCAGCGCGCGCTGATACCTGTCGTCGAGCGTGCCGGCGGCCGTGAGCGCCGTCTCGAAGTCGCGCTCGGCCAGCTCGCGCAGCACGGTCGCGAGGCTGAAGCCGGGCGCGGGACTCGACATGTAGTAACTGAACCTCTTCCCCTCGACGGCGCGCGTGACGAACGAGCGCGTGAGGTCGATGCCCGGCAGGCGGTTGATGACGGCGACGGCTTCGTAGAGGACGACCGGCGCGCGCGTGGGGTCGAGCCTCGCGTAGAGGTGCGTGAGCGAGAGCAGGGCGCGCGCCTTCTCTTCTGACTCGGGCGCGCGCTGCGCCGACTTGTAGACCGACTCGGCGAGCGACGCCGCGCGCGTCGCCGCGAGCGGGTCGTCCGCAGACTTCAGCTCTGCGGCCGCGACCTCGCCGGCCAGCGCCGCGCGCTGTTCGAGCGAGTCCACCTTCTCCGCGAGCCGCGCCGCCTCGTCGAGCCGCCCGCCCTTCAACTCCTTGAGCGCCTGCTCGTAGTAGATGATGTCGAGGAACTGCCGGCGCGCCGTCTCGTCCTTCACCTTCGCGGCCGCCGCTTCCAGCCGCTCGACGCTCTCGGTGCGGAGCGCGCCCTGGACGCCCGTGATTATCTGCCGGTCGTGTGCGTCGGGGTCTCTGGCCCTCTCCGCGCCCTCAAGCACGCGATCCAGGACGCCCTCGTCGGAGGCGCGTTCGCCCGGCTCCGGGGCGGCGGGTCTGCGGAAGCCGGCCGACTCCGCGCGCCGCTTGATGCCCTCCGTGAGCATCGCGCCGACCGTCTGTTTGAGCGGGGCGGCGAGCGCGGCGTAGGACCGGTCGGAGGTGCCGTAGAGGGAGTCGAGCGCGACGAGGGCCGCGTAAATCATCTCCGCCTCGGACAGGTTCTCGGCGTCGGCCTGCGGCGCGGGCTGCCCGGCCATCTCGCCGAGCCTGCGCCCGGCGAGGCGCACGAAGGCCGAGACGAACTGCCGCTGCAACCCCGGGCTCGGCGCGAAGCCCGGCGGCGGGAGGCCGGCCGCGTCGTAGCCGTACTGGAGGCCGAGGTTCCGTATGAGCCCGAAAGGGTACGCGGAGAGTTGGAGCAGCGAAGGCGCGTCCGCGCCCGAGTAGGCGCGCAGCGCGTCGAGGTAGAAGGCGTCGGCCGCCGCGCGGTCGGCCCTCGCCACGTCGTAGATGAAGCCCGAGAGGTCGCGCGAGGCCGGGTGGCCGAGCGCCCGGCGCGCGAACGAGACGGCGAGCGCCGTGTCGCTCGTGACGAGCGAGCGCGCCGCCCAGAGCAGGCGGTCGCCGGGCCCCTCGCCCTCCGCCTTCGTCCCGGCTTCGACGGCGCGCCGGCGCGTGTCTTCGGCCGCGCGCGCCGTGAGCCTCTGCGCCCACGCGGGGTCGCGGGGCGAGACGGCGCGGATGACCGTGACGCGCGGGTCGGGGAGGCTGTAGCGGAGCCCCGACACGGCCGCGTCCGGCCGCGAGGGCTTGCGCTCGGTCGACTCGTCGCCGTGCTCCCTGTAGTGCGCCGAGGCGATGTCGAAGGCGTCGGCGAGGAGGGCGCGCGCCTGCGCCTCTTCGTAAGGCCAGAGCAGTTCGGCGGCGCGCGTCATCACCGCGACGCGCTGCGCGCCGTTCTCGAACGTCTTCGCCTCCGAGAGCTGCTCGCGCACGAGCGAGAGGGCGCGCGCCGGCTCGCAGTTGCCCCAGGCCCGCGCCCCCTTCGGCTGCGACTGCGCGCGGGCGGGCGCGTGCGCGGCGAGCGACAGGAAGATGACGAGCGACATCGTATGCGCGCGCGTGTGACGCCTCATAAAATCCGCCTTTCCGTACGCTGCTTCCGCCTCTCAAACGCCGCGGCGCGCGCGGCGTTCCCCAAAGTTCCCGCGGGCCGGGGCACGGACTTTTCCACCTGCTTGCGGCACCCGGCCGCCTCGTCTAAAATGGTCGTTTCCGCCGGGCGCAGGATTCTCCACCGTGACGCGCGCGGAAGTTTTCAGGCAATGGCAATAGACCGCATCACCGTGCGCGGCGCGCGCCAGCACAACCTGAAGGACATCAACGTCGAGATACCGCGCGACCGGCTGACGGTCATCACGGGGCTCTCGGGGTCTGGGAAGTCCTCGCTCGCCTTCGACACCATCTACGCCGAGGGGCAGCGCCGCTACGTCGAGTCGCTCTCGGCCTACGCCCGCCAGTTCCTCGACCAGTTGGAGCGGCCGGACGTGGACTCCGTGGACGGCCTCTCGCCCGCCATCTCCATCGAGCAGAAGACCGTCTCGCGCAGCCCGCGCTCGACGGTCGGCACGGTGACGGAAGTATACGACTACCTGCGCCTGCTCTTCTCGTCGGTCGGCCAGCCCCACTGCCACATCTGCGGCGCGCCCATCACGCGCCAGTCCGTCGAGCAGATCGTCCACAGCGTGCTCTCGCTCCCCGAGGGCGAGCGCGTGATGGTGCTCGCGCCGGTCGTGCGCGGCCGCAAGGGCGAGTTCAAGAAGGAGCTGGAGAAGCTCGCCAAGGAGGGCTTCGTCCGCGCGCGCATCGACGGCGAGCTGGTCTCGCTCGACGAAGAGATACGCCTCGACAAGCGCCGCAACCACACGATAGAGGCGGTCGTCCACCGCCTCCTGATAAAGCCCGGCATCAACGAGCACCTGACCGACTCCGTCCAGCGCGCCTTGAAGCTGACGGGCGGCGCCGTCCTCATCTCGGTCGTGGACGGCGAGGAGAAGCTCTACTCGGAGCGCATGGCCTGCGTCAACTGCGGGATCAACGTGCCGCCCCTTGAGCCGCGCTCCTTCTCCTTCAACTCGGTCTACGGCGCGTGCAAGCGCTGCCACGGCCTCGGCACCGTCCTCGAAATAGATCCGGCCAAGATCGTCACCGACGCCACCGAGCGCGCAGACCGTCTCTTCGTCGCGCTCGCGGCCGCCGACAAGCAGGGCGCGGCCTACCTGAAGGCGGCGCTCGTCGCCGTCGCCGAGCACTTCGGGGCCGACGTGCAGGCGCCCTTCGCGGAGCTGCCTCGGCAGGTGCGCGACGCCTTCTTCCACGGCGTCGAGGGGCAGATAACCTTCCGCCAGGGGCTCTACAAGTACGAGAGCGACTGGAAGGGCGCCGTGCGCCACCTCTCCGAGCGGATGCACAACGCGCCGAGCGAGCGCGTGCGCGAGGCGCTGGAAGAGCTCGTCTCGCCCGTCGGGTGTCCGGACTGCGAGGGGCGACGCTTGCAGCCCGAGTCGCTCGCCGTGCGCGTCGGCGGCCGCGGCATCGCGGAGTACACGGCGCTCCCCATCGAGGAGGCCGCCGCCGCCTTCGACAAGCTGAAACTCAACGAGCGCGAGGAGCAGATCGCCGGCCTCGTCCTGCGCGAGATACGCAACCGCCTGCGCTTCCTCGCGCAGGTCGGCCTCGGCTACCTCTCGCTCGACCGCGCCTCGGCCACGCTCTCCGGCGGCGAGGGGCAGCGCATCCGCCTCGCCACGCAGATCGGCTCGCAGTTGAGGGGCGTGCTCTACGTCCTCGACGAGCCCTCCATCGGCCTCCACCCGCGCGACAACCAGAAGCTCCTCGAAACCCTTTCGGCGCTGCGCGACCTCGGCAACACGGTGCTCGTCGTCGAGCACGACGAGGAGACCATCCGCCGCGCCGACTACGTCGTGGACTTGGGGCCCGCGGCCGGCGCGCACGGCGGCGAGATAGTGGCCGCGGGCACGCCCGACGAGGTCGCCTGCAACCCCTCGTCCGTCACGGGGCAGTACATCTGCGGCAAGCTCGCCATCGGGGTGCCGCAGCAGCGCAGGCCGCCCAACGGCAAGGCCGTCACGGTGCGCGGCGCGCGCGCCAACAACCTCAAGTCGGTTGACGCCACCTTCCCGCTCGGCCTGCTCACGGTCGTCACCGGCGTCTCGGGCTCGGGCAAGTCCACGCTCGTCGACGACATACTCTACAGGGCGCTGGCCCGCCACCTCTACGGCTCGCTCGAAGAGCCGGGTGAGTTCGACTCCATCGAGGGGCTCGAACACGTGGACAAGTGCATCGAGATAGACCAGTCGCCCATCGGCCGGACGCCGCGCTCGAACCCGGCGACCTACACGGGGCTGTTCACGCCCATCCGCGAGCTGTACGCGATGCTCCCCGAGTCGCGCGAGCGCGGCTACAAGCCCGGCCGCTTCTCCTTCAACGTCAAGGGCGGGCGCTGCGAGGCGTGCGAGGGCGACGGCATGAAGCGCATCGAGATGAACTTCCTGCCCGACGTCTACGTCCTCTGCGACGTG